>JAZOXB010000134.1:0-2049 GCA_045659585.1 Faecousia sp. | reverse complement strand
TCTGCATAGGTCTTAGCACCCAGAGCATCGCCGAAGGGGTTGGGAACATCTACATAGGGTCTGCCAACATACTGCTCCATGTCGTCACGGACAGCGGCAACATTGACGGGAACCTTACGCATACGGTCGTACTCGTCCCAGCTGAAGAGAAGCTTAGCCTTCTTGCCCAGACCACGGAGAGCCTGTACAACAAAGAAGCTGGTAGCGATATCGCGGGAATTACCGATATGGATAGAGCCGGAAGGGCTGGTACCTGCGGCGCAGACATACTCTTCCTTATCGGGACGGCGGGCAATGATTTGCTTGGCTATATTTTCTGCCCAAGTCAACATAAAAATCACCTCATTAAGAATAAAAAATGGTTTGCTTTCAGATTCTTCCCAAAATGGTAAAAACCCATAGTTATACCCATAAATTTTATCATATACCCATGGAACTGTCAAGGGAAATCGGTAAAATATCCTTTTCTTCCACAAGATCGGGGATATGGCGAAAAAACCCCATTGAAAAGATCGGTCTATTATGATAAAATAACAGCATATTCAAAAATCGGAGGTCTTTCTATGACTCCCAACAAGAAACATAAAAAAGCAAAAATCACAAGCACCTTGGTAACCATCCTATCCATGGTGGTCGGAGGCGTCCTCGGTCTCCTCTTTTACAGGATCTTAGATCGTGCCACAGCCGATCTGTCCTCCGGTCTGCATCTTTTGGTATACATCGGTTCCCTTTTGTATGTTTTTGCATTGATTTGGATCCAGGCTCTGATCCATGAGAGCGGACATCTGATATTCGGACTTCTTCTGGGCTATCGGTTTCATTCCTTCCGAGTAGGGTCTTTTATGTGGATCAAAGATGGTGGCAAGCTAAAGCTCAAGAGATATTCTCTCGCCGGCACCGGGGGACAATGCCTGATGTTCCTGCCAAAGGGCAAGATCACCCCGAAAACCTATCTGCTGTATCATTTGGGCGGTGCCATATTCAATGCCATCTGTGGTATTGCGTGTATTGTAGGCTATGTTTGCTGTAAAGAAGCCCTATGGCCGGGTGCCATATTCTTTCTGACAGGCGGTATGAGCTTTATCAGTGCCCTTTCCAACGGGATCCCCTTGAGATTGGCCATGGTCAACAACGACGGACATAACGCACTGTCTATTCTCAGAGATCCCCGTGGAGCAGAGGCCTTCTGCAACCAGCTCCGAATTGTGGAAGAGGAATCCAAGGGCACACGGATGAAGAATATGCCCGATGAATGGTTCCCCGTCCCCTCGGAGGAAGCCATGGAAAATTCCATGGCAACGGGAATGGGAGTGCTTGCCGCCTTCCGTCTCATGGAACAGCATAAGTTTTTGGAAGCCGATGCTCTCATGGTATATCTGCTGGAAACGGACAGTGCCATGGTGGGATATCATAGGGGACTGCTGACCTGCCAGCGGATCTATATTGAGATCCTGCGAGAAAACCGTTGGAATGTGCTACAGAGCTTCCTGACCCCCGATCAGAAAAAATTTATGAAGGTCATGAGGAAAAATCCCACTGTTCTCCGAACGGAATATGCCTTGGCTCGCCTTTCCGAAGGGAATCCCGTCAAAGCACAAGCTATTCAAAAAGAGTTTGAAGCTCTGGCAAAGGTCTATCCCTACGAAGAGGATATCGCAGACGAAGGAAGTCTTATGGCTCTGGTAGACGAGAAAGCCCAAATCTACGCCATGATCGCCCAAAGAAACGCCAATCGCCCCATAGGTTGGCAATGAGCTCCGTTCTTTGAAGAACGGATGATATGCCCTTCGGGTATGATATCCGCACTGCAGATGATATACGCTACGGGTATGTCGGTGTGGCTACGCCACGGATTGAAGTTATGGGCTAACGCCCATTTTGTGTGCACTACAAATCACAGTTTATCGGTCTGTTTGATGCATAAACCATCGTATCTCACCGTAGGGGCGACCTGTGGTCGCCTGCCTGTTTTGAAGAGAGAACAGTGATTTTAAACGGTAGAATGTTCAAATTTTCAGTTCCTACACCGGGAGACCACAGGTCTCCCCT
>JAZOXB010000133.1:0-4071 GCA_045659585.1 Faecousia sp. | reverse complement strand
ATGCCGTAGGCATATCATTCCCCACGGCTGTGGGGAATATCATTCGCGACCTTGGAGCGATAAACGGGAATTGGTACGGGGTGGGGCATGGGGTGATGCCGAGAAGGGAGTGGGCAAAAAAGGAGGCACCTGCTCAAATGCAGGTGCCTCGGGGGATGAAATTACAGGCGGAATAAGAACCAGAGCGCTAACATATGCACGGGGTAGAAAGCATAAAATGCCAACTGTACCCACTTCTTTCCTGTGGGGCTTTGGGGTAGGGTGCCGGGCTTGCCGTTATACAGGTAAATCAGGGGCAGGGACAACAGGGATAGCATTTGGGTCATTTGCCATTGGGTGGGGGCCGGAGTCTCCCGTCCGTACAGGACATCTGCTATGAAGGATACGATATTGTAGTTCCAGATCCCAAGGAAGAGACCCACGGCGATCCAAGGTTTTTTTCCATAGAAGTACCAGAAAAATACCGCCATGATGATCCCCTTGCAATCATAGTCCGATTCGATCCAACCCAAAAAGCACACTCCGTACAGGAGCATTCCGGGGAGGAGGCAGATGTAGCGGAGCTTCTTATGCTGTCGCAAGACCTCTCCCGCCCAAATGGCCAAGAGTCCCATAAGGAGGGTTGCCATAACATTGAGACGGGGATGGAAGGCCCGACCGTAGCACATAAGAGAAAAAGGGATCTGTGACAGAAGGGCGAACAGTGCCAGACGGAGAGCATAGCGGGTGCGGTTTTTGGTGTGGTGGAAACCGTTGACCATTAAGAACATATAAATGGGAAAGGCCAGCCTGCCTATATATCGGGGGATCTCAAATCCACAGCAGTAGCCGATATGATCCAGAAGCATACAGATGCTGGCAATGATACGCAGAGCCAAAACAGACATGGAATGCCCTCCTTTCGGAAGATATGAAGTGGGCTAAAGGGATATTATATTGGTATTTTTCTCATTATATCACATATTTTTTCTTTTGCAACAGCGGATCTGCGGAAAAACGCCGTTTGTTTACTGCATTACTACAGTAAAGTGCCTAAAATCCTTAGGGGGAGGGCAAAGGAAATATAGTGAAAAATCACAAACTTTTACCTTTTAACAAATTACCCCTTTACATCATTACTGAAGTAAAGTATAATAAGCCCATCAAAATAAATCGGAGGTAAATCCAAATGAAAACCATGAAGAAAATTTTTGCACTGATCCTGGCTCTGGCCGTACTTATGAGCATGACTGCTTGCGGCTCCAAGCCCGAAACCGAACTGACCGACACCGAGTATATTAAGGCTAACGGCAAGCTGGTCGTTGGTATTACCGATTTCGCTCCCATGGACTATCAGGAAAACGGCGAATGGATCGGCTTCGACGCTGACATGGCTAAGGCTTTCGCAGAGTCTCTGGGCGTTACCGCTGAGTTCGTTGTTATCGACTGGGATCTGAAGGCATCCGAGCTGGACAACAAGAGCATCGACTGCGTATGGAACGGCATGACCCTCACCGACGGTGTTAAGGCTGCTATGTCCACTTCCAACCCCTACTGCAACAATGCACAGGTTGTTGTTGTTTCCGCTGATGTTGCTGAGAACTACACCACCGAGGCTTCTCTGGGTGAACTGAACTTCGCAGTTGAAGCAGGTTCCGCAGGCCAGGCTGTTGCCGCTGAAAAGGGTCTGACCGCTACTCCCGTTGCTGACCAGGCTACTGCTCTTCTCGAGGTTGCTTCCGGCACCTGCGACGCCGCTATCATCGACCTGCTCATGGCCGGCGCAATGATCGGCGAAGGCACCAGCTACGAAAACCTGACCTACACCGTTAAGCTGAACTCCGAAGAATACGGCGTTGGCTTCCGCAAGGGCTCCGACCTGACCGAAAAGCTCAATGAGTTCTTCGCTACCAGCTACGCTGACGGCACCATGATGGAGATCGCTAACATCTACGGCGTTCAGGAATCCATTATCGGCCAGTAATCCGTCGAATTAGAACAAAATTATGCTGCAAGAGGTACTACTCTCCTTAGGAGACGGCTTTCTAAAAACCTTAGAGCTGTTTGCGCTTACCTTATTGGGGGCCCTGCCTCTGGGACTGATCATTTCCTTCGGTTCCATGTCCTCCTTCTCTCCTCTGAGATGGCTGACCCGTACTATTGTATGGATCGTTCGAGGCACGCCCCTCCTGCTGCAGCTCCTGGTCATCTTCTTCGGCCCCGGTTTGTTGGGTAATCCCATCTGGGGCGGAAGTGCAGAAGGTCGAATGGCCGCAGCAGCAGTTGCATTTATTATCAACTACGCCTGCTATTTTTCCGAGATCTATCGGGGAGGCATCGAAAGCATCCCCAAGGGTCAGTACGAAGCAGGTCAGGTTCTGGGTTTGACTAAGAGCCAGATCTTCTTTAAGATCGTTTTAAAACAGGTCATTAAGCGGATCATTCCCCCTATGGGGAATGAGATCATCACCTTGGTAAAGGATACCGCCCTCGCTCGTGTCATTTCTGTCTACGAGATCGTATGGGCAGGACAGGCCTACATCAAGAGTGACGGCATCATGTGGCCTCTGTTTATGACCGGTGCTTTCTATCTGATCTTCAGCGGTCTTCTCACCGTGGCACTGAATCGGGTAGAGAAGTCCATGGACTACATCAAGACTTAAGGAGAACCCGTATGGCATTATTAGAAATTCAGGGGCTGAAAAAAAGCTTCGGAAAGACAGAGGTTCTCCGCGATATTGACTTCACCATGGAACGAGGGGAGGTCGTATCTCTGCTGGGGCCTTCCGGCGGTGGCAAGACCACCCTCCTGCGGTGTCTGAACTTCCTGGAATTTGCGGATAAAGGCACCATCAGTGTAGGTGGTAAGCTCCTTTACGAAGGCGGCGTTCCCCAGAAGGAAGTACAGTTGCGGGACAATCGTCTCCACTTTGGACTGGTGTTCCAATCCTTCAATCTCTTCCCCCAGTATACCGCTCTGGAAAACATCACCCTTGCTCCCTCTCTCCTGAAAAAGGGCTCCCCCGAGGAGATCAAGGACAAGGCTATGGAGCTTCTCCGCCGGGTCGGCTTGGAGAATAAGGCAGGGAACTATCCCTACCAGCTTTCCGGCGGTCAGCAACAGCGTGTGGCCATTGCCAGAGCACTTGCGTTGGATCCTGAGATCCTTTGCTTTGACGAGCCTACCAGTGCTCTGGATCCGGAACTTACCGGAGAAGTTCTCCGTGTTATTAAGAGCCTGCGGGACAGCGGTACCACTATGGTCATCGTTACCCATGAGTTGGAATTCGCACGGACGGTGTCCGACAAGATCCTGTTCATGTCCGAAGGCATTATCGAAGAAGAAGGAAGCCCGGAACAGCTATTCACTGCACCCAAGTCGGAAAAAACCAGACAATTCCTCCGTCATTCTATTTTATAAACAACAGACCGATTTCCGCACATTGCTGTGTCATGGAAATCGGTCTGATTTTCCTGTACAATACAGAAAGGATGTACGCTATGAGATATTTAGATCGATTTGTGGAAGCCCATGAAACGGGCGACCCCGCACCCTACAGCCATGCCCTCCGAGAGATCTGCCGAGGACAAAAGGTCAGCCACTGGATGTGGTATATTTTCCCCCAATTGAGAGATCTGGGACGATCTTCCCGTGCCTATATTTACGGGATCGTGGATTTGGCAGAGGCGAAGGAGTATCTGAAGGATCCCTATTTGGGCGGTCATCTTCGGGAGATCACCGAGGTTCTCCTTCAGCTGGAGGAGAATGACCCTGTAAAGATCTTCGGCTGGATCGATGCCCAAAAGCTATGTTCATCCATGACTCTGTTTTCTCTGGCAGAGGGGGAGGGCTCTATTTACGGAAAGGTGCTGGAGAAGTATTACAGAGGAGAGAAAGATCCTAAGACCCTCCGCCTCTTGGGTATGGAAGAGGCATAAGCCCATACAGACTAAGCTGAGGGGAGTCGAACCCCGATAGGTTTTCACAGGATCTTTTCAGTCATAGCATCGTCATCGTCCTCGGAAATACCGACGGGTATTCCCATCGGACTCTTCCTTGCTCTGACAGAAAATATCTCCGTGAAAACTGCG
>JAZOXB010000132.1:0-4228 GCA_045659585.1 Faecousia sp. | reverse complement strand
TTCTGGCAGGATCTCTTAAAGCGCTTCAGAGCACTCTCCAAAGATTCATTTTCTTTGACTCGAATTTCAGACATTGATTTCCCTCCCTCCGATCCATCCGGCTAAATCCAGGATGGGTTCAGGGCCTTAAAAGGCACGATTTATTATAATCGCAGTTTGGATAAATGTCAAGAGAAATCTACAAATTTTTTAAAAATATTTTTCAAATTCTTTTTCTACTCGAAACTTACCCTTATTTTACGATCAGATTCACCAGTTTATTCTTAACAACGATGGTCTTGATGATATTTCCACCGCTCTTTTCCAGGAAACGAGCGATCTTTTCGTCGTTCTTGGCAGCCTCAATAACAGTCTCGTTATCCAGATCGGCTTCTACATGGATGGTGCCACGAAGCTTGCCGTTGATCTGAACAGCCATATCGATCTCGCTGTCCTTGCACTTTGCCTCTTCATAGGTGGGCCATTGAGATACGGAGCAGATGCCCTCATAGCCGTGGAGCTCCCACAGCTCGTCACAAATGTGAGGAGCAAAGGGGCTGAGAAGCTGGAGCAGAGTCTTCAGTTCGGCGGCATTACAGCCATTGTCGGACAGAGTGCCGGTGAGGCTCATGAGCGCTGCCAGTGCAGTGTTGCCCTTGAGGGCGTCAATGTCGGAAGAGACCTTCTTAATGGTCTTATGCATAGCGGACTCGTTCTTCTTGGAATACTCGGTCTCCTTGTCGTTAACGGTCTCAGCCAGATTCCAGACCTTATCCAGGAAACGCTTGCAGCCCTTAACCGCATTGGAAGACCATGAAGCTGCCTTCTCAAAGTCACCGATAAAGATGATGTAGCTACGCATGGTATCTGCGCCGTACTCATTGATAACATCGGTGGGGTTGATAACATTGCCACGGGACTTGGACATCTTAATGCCGCCCTCGCCCAAGATCATACCATGGCTGGTACGCTTGGCATAAGGCTCCTTGGTGGGAACTACGCCGATATCGTAGAGGAACTTGTGCCAGAAACGACTGTACAGCAGGTGGAGAGTGGTGTGCTCCATACCACCGTTGTACCAATCAACAGGTCCCCAGTAATCAATGGCTTCTTTAGAAGCGATCGCATCCTCGTTATGATTGTCCATATAACGGAGGAAGTACCAGGAAGAGCCTGCCCACTGAGGCATGGTGTCAGTCTCACGCTTAGCGGGGCCACCACAGCAGGGGCAAGTGGTGTTGACCCAATCGGTAATAGCAGCAAGAGGAGAGCTGCCGTCATCCGTAGGCTCGTAGCTTTCTACTTCAGGCAGGAGCAGGGGCAGCTGGGACTCATCCAGAGCCACGGTGCCGCACTTTTCGCAATGTACGATGGGAATGGGCTCGCCCCAGTAACGCTGACGGGAGAATACCCAGTCACGGAGTTTGAAGTTGACCTTGGCTTCTCCAATGCCCTTCTCGGTCAAGAAAGCCGTAATAGCCTTCTTAGCCTCTTCTACGGACAGGCCGTTGAGGAAGCCGGAGTTGACCATGATGCCGGTATCACAATCGGTAAAAGCGGCTTCTTCGATATTGCCACCCTGAACGACCTCGATCAGCTCACAACCAAACTTCTTGGCAAAGGCCCAGTCACGATCGTCGTGTGCGGGAACTGCCATAATCGCACCGGTACCATAGGTGGACAGAACATAGTCGGAGATGAAAATGGGGATTTCCTTGTCGTTTACGGGGTTGATGCCCTTAACGCCCTTGAGCATAACACCGGTCTTGTCCTTAGCAAGCTCAGTACGCTCAAAATCGGACTTAGCGGCGGCTTCTGCCTGATAAGCCTTGACCTCATCGGCATTTTCCAGCTTATCCATCCACTTGGCAACCAGAGCGTGCTCGGGAGAGAGAACCATATAGGTAGCACCGAAAAGAGTATCGGGACGGGTGGTGAAAACAGTGATCTCGTCACCCATGGTAGAGCCAAAACGAACCTCTGCACCGGTGGAACGGCCGATCCAGTTTCTCTGCTGGGACTTAACACGATCGATGAAGTCTACATCATCCAGATCATCCAGAAGTCTCTGTGCGTACTCGGTGATCTTCAGCATCCACTGGCTCTGCTCCTTACGGATAACAGGGCTACCGCAACGCTCACAGCCGTTATCTACGACTTCCTCGTTGGCAAGGACGCACTTACAGGAAGTACACCAGTTAACAGGCATCTGTGCCTTGTATGCAAGACCTTTCTTGAACATCTGCAGGAAGATCCACTGGGTCCACTTGAAGTACTTGGGGTCGGTGGTATCGATCTCACGATCCCAGTCAAAGCTGTAGCCGAGGGCCTGGAGCTGACCACGGAAATTCTTTACGTTGGTCTCGGTAACGACTCTGGGATGGATGTGGTTCTTGATGGCATAGTTTTCAGTAGGCAGACCGAAAGCATCATAGCCCATGGGGAACAGAACATTCTGACCCATCATGCGGTGCTTTCTGGCAATGGTACCCATTTCGGTGTAGGGACGAGCGTGACCAACATGGAGGCCTACGCCGGAGGGGTACGGGAACTCGATCAGGGCGTAGAACTTCTCTTTATCGGCACCGGTAACGGATGCGTAGAGATTCTTTTCCTGCCAGATTTTTTGCCACTTTTGCTCAATCGCAGTAAAATCGTATTTCATCCTTAAATCTCCTCAAAATTTACGGGAATTTCCTTAGCGTCGTTCCAAAGACGCTCCAGATCATAAAATTCACGGGTCTCATTGGTAAACACATGGACTACCAGGCAACCAAAGTCCAGCAGGACCCAAGTGCCACCCCGATGTCCCTCACGATGAAGCAGGGTCTCCCCCATCTCATCCTGTACAACTGCTTCTACGCAATCGCAGAGGGTCTTAACATGGGTATTGGAACTACCGGTGCAGATCAGGAAATGATCGGCAATACTGGTAACATCCGCCACCTCTAACAGCTTGATGCCAATGCCCTTCTTGTCATCCAGAGCCTTGGCCGCACGTAATGCGATTTCTTTCGGTGTATTCATAGAAATTCTCCTTTTCCTTTGAATTAGGTGAATTAGGCTTTGCCGTTATTCGGAATCTCCATCCTCTTGAGGAGCTTCCGTATTATCCTGTTCTGCGGGTGGATCGTTATCCTCTGTAGGATCCGATTCCCCGTCAGAGTCACTGTCTCCATCGGAATCCCCGCTTCCGTCGGAGTCGTCTTCCGTTTCCTCCGTTGAGCTGGAGAAGCCGTAATCGGAATATTCTCCGTCACCGCTGGCCCCCTGTTCCTGTCGGAAGTTTACGGAATAGACTGTAAGCTCCTTCTGCAAGGGATTAAAATGTTCATTCAGAAGCTCTACTGCCTTTTCGGGATCTACCACATAGTAGGTCTCCTTGTCGATTTCCTTCTCTCCCCCGGGAAGTGCTCGGCTGAAAGCATTCTCAAAGTCGAAGTCAGCCAGAAGGAATCCCAAATATGCCAGCTCCTCTACAGTCAGATCTGTATCTGCAACCTCGGAAAGCTTGACACTGATTTCGGAAATCCGGCTCTTGTCTTCCAAAAGTGCATCCAGAAGGGTCAAGAGGAATGTCCGTTGCACACGGGGAGGGTCGGTCTCAACATCCTTCCAGCTGTTCTTAAAGCGGAACAGCTCAAAGGCAGTTTTTCCTTCCAGGGTCTGTGTGCCGCTCTTAAGGCTATGATAGGCAGGAATTTCCGGTACATCGAAGGACAATCCTCCGATCAAAGAAAGTGCCTGCGTAAGGGTACCCTCATCCAGCAGGAAGTAATAATCCGGGGTAAAACCCATCATGCCACGAACTGCATCCTTTACAGCTCCGACAGCCTTGGCTTTATCGTAAGCGGCATAAATATTCTTTGCCTTGGGAACCTTATAGTCCCCTGCTACATAGGTGTCTCTGGGAATACTGATCATAGACAAGGATCGGTCTGCCAAATCCACACTGCAAATGATCTGTGTGTCATTCCGCTCTCCATCCACTGCCAACAGTAAAATATTGATCACCGGAGATCCATAACTGCTTTCCGGCTCCTTCAGTTCCAACTGATAGGGATCCTCCTCCGCCTGGGTTAAAGTCGGATCGTAGCCATGTCGTTCTGTGCGCCAAGGAGTTGAATCTATCAATTGTCTTCCTAAGACCGCTTGGCCTCCGACTTTAAAATATTGATCACCGGAGATCCATAACTGCTTTCCGGCTCCTTCAGTTCCAACTGATAGGGATCCTCCTCCGCCTGGGTTA
>JAZOXB010000131.1:0-6806 GCA_045659585.1 Faecousia sp. | reverse complement strand
AGTGCCGGAGCAACGGGAACAGGTTCCGGTCAGTACACCGGTAGCACTTGTAGTGGGGTTGGTGGTTGCGGTATAGTTTGTGTAATTGTGCCCCAACTTGGAAGTGGAGGCAGTAAAGCTGAAGGAACCGTAAGTGGTTGTATTCCACCTGTAGGTATCGGTACCGGTTGCGGTACAAGTGGCGGCCTTGGTGACGGTCTTGGTGTAGTCTGTGGTGTTCAGCTTGGGCAAGGTCACTGTAGTAGTGCCGGAGCAACGGGAACAGGTTCCGGTCAGTACACCGGTAGCACTTGTAGTGGGGTTGGTGGTTGCGGTATAGTTTGTGTAATTGTGCCCCAACTTGGAAGTGGAGGCAGTAAAGCTAAAGGAACCGTAAGTGGTTGTATTCCACTTGTAGGTATCCGTACCCGCTGCGGTACAGGTGGCTGCCTTAGTTACGGTCTTGGTATAGTCCGTGGTGTTCAGTTTGGGCAGAGTCACCGTGGGCTTCGTGGTACAACGGGAGCAAGTGCCGGTCAGCACACCTGTTGCAGAAGTGGTGGGGTTGGTGGTTACGGCGTAGGTGTAGGCATGGCCTAACTTAGTGGTAGTTGCAGTAAAGCTGAAGGATCCGTATGTAGTGGTCTTCCACTTGTAGGTATCCGTTCCGTCTGCGGTACAGGTAGCCGCCTTAGTTACGGTCTTGGTGTAGTCCGTGGTATTCAGTTTGGGCAGAGTCACCGTGGTTGTGCCGGAACACTTAGAGCAAGTCCCCGTCAGAGTGCCCGTTGCGGAGGTGGTGGGATTCTTGGTTGCTTTGTATGTAAAGCTGTGAGCTTCGGACTTGCTGTAGCCACAGGAACAGGTAGCCTTGTGGTTGGTGGCATCCACTTTGGCATAGGTATAGCTGTGGGCTATTGCGGTATAGGTTGCGGTAACGGTGGTATCTGCAGTGATATTGGTTAGAGCTTTATCCCATCCCTTGAAAGCGTAGTGGTTGGTTCCATCGAAGGCCTTGGTGGGGGTTGCGCCTGCATAGGTTGCAGTACCGCCCTCAACCACATCTTGACGGTATAGGACAGTTCCATCTGCTTGGGCGAAGGTTACAGTGTAGGAAACGGTAGGCGCATCTTCCGCAGATCCTACATAAATGTAGTCGATAACAACCTTACCGGAACCCTTGGCTTGGGATTTGATGTGCCAGAAGCGGAAGCCTAAATTGGTGATCACATCCGCATTGGCGAATTCAGTACTTACGGGAATGGTAATGGTTTGGTATACACCGTTTTGCAGGGTGTAATTTGCTGTCATATTGTAGCTTCCGCGGTTAGAAACGCCATCGGTTGTGTAATCATAGACCACAACTACTTGGGGATCAGAGCCTGTTGCAGAAACACAGCCTTCCAGCTTAAAGCGGAGCCGGATGAAGTCTCCTGTCTGAGGCTCATAGCCCAAGGCGTGATATTCCCGATTATTCCGATCTACAAAATAGCCTGCAGGTGCAGATGTAGCTATCCATGGCCCGTAATAACTGTTGGTAGTGCCATAGGCAAGACCCTCTGCCACATTTACACGGAGAATACCTTCCTCGTTGGAAATTGAGCAATCATCATAGATCTTGGCTGTAGTAGAGGTCTCGGAGGTACCCCAATGAGGCTGTTCTTCTCGATCAAAATTCAGATCGTTATAGGCCTCTGCGGTGTAACGCTGACGATCTGCGTCCTTGTTGGTGAAGTCAAAAAACAGATTCCGATCTTCCTGTACAGGGGCTCCGGAAGCAGGGCCGATGTACAGATAGTCAATGGTAACAGATCCGGGCTTGGAGGTATCTGCGGGAATTACATAGGAGAATGCAGGGCGTAGACCTGTAATGGAACTTGCATTGCGAAAATCGGAACTTGTATTCACGGTTACAACTGCATATTTTCCATTAGCGACATAATTTGCTCCGAGACTGTAAAGAGTATCGTAGAAGAGCTCGGTGCCGCCGTCCTTGAAATAGCACAGACGGAAATTGGCTGTTTCGCCTATGGCAGCCTTTAAATTCTCAGCTTTGAAGCGGATCTGGATGATCTCGGCATCCTTTGGGCTGTAGCTTAGAGGATTGAGACTGCCGGCATAGGTGCGGAACGATAGATTCTTTCTGGCGGTATCTGCTGCCTTGGTGTAGATCTTCAGTGTGCCGGAGAGCGCATCTACAAAACCGGAGGTAACGTCGTTGGTCTTGGTGGAAGCGTTGTATTCGATGAATTCCCAACGGGAGGCAGCATCAAAGTTGATGCCGTTATACTGTCCCTCCTGCCGGTAATTCTTTCTGGATGCGATATCGTCGTTGAAATCGAAGAACAGGGACCGGGTAGCAGGATCATTGCTCCGATCTTGGATATGGAGGGTGAAATTTCCTACAGTCACAACGGAACCGCCGTGGCTCTTAAACCGAATGGTAATGGTGTAGTTGCCGGGGGTGCTACCGCTGAAGTTAGAGGGAAATTCCAGCCAGTAGGTGCCCATAGCATTTGCCTGCCAGCCGTCATAGAAGATTTCGCCGCTGTCCTTAGAATTTTTGAACTGATATTTCACCCGCAGATCAGCAGTTAAGAGGGAGAGCGCCTGGCTCTTGCTAATGCCGGGGTTGGTATAGTAGTCTTTATGTCCTGTCCACGACAGGAGCAGGGTATCAGGGGTGGCGTTGTAGGAGTACAGACGGAGAGCAGGATAGTCTACCTTTGCATTGACCTCATCCCTGGTTAGGCTGGAGGCACCCCAGCCCTGATCCGTGGTGGCCATATAGGCATCACGGTAAAGTGGATGGTAAGTGCTACCGTTACTGTTATACCGGGCGTAGAGGAGGAAGGTATTATCCTGTAGCATGTCCATTCGGACGGAGTTGGTGGTAGCTTCCATCTGATTGGTGAAGGATGCCCACTTTCCGAACATGCCGGAGGCAGTATAGGTATCTCCTCTGCCAAGAGCCATGTTGGGGTTCTTGGTATTGGTCCCCCAATAATCTCCGCTGCCCTTCTTGACGGCACCGGATATATAGTAGCCCTTGCCGCCGCTGACAATAGCCAGGGAAGGATCATCCGTTGCGTTAAAGGTCATATTCCAGTTAACGTATCTGCGCTGTGAGGCACCAAAATAGTATCTGTCATTGGAGTACAAAGCTTGGGAACCGTTAGTAACAGTGCCGTCTGCAGTACTGTAATAGAGAGGATAGCCCATCTTATTATCTACGATCATATATGTGCCGTTGATTTTATCGGGGGCTGTAGTAACACGATCGTAGCGGTAATACTGTTCGGGATCTGCTACGGTTCCGCTTTCGTAATAGTTGGCTTCCTCCATATCCCGAGTAAGGTTGCCCCAAGACAGCCAGTCAACATCTTCGGTAAAGGGTTCTTGGAGGAAAATACCTTCTTCTGCACAATAGCCAACCAGATTAGAGTTGCCGTAATAGATGGTTCCGGCGTAGGGCATCCAGTTGTGGTTGTTGGTGTAGAGGT
Organism: Faecousia sp.; assembly: GCA_045659585.1. GTDB lineage: Bacteria > Bacillota > Clostridia > Oscillospirales > Oscillospiraceae > JAZOXB01. The sequence continues at coordinate 3,324 of JAZOXB010000131.1, read as the reverse complement.
CCTTGCGGTTTGTGGTGGCCTGCTCTACCTGATTCAGGAAGGAGATAGAGGGGGCAATGGTCTTAACCAGTGTGACATGTCCGTCAAAAGCATGATGAGGGATCTGGAGAATATCCGATTGGAGATCTGCTTGAGGATACATATCTATCAAGATCCGATCTGCATCATAAATATCACCGGTAAGAAGAGCTGTTTTTCCGTCAAAGGTCACACGGAGAACGGAAGAACAGTTATTTTCCTCGTCGGACTTACGCATACATCCTACATCACGAGTAATGAGCTGATTGCTACTGTTGGGAGTGTAGAGATCTTCAACGGTATATAGAACATCGAAACGAACGTCACAAATGGTGAAATATTCACCGGTGTGCTGTTTGTAGTACTTGGCATTGGGGTAGAGTTTGCCGATAATTTCCATATTATCATCGGAAGATCCTGCTACATCAAAGTTATACATGACATTCTGTAAGTCAAACTGGGTGTAGTACTTAGAAAGGAAACGGGGGAAACCTGAAACATGGTCATCGTGATAGTGGGTGACAAACCATGTGTTAATGGTGATTTTCTGCCCTTCGGGAATACCGGTGATCCGTCGCAGGAAAGCATAGACACGCTCACAGTCGCGGTCGCTCATCTGCATATAACTGCCGCCATCAATAACAAAGAGACTATTGTCTGCAAACTTGATAACGAACATAGAACCTGCGTTATTGCGGTTTTGGCTGCCGTAGTCACTGTTGTAGCCGTAGCCGTCCTGGGCTGCGGAGAAGGGAACCATGTACAGCTCTGTACGCCCCACATTTTTGCCACTTCCGGTGTAGGAAATCCGGCGGAAAGTATCCCTATTGGTATCTACAATGATGCGGGTTTCTTTATAGGCATCTACGAAGTAGGTGTAGACAACATGACTCCCATCGGGGGCTAAAAATTTGTAATGACGATTGTATTCAGACTGTGCAGGGATCTTCTTTTCGTACAGGACGGTATAGCCCTTTTCCTTTAATGTCGTTCCAAAGGTCAGGAACTGGCTGGCAGTGGTACCCGTAACGATCCGCATTTTAGACTGCGTGCCGGTGTTTGACAATCCAAGATATTGACCGCAATCATAGGTCATCCAGCCGGAAGAGGTACCGCCGGAATAGGCCGGGACAAATGCTGTGTAGTCAGAGTTGCAAACAAAGGTGAAATAGTCTAAATTAGCAAGGTTGGTGCTTGCGGTACCGGAGGCTTGAACGAAGATCTTGTGCACACCGGCAGGAACGAACTTGTTCAGGCTAATGGTCTTTGCACCTACTGCAGAATCCGCTGCCAGAGTATAAGTGCCGATCAAGTTGCTGGCGGAAATCGAGTCAATGTAGAAATTCAGCTTTGCACCCTTGAGAAGACCACGGACACCGATCTTCAGTTGGTTTTCTTTGCCGGTAAGGGATACGTTACGATATTCCATCCATTCTCCGTTGCGCAGGTTATTGACCACCTTGTTCATAGAGGAATTTGCTGCCAAAGCAAGGGAGAAATTGGCATTTACAGAGTTCATATTATGGAAATGCTCTGCCTGAATGGTCTCGGTGGAAGCCCGCTGACGATTGTAGTCATAAAGGTAGGCAGAAAGCTCACTGGGACGATCGGTCATAATGCCGTCAAAACCGATATCCAGCATATATGCCCAGGTTTTTTCGCTATCGGGTCTTCCACCACTCCAACCACCGGTGGAAATAGTGGAGCCGTAAAGTGCAATATTGTTCGTGTCGCAGAAAGTATCGAAGGATTCTGTAATGATAGCCTCCCGCTCTTCGCAGGTATCTGCACCGTAAGTAACCTCAACAGCTTTTAAGTATGTGCCGTTGTTCAGATGGTTCTGAAGGGTGCCGGCGCTGGGTTTACCCATAACATACATTTGTAACATAGAGTTCTTAACATCTGCCTGGGTAATGGTGTCGTTGGGGTAGGCAGCGTTCCATGCATTTGCGGCGGCGGTTGTCCAGGTGTTAATGGTGCTTACATTCTGTGAGATCTTGAAGTACGCGTTGCTCAACATATCCTTCTCACGCAGGATCTTATAGCATGCCACAAAGATCTCCTGAGATGTACACTTATCAATGGTAATCAGGGTCTTTGGGCCGTACATTTTTACCAAGTCCACGCAGTCATCAAAGCGAGCAGGGTAGACCTTGCCGCCGGAGGCCGCGGCGGCACCGTAGTGAGTCTTATAGTTGGGCAGGCTATTGAGGATTTTAGCCTGGGCGGCAGTCATAGTGTAGGCCGTTGTGAAGGAGGACCCGCCTTGCTCTGCACGCAATGCCATAGACTTAAGAGAAGACCAGTTATAGTCTGCCACATTGCCGGTTGAGCCTACTACCGTACGATTAATGGTGGTGTCGTGGAACAGAGTCAGAACACCATCTTTGCTGAGCATGACATCGATCTCAATGCCGTCAATGCCCATGGTGATTGAGTGGTAGAAGGCAAGGAGGGAGTTCTCCGGAGCCATCCTCCAAGCACCGCGGTGGGTAAAGGAAAGGGGGATTTCTCCCTCGATTTTGCTAATAGCATCTTGTGCGCCGTAGGTAGGGGCAGGATACGCTGCAACGGCAGGTGTCAACTGCAACAAAAGCAGAAGAGCAAGAAACACAATAGGAAGTCGTTTCCACATATTTTTTCCTCCAATGTATAACATTTCAAAATAATTATACCGATAAATGGGAAGTATGTCAAATATTTTGACCCAAAACTTGCGTTTTTAGGAGAGAAATATATTTTTGGATACCTTCTTGGTAACACAAGAAAGTATCGCCCCAAGCCGGGGCATAAGGTAAGCCTGAGTCATAAGGTTATGGTATTTACGCAACACATGAATTAACCAAAAAAACAAACAGTTCGACAAATCGGAATTTTGGAAATAGATCAAGGCTCTGTTGGGGAAGGGGTGCTTCCGCAACAGAGCCTTTGGGTTTAGATTATGCTAATTTTTGGCTATGTATTTTAATTTATAAAGTAAGCCTTGGCACTGTCGGAGTAGGCAAAGAGGGCTTTGCACAGGTCACCCAGTGCATCGGTCTTACCGTTGCCGTAGGTGTCGGCGGCATATTGCAGAGTGCCGGAAACCACGGTATCACCGGACAGGATCTGTACCGTCAGCACGGAGCGGAGCTCTGCGGCCAACAGGGAATCCAGAGTGAAAGCGTAGTAGCCACGGCTTGCATTATAGATCTCAAGATCGGTGATGATCTTTTCCTTATCCTTGCCGTTAATATCCTTGTAGGTGACCTTCATGGTCAGATCCTCGGTGCTACCTGTGTAAGAACCGAGAGAGAAGATAAACTT
>JAZOXB010000130.1:0-6247 GCA_045659585.1 Faecousia sp. | reverse complement strand
GGTTGATTTTTCATGGTAGTTAAATTATACCACCAAAGGGCTGATTTTTCTACAGAATCAGCCCTTCTTCTATAAAAAATTCGCAGGCTGTACCTTTCGGCACAGCCTGCTTTTTTATGGGACTTTTTTTACAGCCCCTTTGGTTTATGCGATTGCCCGGTAGAGGAAGGTGACGATCTGGCCACGGGTACAGCTGTTATCCGGGGAGAATTTTCCCTTGCCGGTTCCCTGTGTAATACCCTTTTCCACTGCCCACAGGACAGCGGTGTAGTAATAATCGCCTTCTGCTACATCGGAGAAGGGGTTATCCGTATTTTCGGGGGTGGGTTCGTCCTGTGCTCTCCACAGGAAGGTGGCTACCTGTCCACGGGTACAGCCCTTATCCGGAGAGAATTTTCCCTTGCCTGTTCCCTGGGTAATGCCATTTTCCACTGCCCAGAGGACAGCTTTATAGTAATAGGCATTGGGGGAAATATCACTGAAGGGGTTCTCTGTAGTCATAGGCTCCGGACAACCATAGGCTCTCCACAGGAAGGTGACCACCTGACCGCGTGTACAGGTCTTTTCGGGACCGAAGGTGGTTGCGGAGGTGCCGTTGGTAATATTCATTTTCAGTGCCCATAATACAGGGATGCCGAAGTAGTCGTTTTCGTTCACATCTGTAAAAGGATTATCCGGCAGATCCGGTCTGCCACAGAGGGAACAAATTCCATTTTCATAGATATGACCCAAAGCAGGGGTGGCAGACTCTTGATAGCTGTAATTACAGAGGGTGCAAAGATGGGAAACAGACCCTTCTGTGGTGCAGGTAGGTTCTGTTGTGGTGGTCGTGAAGCTGTGTCCGGCAGAGGGGGTAGGATCTGATGTATAGGATTCTCCGCAGAGCTTGCAGGTGTGGAGGGTATAGCCCTCTGTGGTACAGGTGGGAGGAACAACGGTGGCGTTCCCTGCGTAATCGTGTTCCATCCGGGGGATTAGGATCTGTTCCCAAGTCAGGATGGTACTTAGTCCCTGATCTGCAAAATAGGTGTTGCAGGAGCTGCATTGATAGTAAGCCATGGTGCCTGCCTCATGACAGGTGGCGGGAACTTCGGGAGAATATGCCACGTTGCTGTGAGAACAGTTGTTGTTTAAAACCCATGTGGAACGGACTGTCTGGTAGTCGTCTACCTTTCCGTGGCCGGGGTAGGGATCCTGTGCGGAAACCACAATGGGGAAGGCACAGTAATATTCACGGGCTTCCCAAAGACTGTCGTAGCTGCTGCTATGGCACCAATCCCATAGACCGACTTCTTCTTTCATGGCGGCTACAGCATTTGCAACGGTACTGTTTGCGAGCATGTTGTCCCAGAAGACTTCTTCCCACGCGTAGTCATATTCAAAAGTAACAGATTGAGAATAGCCATAGGTTACGCCTACACCCTTTTTCATCAAGGGAGCGTGGAGTCCGTCTGTGGTCATACTGAGGCAGAGGGCCATCCAGAGAAGATTGTTGGGAGCGTTCTTGTCCATATGATTTGCAATGGCGGTGCCGTCTACGCAGTAGTACTGCATCTGGCCGTAGTTTCCGGCATAGTAGGCATGGTAGTAGCTGCTGAAGGGACCGGAGACCTTTTGCATATCATTCGGGGTGATGCCTTCGTTGGTTTGCAGACAGATATAAGAGGTGTTGGCACGGGTGGCATAATCATCGCCATTAGCGTAGTCTGTGTCTCCGTGGCTGTCGAAGATGATAACAGCACCTTCTTCCATAGCATTGGCAATGGCATCTATGGTAGCATTGGTGGTGCGATAAGTGGTGGCAGTGCCTCCCAGAGCCTTTGCGATCCGCTGAGATTCGGTGACATACTGGGTGGTAAAATCCCGATCCAGTCCGTAATAGGGCTGGAACAGATAGACATTCTTTCCGGTGGTGCTGTTTTTGTGCGTATAAGAGGAAATGTCAGGGGAAGGGGATACTTCCCTTTCGTCTCGGTCGGCTTCTTCTCGGGCCATGGCAGACAGACGGGGAGAGTAGCCGCAGGCGATGCCGTCGGTGGTCTCCCAGAAGAAGTGGTCGCCGTTGCGGATCAGGCTGTCTTCTTCGTAATAGGGGGAGGCGGTAACGGTGGCAATGAGAGCCTCCACGGTTTTGGAAACGGGAGCCTTCTTTGCCAGCATAGATTCTTCTTTGGCGTTGACTTCTGCCCACATGAGATCTGCAAGGGCATAATCTTCCTCTGTCAGAGGCTCCGTGGAAGGGGTCTCTTCTTTAGCGGCAAAGACCATGGGCAGGAGGCTCAAACTCAAGGCCGCTATCAAAAGTAATGCTAAAAATCGTATCATGATCTTTCTCCTTTGTATCGTTGTTGAGAGGTAAGGTACCTAAAGCATACCACATTTTACCGTGTTTTTCAATCGGTGTAAGAAAAATGAGAGTTAAAATGTCGAAAAAAATTCAAAAATGAACCGTTGAATCTATGACAAATTCATGGTATACTATGGGAAAATTTCAGGAAGAAAGAGGTTTGTCTATGATAAAAGCTGTGAAACACTTAGGCAAACGGGAATGGGGTCTTGCGGCGTTCAGCATAGTCTTTATTCTGGCGCAGGTCTGGCTGGATCTGACTATGCCGGACTACATGACAGAGATCACCATGCTGGTACAGACTCCCGGCAGTGAAATGTCGGAGATCCTTGAGGCAGGGGGCCTGATGCTCCTGTGTGCCTTGGGCAGTCTGGTGGCTTCTGTGATCGTGTCTGTGATCGTGGCACGGATCGCAACCAATTTCGGCGCGACTCTCCGGGGTCGGCTGTTTTCCCGTGTGCAGAACTTTTCTCTGGAGGAAATGGGACGGTTTTCCACCGCTTCTCTCATCACCCGTTCCACCAATGATATTACCCAAGTGCAGATGCTCATTGTAATGGGTCTGCAGATCATGGTTAAAGCACCTATTACTGCTGCTTGGGCCATTGGAAAGATCTCTGTGAAAAACTGGCAGTGGACCCTCTCTACCGGGATGGCTGTGGCATTCCTTTTAGGGATCATTGGAGTTGCTATGATCGTTGCCATTCCCAGATTCAAGAAAATGCAGCAGCTAATGGACAATCTGAACCGTGTGACCCGTGAGAATCTCAACGGCATCCGTGTGGTTCGGGCCTATAACGCAGAAGACTATCAGGAAGGTAAGTTCGCCCGTGCCAATGACGAACTGACGGAAAACGCTCTGCGGATCCAGTACGTCATGGCAACCATGATGCCGGGGATCAATTTGATTATGAACGGTCTTAGCCTTTCTATCTATTGGATCGGTGCGATACTCATCGACAGGGCTGCCTTGCCGGAAAAGGCCATGCTCTTTGCACATATGGTGACCTATCTGTCCTATGCCATGCAGGTGGTCATGTCCTTTATGTCTCTGGTTTTTGTCTTTGTGATGGTTCCTCGGGCTTCTGTTTCTGCAAAGCGTATCAACGAGGTTTTGGAAACGTCACCTGCCATTCGGGATGGAAGCTATACAGAGGGCCTATCCAAGGGAAAGGTGGAGTTTCGCAATGTTGCCTTTGCTTATGCCCATGGGGAAGAGCCTGTGATCCGCAATATTACATTTACTGCGGAAAGAGGGCAGACAGTAGCCTTGATTGGAGCCACCGGTAGCGGAAAAAGCACCGTTGTGAACCTGATCCCTCGGTTTTACGATGCCACAGAGGGAGAGGTTCTGGTGGACGGGCGGAATGTAAAGGACTACACCCAAGAATCCCTGCGGAATAAGATCGGCTATGTGTCCCAGAAAGCTTTCCTGTTCAGCGGCACTGTGGCTTCCAACGTGGCCTACGGGGATAAAGACGGTGAAACCCCTTCCCACGAAGAAATCGTCCATGCCGTTACCACGGCACAGGCGGCAGACTTTGTAGAAGAAAAGCCCCACGGCTACGAAAGCTATGTGGCACAGGGCGGCACCAACTTCTCCGGTGGCCAGAAACAGCGGCTATCTATTGCCCGTGCCATTGCGCGGAAGCCGGAGATCTTTATTTTTGACGATTCCTTCTCCGCTCTGGATTACCGTACGGATCGGATCCTGCGGGAAACCTTGAAGAAGGAATGTGCCCGGGCAACCAAGATCATCGTTGCCCAGCGGATCGGTACCATTCGGGATGCAGATCAGATCATCGTCTTGGACGAAGGAGAGATCGCGGGAAAGGGTACCCATAAAGAGCTGATGGACACCTGCGAGGTCTACCGTCAGATTGCCTATTCTCAGTTGTCAAAGGAGGAATTGGTATGAGCCCTCCACCACGCAAACCGGAGATGGCTAAGGACTTTTCCGGTACATGGAAAAAGCTGTTAGATTATTGCAAAGCCTATCGAGCCCACCTGATTTTCTCCCTGTTCTGTGCCTTTGCAGGCACCATCCTGACCCTGATGGGGCCGGGGAGGATCGCAGATCTGACGGATGTGATTTCCGCAGGGATCCTAACGGGGATCGATATGGAAAAGGTACGACGGATCGCGATCACTTTGCTCTGCTTCTACGCATCTTCCTTGATCCTTTCCGTGTCTCAGGGTAGAATCATGGCCATGGTGACACTGCGGATCTCACAGAGGCTCCGTGGGGACATTTCAGGGAAGATCAACCGTCTGCCTATGTGGTACTATAACCGTACCTCTGCGGGCGATGTCCTTTCCCGTGTGACCAACGATGTCGATACCATCGGGCAATCTCTGAATCAGAGCCTTGCCTCTCTGGTCAGCTCTGTGACACAGATGATCGGTGCCCTGATCCTGATGTTCAGCCATAATTTCCTAATGACTGTAACGGCCATCCTGTCCGGTGTGATTGGCTTCGTGCTGATGTTTGCCATTATGGGACGGAGCCATAAATATTTCATCGCCCAGCAGAAAAACTTAGGGCGGATCAATGGCCATATTGAGGAAATGTATTCCGGTCATACGGTTGTGAAAGCCTATAACGGCGAAAAGGAATCCAAGAAAACCTTTGATTCTATGAACGAGGATCTGCGCAATTCCGGCTTCCGTGCGGCGGCTATGTCCGGTCTCATGCATCCCCTTATGGGATTTATGGGAAATCTGGGTTATGTGGCAGTTTGCGTAGTCGGTGCCCTTTTGGTGTTCAATAACAAGATCGGCTTTGGTACCATCGTTGCCTTTATTATGTACGTTCGCCAGTTCACCATGCCTATGAATCAGATTTCCCAATCCATGCAAACCATGCAGAGCGGTGCGGCCGCAGGAGAGAGAGTCTTTGAGTTCTTAGAGGCAGAGGAAATGGAAGATGAGCGCCAAAAAAACCCGAAGCTTGACCGGGTGCGTGGCAAGGTGGAATTTGACCACGTGCGGTTTGGCTACGAGGATTCGAACAAGACGATCATCCATGATTTCTCTGCTGTGGCACAGCCGGGGCAGAAGATCGCTATTGTTGGGCCTACGGGAGCCGGCAAGACCACTATGGTCAACTTGCTTATGCGGTTCCATGAGCTGACCGGTGGTGAGATCCGAATCGACGGTGTGCCTATCAGCCAAATGACCCGAGAAGAAGTCCACGACCTGTTCTGTATGGTTTTACAGGATACATGGCTCTTTGAGGGGACTTTGCGGGAAAATCTGGTATACAGCACAGAAAATGTCACCGAGGAGAAACTGCGTGAGGCTTGCAAGGCTGTTGGACTCCACCATTTTGTCCGCACCTTGCCTAAGGGCTATGACACGGTGCTCAATGAGCAGGTCACCCTGTCTCAGGGTGAAAAACAGCAGCTCACCATTGCCCGTGCCATGATCGCAGACAAGCCCATGCTGATCTTAGACGAAGCTACTTCTTCTGTGGATACCCGTACGGAATTGCGGATCCAGAAGGCAATGGATAAATTGATGGAAAATCGTACCAGCTTTGTGATCGCCCACCGTCTTTCTACCATTAAGGATGCAGACCTGATCTTGGTTATGCGTGACGGAGATATTGTGGAAAGCGGCGACCATGAAACCCTTTTGGAAAAAAACGGCTTCTACGCCGAGTTGTATAACAGCCAGTTCGAAAAGGTATCCTAATTGTAAAAATCACATTTTATCGAACTGTTTATCAAGTCCGCAGAGTCTCTTGGCTCTCCCTCCGGGAGAGCTGTCAGCGTAGCTGACTGAGAGGGCAGTATGCAGTAGAAATTAGAACCAACTATCAGAGAAAGTACCGGATACTTCTCTGCCTACTACGAAATCGGTACAAAATTGGGAATCCCTACTGCCCTCTCCGCCGCA
>JAZOXB010000129.1:0-4206 GCA_045659585.1 Faecousia sp. | reverse complement strand
GCCTGCTGGAATGCTTCGAGACCGTTCTTACCGGTCTTCTCTTCAACGATTTCAAATGCGCCGTAAACGACTCTCTGGGCTACACCCTTCTTGCCGTCCAGCATAATGCTGTTTACGAGCTTAGTTACCAGAGTAGATTTGTAGATAGGATCCGGAAGAACCTCTCTCTTGGGAACATTACCTCTTCTGGGCACTTCGCTTCCCTCCTTCATATAATGATTTCATAGGTACTTCGGCAGTCATGCTGCCGTTGGTGCCTGCCAGGTGTTCCATACATAAATATAATATATATAAAAACCCGTGGCAAGGCGTTGCCTTGTCCTAAGGCGGAATAGATTAGTGAGAATTACTTCTTCTTGGCCTTGGGGCGCTTCTGACCGTACTTGGAACGGCTCTGCATACGACCCTGAACACCCTGGGTATCAAGAGTACCACGGATGATGTGGTAACGGACACCGGGAAGGTCCTTTACACGGCCGCCACGAATCAGAACGACAGAGTGCTCCTGCAGGTTGTGGCCAACACCGGGGATGTAAGCGGAAACCTCGTAGCCATTGGTCAGGCGAACACGAGCGATCTTACGCAGTGCGGAGTTAGGCTTCTTAGGAGTGGTGGTACGAACTGCGGTGCAGACGCCTCTCTTCTGGGGGGAAGCCAAATCGGTAGCACGGTTCTTCAGAGTGTTCAGACCCTTCTGCAGAGCGGGAGCGGTGGACTTATAAGTGACCTGCTCACGGCCCTTTCTGACCAGCTGATTAAAAGTAGGCATGTTTTTCTCCTTTCTCAAGTGATTTTGCTTTTCAGCAGATATATTATCCCGAAATATCCTAAAATATTCCGTTGGATACAGAATTTATGTGATATAGAAACTATATCATTGAAAAATGAGTTTAAAGGATCGCTGCTGCAGCTGCGGAAACGGATATTGCACAGGCATGGCCCAATTGCTTCATAGTTTCCACATATTCCAAAGCTGTTCCGGTTTCTAAGCAGGCTTGTGCGATGGGCTCCGTCAGCATGGGATCTGCATCCTCTGCCAAGTAGACCTTCTTTGCAGTACCTGAGGAAAGAGCCTTACGGAGCTGCTTGATCCCAACTACCTTTGATGATGCAGTCTTTAGCTCATCAAGCACTTCATACACCTCTTAAATCTTTATACAACTCTAAAATCAATTTGCAACTGCCATCTTTTCTTCAAAAGAAAAACAGTCTCACGCAATTTGAGATTATAGCAGAATTCACGAATTTTGTCAACATTTTTTGAAGAATTTCACAAAAATTTTTTCATTTTTATTTTCTATACATTTTATAATGTAACCGCTTCCATATTTCTTGTATTTTATGTCTCCTCACAGGATATTTTATGCATTTTTTCTCTGTCTCTCCCCTGCCATCGTTCAAAGCGTCGGATAAAACAAACGAAAAAGAATTGTATTTTTCCTTGGGATATGCTATAATCCTACCAGAATATAAAAGAGGTGAGCTCTACATGAAATCAATCCGTGATGTTTTTAAGATCGGCAAAGGTCCTTCCAGCTCTCATACTATGGGGCCGGAGCGTGCCGCCAAAATTTTCCTGAACCAAAATCCCCAAGCCGCATCCTTCCGCGTCATTCTTTATGCTTCTCTCAGCAAGACCGGTAGCGGACACGGCACCGATCGCGTTCTGTACGAAGTCCTGGGCTATGATCGTACTGAGGTGATCTTCTCCGATTCCACAGAGCCTGTCCCCCACCCCAACACACTGGATTTCTATGCTTACGATGCAGAAGGCAAGGAGCTGGCTACCATGCGAGTCCTGTCCATCGGTGGCGGAGACATTCAGATCGTCGGTGACGAGGGAAAGTATGAAGACACTCTGTCGGAAGAAACCTATCCTGAAAATTCCTTTGCCGAGATCGCACAATTCTGTAAGTGGCGATATATCTCCCTGCCGGAGTATGTCGAGCTGAACGAAGGCCCGGAGATCTGGGACTTCCTGGCTGTGATCTGGGAAACCATGAAAGCTGCCATTGATCGTGGTATCCACACCCACGGTATTCTTCCCGGTGGCCTGCAGTTAGAGCGTAAGGCAAAGAACATGTATGAAAACATCGTCCCCAATGAACGGCCTCAGCTGATGGAACTCCGCATGATCTGCTCCTTTGCATACGCCGTAGCCGAAGAAAATGCAGATAACGGTGTTATTGTCACCGCTCCTACCTGTGGTTCTGCAGGTGTTCTTCCGGCTGTTCTGCGGTATATGCAGTTAACACACGATCTTCCCGATGAAAAGATCCTGGAAGCATTGGCAGTTGCAGGTCTCTTCGGTGCATTGGTCAAGCGGAATGCCTCCGTTTCCGGTGCGGAATGCGGTTGTCAGGCAGAGATCGGCACAGCCTGTTCTATGGCCGCCGCCGCATTGTGCGAGACCTACAATATGGAGTTGGGACAGATCGAGTATGCCGCCGAGATCGCTATGGAGCATCAACTGGGACTTACCTGCGATCCCATCTGCGGTCTGGTACAGGTTCCCTGCATCGAAAGAAACGCCGTAGCCGCAAAGCGAGCTATGGATGCTTTCAATCTCTCTACCCTGCTGACCGGCACCCGTAATATCAGCTTCGACATGGTCGTACGCACCATGAAGGAAACAGGCGAACACATCAGCGATCACTTCCGTGAAACCTCTGAAGGTGGCTTAGCCCGCCTCTATCACCGCAGAAAGCGGAAGGTAGATCATAAATAATTCAATTTCCTTTGCCCCTCCCTTTTTGGAGGGGCATTCCTATTTTTTCGGGAAAGAAACAGGGAAAGTACTTGAGAATCCGAAAAATCTATGATATAATTACCCTGTATAGAAGTTCTTCTTCATGGATGTGAAAAATCTTATCTAAAGAGGAACAACAGCAAGGAGATTGATATTATGAAATTAGGAATCGTCGGATTACCCAATGTAGGAAAATCCACCCTGTTTAACGCCCTGACCGGATCCCATGCCGAAACCGGTGCCTATTCCAACGCCGCCGCCAAGCCCAATATCGGACAGGCTAAAGTTCCCGATTCCCGTCTGGATTGGCTGACAGAATACTACCATCCCAAAAAGACCACCCCTGCAACCATCGATTTCGTCGACGTAGTCGGTATTAAAAAGGGCGGTGGCAGAGGCAACGCATATCTGCAGACCATTCGTCTGGTAGATGCCCTGGTTCACATTGTTCGCTGCTTTGAAAACGACGAAATGTTCACTGAGCCCGCCGATGCCGCCCGTGATGCAGACAATCTGGCTGTGGAGCTGATCCTGGCTGATATCGAAGTCGTAGAACGCCGTCTGGACAAAGCTAACAAGGCCGCTAAGAGTGGCGAAAAGAAGGCAAAGCGTGAGATCGAGATGTGCAAGGGCCTCTTGGATCACCTGTTAGAAGGTAAGCCTGCCGCTACCTATGAATTCACCGAAGAAGACAAGGACATCCTTCAAGACGGTGGACTTCTCAGTGTCAAGCCCGTGATCTATGTTGCCAACATGGCAGAGGATGATATCGCAAATTATGCAGACCATCCCCAGTATAAGGCTCTGGCCGCCATTGCCGCCGAGCAGGGTGCCGCTGTTCTTCCCGTAGCCGCTAAGTTCGAAGAAGAGATCATGGAAATGGACGATGAGGATGCCGCCATGTTCATGGAGGAGTTGGGTCTCACCGAGAGAGGTCTGGATCGTCTGATCCACGCCAGCTATGATCTGTTGGGCTACATTTCCTTCCTCACCGGTGGCGAGGATGAAGTCCGTGCCTGGACCATCACCAAGGGCACCAAGGCTCCCAGAGCCGCAGGTAAGATCCACAGCGACATCGAACGTGGCTTTATCCGTGCAGAGACCGTGGCCTTTGACGATCTGGTTGCCTGTGGTACCGTAGCAAATGCCAAAGCCAAAGGCCTGTTCCGTAGTGAAGGCAAGGAATATGTCATGAAGGACGGCGACATTGTAAACTTCCTGTTTAATGTCTGATCTCCCCTGCCCTATTCGTTAAAATTTTCATAAAACACAATGGGAAATTGCGTCGGTTCGACGCAATTTCCCATTTTCTAATTTGCCGAAATGCTCTTTCTCTGTAGTTTAAATCACAGTTTATCGAGCAGTTTGAAATTTCAATTTGTGGCAAAGTGACGCAAATAAAACGATCTGAAACAAGGAAACGATAGTGGGACGCACCGCCGGGAGGGGGCCGGGGG
>JAZOXB010000128.1:0-5179 GCA_045659585.1 Faecousia sp. | reverse complement strand
GAAGACCAAATGACTATGGGCGTAGCCCATAATTTTCATTCGTGCCCCTTGGGGCACACATCTACGCCGCAGGCACTTCACTCGCACCAACGGTGCGATAAACGGGAATTTGATTATAGCAAAGAGAAAGAATATTGGTGAGATAGATGGGGTATTTGGATAGCTGTTGTTGGATTGCCAAAATTTTTATGGGTTTTTCATAGAAAAGGTAAATATTTGTCGTAGATTTTTTTCGGACTTTATGCTATGATAAACTCGTATAATTATGAATTGAGGTGATGCAAAAATGGCACACTCTTTTTTCGGTGGCGTACATCCCAGAGGCTATAAGGAGCTCAGCTCCGAAATGCCCATTACGCCCATTTATCCCAAAACCGTGACCATTTGTATGTCCCAGCACATCGGTGCCCCCTGCAAGCCCTTGGTCTCCATCGGCGACCATGTGACCGTCGGTCAAAAGATCGGCGACAATCAGGGTCTGTGTGCTCCGATCCACGCTTCCGTTTCCGGAGATGTGGTTCTGGTGGGTCTTCGACCTGCTCCCACAGGAACATACATGGAGTCCATCGTCATTGCCAACGACGGTAAGTACACTCTCTGCCCCACGATTCAAAAGCGGGAGTCCATTGAGGGACTGACAGCGGAAGAACTCATTGCCATCATTCGCGAAGCCGGCATTACCGGCATGGGCGGTGCAGGCTTCCCCACAAGTGTAAAGCTGTCCTCCGGTTTAGGCAAGGTAGACACCGTTCTCATTAACGGTGCGGAATGCGAACCCTATATTACATCCGATGACCGACTCATGCGAGAGACCCCCCATCGGATCCTCCGCGGTATTTCCGTCATCAATGCCATTCTCCAACCCGCCAGAACCGTCATCGGTGTAGAGAGCAACAAACCCCAAGCCATCGCCTCCCTTCGGGAGCATCTGAATGGGGAAGCAGAGCTTCTCCCTCTGAAGGTTCGCTACCCCCAGGGTGCGGAAAAACAGCTGATCCAGGCTGTCACCGGTCGTCAGGTACCTCCCGGTGGGCTTCCTGCCGCAGTAGGCTGTGCGGTTTTCAATGTGGCTACCTGTGCCGCCATCTGTGATGCGGTCTTTGACGGTATGCCCCTGGTACGCCGTGCAGTCACCGTTACCGGCAAGGCTGTTGCCAAGCCCTGCAACCTGCTGGCTCCCATCGGCACCTCCTTTGAGGATCTGGTAGAACCCGCCGGCGGTTTCGTCTCCGATCCCTACAAGATCTTTGTAGGCGGCCCCATGATGGGTATTGCTCAGCACACCTTGGAGGCCTCCACCATTAAGGGCAACAACGCCCTGACCTGCTATTCCGATGCAGATCGTCCCAAGGAGCGTACCCCTCACTGCATCCGTTGCGGTAAATGTGTGGATGCCTGTCCCATGCACCTGATGCCCCTGTTCCTCCACAAAGCCCAGACTAAGGGAGATATCCAAGCCATGGACAAGGGCAATATCATGGATTGTATCGAATGCGGTTCCTGCGCCTTCGGCTGTCCCGCAGGGATCCCTCTGGTGCAGAGCTTCCGTACCGGCAAAAAGCTTCTCCGTGATGCCAAGGCAAAGGAGGCAAAGAAATGAAATACAAAAATCTCAGATTGACCCTTTCCTCCTCCCCTCATGCCCACAGCGGTTGTACCACCGATGTGATCATGAAGGATGTGTGTATCGCCCTGCTCCCCGCACTCATTGCGGCAGTATGGTTCTTCGGCCCCCGTGCGCTTTCCGCCACGGCGATTTCCGTTCTTGCTTCCGTAGCCTTTGAATGGGGCTACCGCAAGCTCCTGAACAAAGACTCCACCGTTTCCGACTGGTCCGCTGTGGTCACCGGTATGCTGGTAGCCTTTGTCTGCCCCGTGAATCTGCCCTACTGGACCCTGATCATGGGCGACTTCTTCGCCATTGTCGTGGTCAAACAGCTCTTTGGCGGTATCGGCATGAACATCGTCAACCCCGCTTTGGCAGCCCGTGCTTTCCTGTTCAGCTGGCCCTCTCTCATGTCCGGCAACTGGAATACCCCCGGTCAGAGCATCTCCGTTACAGGCCCCATCGATGCAGTGACTTCCGCCACTCCCATGGAAGCTCTGGCAGCAGGTCAGCTCCCCAAGGAAAGTCTGCTGGATCTGTTCTTCGGCAAGGTGGGAGGCTCCTTCGGCGAGATCTCCGCTCTGGCTCTCCTTCTGGGTCTGGTCTATCTTCTGGCCACTAAGGTCATTACTCTCCGTATCCCTCTGGCTTATGTGGGAACCGTTGCGGTTCTCGCCCTGCTCTTCCCCCAAGGCGGAAATGCAGGCTGGCAGTGGTCCCTGTATCAGGTTCTCTCCGGCGGTCTCCTCTTAGGTGCCATCTTTATGGCAACGGACTACACCACCTCCCCCGTAACTCACGGTGGGCAGATCGCCTTCGGCATCGGCTGTGGTGTCCTGACCATTCTCCTGCGGTACTTCGGTTCCTATGTGGAGGGTGTCAGCTTTGCTATCCTGATCATGAATTGCTGTGTAGGCTTCTTCGATAAGATGGGTCTTCCCACGCGGTTCGGTCTGAAGAAGGGTGGTAGCAAAGCATGAAATACATTCTGAAATTAGCCATTATCCTCCTGCTCATTACCGCAGTGGTAGCAGGATTGTTAGGCTTAGTCAACATGCTCACTGCGGACAAAATCGCGGAAAACACCGCAAAAAAGGCAAACGAAGCCATGCAGACCGTCCTCCCCGCTTCTTCCTATGAAAAGCTGGATATCTCCGCAGAGGGGATCTCCGAAGCATACAAGGCAGAAAAGGGCTATGTGATTCGTCTCAATGCCATGGGCTTCGGCGGCGCCATCGATATGATGGTTGGCGTAGATCTCAGCGGTGCCGTTACCGGCATCTCCGTGATCTCCCATGGAGAAACCGCTTCTCTGGGTGCGGAATGTACCCGTGCCGATTGGCAGAGCCAATTCGCAGGAACCTCCGGGAACCTGCAGGTCTCCAAGGACGGCGGAACCATTGACGCTCTCACCGGTGCCACCGTTACCTCCCGTGCTGTGACCGAGGCGGTTAACCGTGCCGTGGAATTTGTGAAGGAGGTACAGCCGTGAATTTCAAGAAAAGCTTAAAAGACGGTCTCCTGACCAATAACCCGGTTCTGGGTCAGCTCTTAGGTCTTTGCTCCACCATGGCCATTACCACTACCCTGTTTAACGGCTTGGGCATGGGTCTGTCCGTAACGCTGATCCTGATCTGCTCCAATGTGGTCATTTCCCTTCTGCGGAAGGTCATTCCGGAAAAGATCCGCATTGCCTCTTACATCGTCATCATTGCAGGCTTTGTTACCATGGTAGACCTGCTTCTGAAGGCTTACCTCCCTGCACTGTCCGAAAGCTTAGGCGTGTTTATCCCCCTGATCGTCGTCAACTGCATCATCTTAGGCAGAGCCGAGGCCTTCGCCTCCAAGAACAGTGTTCTTGCTTCTGCCGTAGACGGTCTGACTCAGGGCATCGGCTACACCGCCGCTCTGGTGGTCATGTGTGTGGTTCGTGAGTTCCTCGGTGGCGGTACCTTCGGCAAGGGCGTATTCGGCGCAGACGGCATCCGCCTCGTCGAAGCACAGTACCCCGCCCTTCTGGTGATCCTGCCTGTCGGTGGCTTCCTGACCCTGGGCTGTCTCATTGCCTTCTCCCAGTGGTTCAACACTCGTCTCAAAGAAAAGGAGGATGAAAAGAAATGAATCTGTTCCTTTCTCTGTTCTCCATTTCCCTCAGTGCCATTCTGGCCGAGAACTTTATCCTTGTAAAATTCCTGGGCATCTGCCCCTTTATGGGGGTTTCCAAAAAGTCCGATACGGCTCTGGGCATGGGCATCGCGGTCATCTTCGTTATGGGCATTGCCTCTGCCGCTACCTGGGCAGTGGATCACTACCTGCTGGTTCCCAACGGTTTGGGCTATATGCAGACCGTGGTCTTTATTCTGGTCATCGCCGCACTGGTTCAGCTTGTGGAAATGTTCTTGCAGAAGGCCGTTCCCGCACTGTATCAGGCTCTGGGCATTTACCTGCCCCTGATCACCACCAACTGCGCTGTTCTGGGCGTAGCTCTTCTGAACATTCAGAACGGCTACAGCTTCATCGAATCCGTAGTTTACGGCGTCATGGGCGGTGTCGGCTTTACTGTTGCCATCCTGCTGTTCTCCTCTGTACGGGAGCGGTTGGAAGATTGCGATTGCCCCAAGTGCTTTAAGGGCTTCCCCATTGCCCTGATCGCCGCCGGTTTGTTGGCTCTGTCCTTTATGGGCTTCTCCGGTTTCAAGGTTTTCTAAGGAGGTAGGGTCATGGATAATATACTTTCTGCCATACTGGTATTAGGGATCCTGGGTGCCCTGTTCGGCACTGTTCTGGCCATTGCCTCCAAGGTCTTTGCCGTCAAGGTAGACGAACGGCTCCCCCTGCTGAAGGATGCCCTCCCCGGAGCAAACTGCGGCGGTTGCGGTTATGCCGGCTGTCAGGCCTACGCACAGGCTGTGCTGGAAGGCAAGGCCGAGATCGGCCCCTGTCCCGCCGGTGCCCCCGATGCCATTGCCAAGATGTCCGAGATCATGGGTGTGGAAGCCGCCGCCTACGATCGAAAGGTCGCCATGGTCAAATGCCGTGGTCATAATCATGTTTTCAAGGGCGAATATGACGGCATTGCCGATTGTCGCAGTGCCATGTTCGTGACCGGCAACGGCCCCTCCGCTTGTCCCAACGGCTGTCTGGGCTTCGGCACCTGCACCAAGGTCTGTAAGTTCGGTGCAATCACCGTAGAAAACGGTATTGCCCGTGTCAACGCCGACAAGTGTACCGGTTGTATGCAGTGCGTAGAGGCTTGCCCCCGGAATGTCATTGTCCCCGTTACTTATAACACCGACATCGTCATTGCCTGCTCCAATCGGGATCGCGGTGCTTATACCCGTCAGTTCTGTGAGGTCGGCTGTGTAGGTTGCCACCTGTGCGAAAAGCAGTGCGAATACGATGCCATCCATGTTATCAACAATCTGGCTGCCATCCACTACAGCAAATGCGTTTCCTGCGGTCGTTGTGCCGCCGTTTGTCCCCGTCGCCTGATCTCCGACTTCGATCTGAGAACAGACATGGACGCCGCTCCCCTGTAATCGCAAACTCCCGATGCCGAAATCTCTCGGCATC
>JAZOXB010000127.1:0-8717 GCA_045659585.1 Faecousia sp. | reverse complement strand
ACCGCTTGGCCTCCGACTTTATTTCATGACCGGCAACCGTCGAAAGGAGGTCACTGCAAGTGAAGTCCCGTAGTCTGAATACCCGATATTTGCTGTCTCTGAGTCTGAGTATTCTTGCCGCCCTCCTTTTAGGTGCCATTGTCCTTCTCCTTGCAGGTTTTAACCCTCTGAAAGCCTACGGTGCCATCATAGAAGGTGCCTTCGGCAACAAACGACACATTGGCGACCTGCTGGAATATGCCATGGTACTGTGTCTGTGCGGTCTGGCCTGCGTCTTAGGTGCCAGAGTGGGCATCTTTAATGTAGGCGGCGAAGGTCAGCTGATTTTAGGTGCCATCTTTGCCTGTCAGATAGGTGTCTGGATGCAGGATCAGACCAAATGGCTGACCCTCCTCTGTGCCGCCCTAACCGCCATGGCTGTAGGCGGGATCTACGCTTTCATTCCCGGTGTACTCAAGGTAAAGGTCAAGGTCAACGAAGTCATTACCACCATTATGCTCAATACGGTGGCAGTATGTTTGTGCCAATACCTTGCAAAAGGCCCTTGGAAAAACCCCAACAAGAACATGGTCGC
Organism: Faecousia sp.; assembly: GCA_045659585.1. Classification (GTDB taxonomy): domain Bacteria; phylum Bacillota; class Clostridia; order Oscillospirales; family Oscillospiraceae; genus JAZOXB01. The sequence continues at coordinate 8,143 of JAZOXB010000127.1, read as the reverse complement.
CGCTACGGCTCAGCCCAATGCAGAACACTGGCTCACAGGGCTGATCCCCGGTTCTAAGTTATCCACCGCCATTTTTGCCGCTGTTATCATTACATTCTTCCTGTGGTATATCCTGTCCAAAACCGCCACAGGCTACGAAATGAAGCTGACGGGACAGAATCCCCGTTTTGCATTCTTCAGCGGTATCAAAACAGACCGTCTGATCTTGATCGCCATGGTGCTCTCCGGTGCATTGTGCGGTCTGGTAGGAATGTTCCGTGTCTATGGTGGGGAACATATTTATAAATCCTCTATCAGTAACGATTATTACTTCGAGGGGCTTATGATCGCCATGATCGCCGCCTATGAGCCACTGCCTGTAGTCGGCTTGTCCCTCTTCTTCGCCGTGCTGAAAATCGGTGCGGACGAGCTTCAATATATCGGCATCCCCGCTCAGATCTATCTGATCATCCAAACCGTAGTCATCTTTGCCATGGCAGGTCAGAATGGTATCCTATCCATGCTGAAGGATCGCGTAGGCAAAAAAACCTCCCCCACAGTGCAGAAAGGAGGTAAGGTATTATGAACGGTCTCCTTTCCCGTATTTTCTCCCCTGCCACTCTCAACGAGACCCTCCGTACCGCAACCCCTGTAGCCTTAGCCGCCATTGGCGGTGCTATGACAGAGCACGCCGGAATTATGAATATCGGTATGGACGGTATGATCCTAATGGGTGCCTTCTTCGGTGCCTACGGCAGCTTCCTATTGGGAAGCAGTTGGCTGGGACTGCTCCTTGCAGTGGTCATCGGTGTTTTGGTAGGCTTGCTTTTTGCCTTGTTTGTAGTAAAATTAAAGGCAGATGAGTTCATCATCGGCTGTGCCTTAAACACCTTCGCCATTGGTCTCACGGGCTTCCTGTCCGACAGTATTTTCGGTCATAAGGGTGGCAAAGGCATGGACGCTCTGCCTAAGATCCGTTTGGCTTTCCTGGATCATATCCCCTTTGTGGGAGAAGGTCTCCAAGGCTTGTCTATCCTGTTTTATATCACCTTAGTATTGGTGCTGGTGCTGTGGCTCTTTGTGTACCGCACTCCTTACGGCTTCTATCTCAGAGCCGCAGGGGAAAAGCCCGACACCCTCCGCACCGCCGGTATCAGCCCCGAAAAAATGAAGTGGATCGCCAGCATCCTCTGTGGTATCACCTGTGCCATTGCAGGTGTATACCTGTCTCTGGGCGAGCTGGATGGGATCTTTGCCAAAAACATGAGCAATTCCCGCGGGTATGTTGCCTTTGCCTGTGTGATTTTCGCAAGCGCCAACCCCGGCAAGGCCTATTTGGCAGCTCTGATGTTCGGCTTCTTCGGTGCCTTGGGCACCTGTCTCCAGGGAGTGATCTCCCCGGATCTCACCGCCGCTATCCCCTATATCATCACCATCTTTATGATGATCTATGTTGTTCTTCGGTCTCAAAGACGGAAAAAACTTCCTATCAGAAAGGAATCTGTAGCATGAATAGACGCCCCATTATCTTAGACGGCGATCCCGGTCATGATGATGCCATTGCATGGCTCCTTGCCAATGCCAGTCCCGAACTGAAAATCATCGGTGTTACCACAGTTTGTGGCAACCAAACCGTAGAAAAGGTCTCTTACAATGCCCGTCGGGTCTGTACCCTTTTAGGGATCGATGCTCCCATTGCCAAGGGTAAACGCACCCCCTTGGTAGGCCCCGAAATGAACGCCCCCTCCGTCCACGGAGAAAGCGGTTTAGACGGTCCTCCCCTGCCGGAGCCCACCATGGAATTGGAGTCCTGTAGCAGTGTCAATCTCATGGCTCGGCTGTTAAAGGAAAGCGAAGAGTCTGTAACCATCGTGGCAACAGGCCCCCTGACCAATGTAGCCGCCCTCCTGCTATCTCACCCGGAACTGAAAGAAAAGATCCGAGAGATCAGCTTTATGGGTGGTGGTATCAAATTCGGCAACTGGACACCCGCCGCAGAATTTAATATCTTAGTAGACCCGGAAGCCGCTAAAATCGTTACGGAAAGCGGTATCCCCCTGATTATGAGCGGTCTGGATGTCACCGAGCAGGCTCTCATGATGCCGGAGGATTTCCAAGCCGTCCGAGAAATCGGTGGACATGTGTCCCAAATCGTAGCCGATTGGCTGGAATTCTTCTACGGCTTCCACCGGACTCTGGGTTATGCCGGTGCTCCCATGCACGATCCCTGCGCCGTTGCTGTCCTGACCCATCCGGAACTGTTCACCCTGCAGGAAATGTGTGTAGAGGTAGAGACCCAAGGCGAATATTGCCGTGGCACCACCGTTGGCCACAATCGGAAGCCTGCCAATGCCCGAGTCAATATGGGCGTGAACCGGGAAGCCTTTGCACAGCTGCTGGTCAATGCCGTAGCCTATTATAAGGAGGACAATCATGAATAAATTCCCCGTTTGGATCGATTGCGATCCCGGTGTAGACGATGCCGCCGCCATTATTTTAGCAAGTGATCTGAAGGAACTGGATATCTTGGGAATCAGCACCGTTGCCGGTAATACCCCCCTGTCCAAAACCACTGCAAACGCCCTGAAGCTGGGAGATCTGGTAGGAAAGCCCTATCCCGTTTATGCAGGAGCAGATCGCCCCATGATCCGTCCCTATCATGACGGTTCGGACTTCCATGGAGCCGAAGGCTTCGGCACCGCTTCCCTTCCCAAAAGCGAAAGACAGCCGGAAGAAGAAAAAGCTTGGGACGGACTCTATGCCGCCGCCAAGGCTAATCCCGGCACCTTAGAGCTCATTACCATGGGGCCCCTGACCAATATCTCCATTGCCTTGGAGACCTATCCCGATCTACCCAAGCTGGTACATCGGATCCTCATGATGGGTGGCAGTGTGACCCGTGGCAATCGTACTCCCTGTGCAGAGTATAATATTTATGCCGACCCCGATGCCGCACAGGTAGTATTCCGCAGTGGGATCCCCATTGTGATGTGCGGTCTGGAGGTCACAGAGCAGGCCTATATTCTCCCCGAGGAATGGGCAACTCTGGAAGACAGTTTTTCCGCGAAGTCCCGTTTTTTCCATGAAGCCAGCAAATTTATTTTGGAAAAGAATCTGGAGAACGGTCACCCCGGTTTCTGTATCCACGATGCGGTTCCCGTATACTATCTGGCTCACCCCGAAATGTTCGAAGGGGAAGAAGCCGGTGTCTATGTAGAGACCCAATCGGAACTGACTTTAGGTAAGACCGTCACAGATCTGTACAGCGACAGACAGTTTGAAGAAAAGAACGCCTATGTGGTGCTGAAAATCGAGAGAGAGCCCTTCCTCTTTGCTCTCCTTCACGCACTGGAAAAGGAAGACTAAGGCAGGTGGAACCCATGAGTAGCAAAGCAATCTACCCCGGCTCCTTTGACCCTTTTACCAACGGTCATTTGGATATCGTTAAAAAATCCGCCGCCCTCTTTGACGAGGTTTATGTGGTCATCGGCATCAATTCCTCCAAATCCCGAGCCGTAGACTCCGAACTGATGAAAAAGGCCATTGAAGAAACCGTCAGGGATTTAGGACTCAGCAACGTCCGTGTAGCGGTCTACGAAGGCCTCGTAGCCCAGTACGCCAAGGAACACGGTATCAAATACATGATCCGTGGCCTGCGGAACAACATGGACTACAATTACGAAGAAAACATCGCAGAAGTCAACAAGCTCATTAACCCCTATATGGAATATGTCTATTTCCGTGCGGAAAATGTAGCGGTCTCCTCCTCCATGGTCAAGGAGCTCCACGCCTACGGTCAGGATATTTCCGTATACCTGCCCAAGGCTGTGTTTGATATTCTGTAAAGGACTCTAATATGGATCACTTTGAATTAGTTGCCCCCTATCAGCCTATGGGTGATCAGCCCGAAGCCATTCGAAAGCTGACAGAAGGTCTGAAAAAGGGCTACAGAGATCAGGTACTTTTAGGTGTTACCGGTTCCGGCAAAACCTTTACCATGGCAAATATCATTGCCAATCTCAACCGCCCCGCTCTGGTGCTGGCTCACAATAAGACTCTGGCGGCACAGCTTTGCTCCGAGTTTCGGGAATTTTTCCCCAACAATGCCGTAGAGTATTTTATTTCCTACTACGACTATTACCAGCCGGAGGCCTATATTGCCCATACAGATACCTTTATCGAAAAGGATTCCTCTGTCAATGACGAGATCGAACGGCTTCGCCACAGTGCTACCAGTGCCCTCTTTGAACGGCGAGACACCATCGTGGTGGCCTCCGTTTCCTGTATCTACGGTCTGGGCGATCCCATTGACTACAAGAGCATGGTCATCTCCCTGCGAACCGGCATGGAAAAGTCCCGCGAGGAGCTGATCTCCAAGCTGGTAGAGATCCGCTACGAACGGAACGATGTGGATTTCTCCCGTAACACCTTCCGCGTACGGGGAGATACTGTGGAGATCTACCCCGTCTACTGGTCGGGACGAGCCATCCGTGTAGAGTTTTTCGGAGACGAAATTGACCGCATTTCCGAGATCAACGCCGTTACCGGTGTGGCGGAACGAGTGGTTGGCCATGTAGCCATTTACCCCGCTTCTCACTATGTAGCCTCTCGTGAAAAGCTAAACCGCGCCATGGACGAGATCGAACGGGAAATGGAAGAACGAGAGGCTTGGTTCAAATCCGAAAACAAGCTCTTGGAAGCCCAACGGATCCGCCAGAGAACTATGTACGATCTGGAAATGCTCAACGAGATTGGCTTCTGCTCCGGCATCGAGAATTATTCCCGCGTGATCTCCGGACGGGCTCCGGGCACGCCCCCTATGACCCTCCTTGACTATTTCCCGGAGGATTTCATCCTCTTTGTTGACGAAAGCCATGTGACCCTGCCTCAGGTACGCGCCATGTACGCAGGAGATCGGAGCCGAAAGGAAAGTCTGGTGGATTACGGTTTCCGCCTCCCCAGTGCCTTTGACAACCGCCCTCTCACCTTCCCGGAGTTCCAAAGCAAGATCAAACAGGCCATTTATGTCTCCGCTACTCCCGCAGAGTATGAAAAGGATCGGGCTCAGCAATATGCAGAGCAGGTGATCCGTCCCACAGGCTTGCTGGATCCCAAGATTTTCGTCCGTCCCATTGAGGATCAGGTAGACGATCTCATCGGAGAATGCAACGCAACGGTTGCCAAGGGGGAACGAGTCTTAGTCACCACCCTGACCAAACGCATGGCAGAAGATCTGACCGGCTACCTGAACAAAGCAGGGATCCGTGTCCGTTATATGCACTCCGATGTAGGTGCGCTGGAACGAATGGAGATCCTGCGAGATCTCCGCATGGCAAAATTCGATGTTCTGGTAGGCATCAACCTTCTCCGTGAGGGCTTGGACCTGCCGGAAGTCAGCTTGGTTGCCATATTGGATGCAGGTAAAGAAGGCTTCCTCCGCAGTGAGACCAGCCTGATCCAGACTATCGGCAGAGCCGCCCGAAATGCAGAAGGTCGGGTCATTCTCTATGCCGACAAGATCACCGCCGCCATGGATGCCGCCATCCGGGAAACGGAACGCCGCCGCAAAATCCAAGATGATTACAACAAGGCAAACGGCATTGTTCCCAAAACCATTGTCAAAGATGTGCGGAAGCTCATTGAGATCACCAAGGAGGAGGGAGACTCTCTCCGTGCCGACGGTGTCAAGATGACCAAGGCAGAACGGGAAAAGGAAATCGCCCGTCTGGAAAAGGAAATGAAAGCCGCCGCCCGCATGATGGAATATGAATACGCCGCCGTCCTCCGGGACCGCATCGTAGAACTCCGCGGTCAAAAGTAAATCTATTTTTCAAAACTGTTTCAATTTATTTACAAAATTTTCTTGACTTTCTCAGAAAATCGGGTATTATATATACAGTTAGCACTCAGCGTTTTTGAGTGCTAAGAACATCATAATCTTTGATGAGAGGTTTTTCTTCTCGTCCTATCAATAATTGGAGGTATGAATCATGAAATTGACTCCCCTTGCAGACCGCGTTCTGCTGAAGCCCGTCGAGGCTATGGAAACTACCGCATCCGGCATCATCCTGTCCACCGCCACCAAGGAAAAGCCCGTCATTTCCGAAGTCGTAGCCGTAGGCCCCGGCGGCATGGTTGATGGTAATGAGATCAAGATGGTCGTTAGGGTTGGCGATAAGGTCGTTGTTGCAAAGTATGCCGGCACCGAAGTCAAGCTGGACGACAAGGAATATTCCATCGTCCGCCAGTCCGATATTCTGGCAATCGTTGAATAATTAGGAGGAACCAACAAATGGCAAAAATGATCGAGTACGGCGAAAACGCCCGTAAGAAGCTGCAAAACGGCATTGACTGCCTTGCAAATACTGTAAAAGTCACCCTGGGCCCCAAGGGCAGAAACGTTGTTCTGGGCAAGAAGTACGGCGCTCCCCTGATCACCAATGACGGTGTTACCATCGCCAAGGAGATCGAGCTGGAAGACGCATTCGAGAACATGGGCGCACAGCTGGTTCGCGAAGTCGCTACCAAGACCAATGACGTCGCAGGCGACGGCACCACCACCGCTACCGTTCTGGCACAGGCCATTGTCCGCGAAGGTCTGAAGAACCTGAGCGCAGGCGCAAACCCCATGGTCATGCGTAAGGGCATGCAGAAGGCTGTTGATGTAGCAGTAGAGGCTATCAAGGCCAATTCCGAAGCTGTCAAGGGTAGCGAAGATATCGCTCGTGTCGGCACCGTTTCTTCCGGTGACGAAGAGATCGGTAAGCTCATTGCAGAGGCTATGGAAAAGGTCTCCGCCGCAGGCGTTATCACCATCGAGGAATCCAAGACCGCCGAAACCGGTCTGGATGTTGTAGAAGGCATGCAGTTCGACCGTGGCTACATCTCCCCCTACATGGTCACCGACACCGACAAGATGGAAGCCGTCATCGACGATCCCTTCATTCTCATCACCGACAAGAAGATCTCCTCTATTCAGGACATTCTGCCCATTCTGGAGCAGATCGTTAAGGGTGGCCAGAAGCTGGTCATCATTGCAGAAGATGTAGAAGGCGACGCTCTGTCTACCCTCCTCGTCAACCGTCTCCGCGGCAGCTTCAACTGCGTCTGCGTCAAGGCTCCCGGCTTCGGCGATCGTCGCAAGGAAATGCTCCGTGACATCGCTGTTCTCACCGGCGGCACCTATTTCGCAAACGAGCTGAACATGAACCTGACCGATGCACAGCTGTACGATCTGGGTCGTGCCCGTCAGATGAAGGTCAACAAAGACACCACCGTTATCGTTGACGGCTGTGGCGATCCCAACGCTATTCAGGCTCGTGTCCACGAGATCAAGTCCTCTATTGCTGTGACTACCTCCGACTATGACCGCGAAAAGCTGCAGGAAAGACTTGCTAAGCTGTCCGGCGGTGTTGCTGTCATCCGCGTCGGTGCACAGACCGAGGTTGCTATGAAGGAGCAGAAGCTCCGCGTTGAGGACGCTCTGAATGCTACCCGTGCCGCTGTAGAAGAAGGCATCGTAGCAGGTGGCGGTACCGCATATGTGAACGCCATTCCCGCTGTTGAGGCTCTGCTGGAAGAGCTCACCGGTGACGAGAGAACCGGTGCATCCATCATCGCAAAGGCTCTCCAGGCTCCCATCCGTCAGATCGCAGAGAATGCCGGTGTTGACGGCTCCGTAGTCTACGAGAAGATCAAGAACAGTGGCAAGACCGGCTACGGCTACAATGCTTACACTGCCGACTACTGCGACATGATCCCCAACGGCATCGCCGATCCCACTAAGGTCACTCGCCCCGCCCTCATGAACGCCGCCAGCATCTGCGCTTGCATCCTGACCACCGAGTCCCTGATCGTGGATAAGCCCGATCCCGCCGGCGACGCAGCCGCCGCAGCCGCCGCAGGTGGCATGGGCGGTATGTATTGATCTAATACCCCTACCCCCCATAAATAACCCACAGGGCTATCTTGCCAACCACAGCAAGATAGCCCTGCTTTTATTCCTTCACATCTCTACAAATCGCAGTTTATCGCTCTGTTTACCAAATCAGAATCAGCCCTTGCCTCTCCAATGGGAGAGGTGCCCCGAATGGGGCGGAGAGGGCAGTAGGGATTACCCCTAAAGTACCGAGTTCGTAGGATGATGGGCAGAAAACAGTGCCTA
>JAZOXB010000126.1:0-22447 GCA_045659585.1 Faecousia sp. | reverse complement strand
CAGTTTTCACGGAGATATTTTCTGTCAGAGCAAGGAAGAGTCCGATGGGAATACCCGTCGGTATTTCCGAGGACGATGACGATGCTATGACTGAAAAGATCCTGTGAAAACCTATCGGGGTTCGACTCCCCTCAGCTTAATCATCCGGTGTGAAGCTGTATCTCTGACGAAGCCCACTTCGAACCACCTCAAAGATCACAGCTCCGTCGGGAAGTATGGTCTTATCTATAATATCTTCTTGGGTATTGATATAATCCTTTAGGATCTCTTCCGGATCATCGGTCTCCACATCAAATACATAGATGTCACGCATCTGATTATTACTGCATGAATTGAAGATCTCCCGAATCATTTCATATCTCATCCGGTGCCTCCAGTGTGAAACGACCGATCTTACAATTGCGGTACTCTTCTAAGAGGATACGAGCCATTCTTTCGGTATTGAGTTCTCCTCTGGCAAGGAGGAAGCCGCGCTTTCTTGCTCCCTCTTCCAGAAGCTCATAGCCGGGTGTTCCTTGTGGCAGATCGATCTTATATCTGTCCAGAAGAGCTTGAGGGTAGCGCTTATGAAGCATTTCCATCAAATGGCAGGAAAGGGTCTCAATATCTACTACATCATCCTTAACAGCACCGGTATAGGCCAGGCGTCTGCCCACTTCTTCATCCTCAAACTTAGGCCACAGGATACCGGGAGTATCCAACAGAAGGAGTCCCTGATCCACAGTGACCCACTGCTTTCCGCGAGTAACACCGGGGCGGTTTTCTGCTTTGGCACCCTTACGACCGGAAATCTGGTTAATAAAAGTGGACTTTCCAACATTGGGAATGCCTACGATCATAAGCTTGAGAGGCTTATTAACGAAGCCCTTTTCCGCATACCTTTGCAGCTTTTCGGCAAGGAGCTCTCGAATAGCGGGAACGAAACGATCGATGCCCTTACGGCTTTTGCAATCGGTACAAACCACAGCAAAGCCTAGAGATTTAAAATACTCTGCCCATCTTGCGGTCATGTTGGGATCGGCCAAATCCGTCCGATTCAGAATGACCATACGGGGCTTATTGCCGCAAATAGAAGCGATATCGGGATTCCGACTGGAAAGAGGGATCCGAGCATCCAAGATCTCACAAACTGCATCAACCAGCTTCAGATCTTCTTCCATCTTGCGGCGAGTTTTGGTCATATGACCGGGATACCAGTGAATATTCATTCTATCATCCATTAGGAAACCGCTCCTATTCTGCTCCAATCCCGAGGCTCATACTCATCACCGCCGGGGAAAACGATCATAAGGACCTTGCCTAAGACCTGATCCAGCTTGATCTCTCCAATAGAGCGTACTCGACTGTCGGAAGAATTGTTCCGATTATCACCCATTACAAAAATATGTCCCGGGCTGACGGTCATGGAAAATTGATTGGGATCCCCATCATCGTCCTGTTCAAAATAATAAGGTAACATAGGTTCATTGATATAGGGCTCGTCCAGAAGCACACCATCTACATATACATGGGCGTAACCATCGTCCCCGATGCGGATAAGAACCTGCTGATTCTCTGTTGCAATGACTCTCTTGACAATGGGTTCTCCGTCCTGGAAAGTCAGCTCACGAGCTACGATCACATCACCGTATTCCAGTTTTCCCATGATCACATTGCTCTGTAAGGCCAGATAGTCTGTATGCACAAGGGTGGGTAGCATGGAATCACCATTGACCCCCACCAATCTGACACCAAAGACAAATACCAATGTAATGGCGGCCAGAATATAGACCAGATCATGCAACAGAGAGTAAAACATGTAGGAGAATGATGTGTTCTCTTCATCCTTTGTTTCATTTGAGGTGGGTTCGAAGATCTCTGTTTCTTCGTCTGTTATATCATTTACAGTCGGCTCTTCTGTGGGAAGATCCTGTCGAATTTCTTCTTGTTCCATATTGATTCATCCTTCCTCCTTGATTATGTTACGACGGAGAAAATTGCTCCAAACCGGATTAAGCACTTCTCTGCCAATATAATTCATTTTATTATACACTATATTTGTGAAGAAATAAAGTCTAATTCCCATAATTTTTCCTTGTGAAGTAAAATAATTCTAAAAACGGAAGAGTCGCTCCCGTTAACGGAAGCGACCCTAAACATGAGTTTGCTTAAATCAATTGAAATAAGTGGTAAAATCAACGATCGTAAATGAGACATCCCGCTCGGCCTCGATATCGCAAATGTGGGTCAGAGAAAGGACTTCTTCTGCACCCAAAGCGGCATCATCGGTCAAAATAAAGTAGTTCACAGGCTGTCCGCTGAGAACATCCTCCCCCTCGATCTGTGTCAGATACTTGAAGGGTCCGATTTGATTTTCACTATAGGTATCTCTGGTATAGAGACTGTACATCTCATGAGAATAGTACAGATCGGAGAACCAATAGTGGGTGGAGTTAAAGTAAACGATTCGAAGAGAGATCTTTTCCTTGTTTCGACTGACTTCCAGGAACTTTTCCCAATAGTCGATACCGCGAACACGGGGAGTCACATCACCCTCGCCCCACTGGAGAACGAGACAACCATCCAGAAGTGCCTGCTCCGGAGTATAATCCTCAGGCAGTTCAGAGAACTTAAATGCTTCGGAAGGGGTACCGCCGATCTCTGCGGCAGTGGTAAGCACAGACCAATCGTCATCGGATTGCTTCTTGCCGCAACCGGAGATCACCAGTGAAACAAGAAGCACCATAGCCATGATAAAGCTCAGTTTTTTCATACTTAGCCTCCAAAAACGGCCTTGTGGAACACCTTCTTGCCCTTACGGATCTTCAAACCCTCAGAGAGTTGTTCTGCGGTAAATGCAAGATCGATAGCGGCGACTTTTTCTTCGTTTACAAATACGCCACCCTGCTGGATCAGACGTCTTGCTTCAGACTTGGTAGGAACCAGTTTACATGCCAGCATAAGATCCATAATTGCGATTTTACCATCGATGAGCTGTTCGGGAAGGATCTCGGTAGTAGGCATATTGGAATCGTCTGCTCCGCCGCCGAAGAGAGCCTTAGCGGCCTGACGAGCCTTCTCAGCTTCCTCTTCCCCGTGAACCAGCTTGGTCAGTTCATATGCCAGGATCTCCTTAGCGGTGTTCAACTGACTGCCTTCCCAGCTGTCCATTTCGTTGATCTGCTCCAGAGGCAGGAAGGTCAGCATACGGATGCACTTGAGAACATCATCATCAGCTACATTACGCCAATACTGGAAGAACTCAAAGGGAGTGGTCTTGTTGGGATCCAGCCAAACAGCACCCTTAGCAGTCTTGCCCATCTTCTTGCCTTCGGAGTTCAGAAGGAGTGTGATGGTCATAGCATGAGCGTCCTTGCCCAGCTTACGACGGATGAGTTCGGTGCCGCCCAGCATGTTGCTCCACTGGTCGTTACCGCCGAACTGCATATTGCATCCCATAGTTTGGTACAGATGATAGAAGTCGTAAGACTGCATGATCATGTAGTTGAATTCCAGGAAGCTGAGGCCCTTTTCCATACGCTGCTTATAGCATTCGGCACGAAGCATGTTGTTAACGGAGAAGCAAGCACCTACCTCACGGAGAAGCTCGATATAATTCAGGTCTAAGAGCCAATCCGCATTGTTGACCATCTGAGCCTTGCCTTCGCCGAACTCAATAAAGCGTTCCATCTGCTTCTTGAAACAAGCGCAGTTATGGGCAATGGTCTCCTTGGTCATCATGGAACGCATATCCGTACGACCGGAAGGGTCACCGATCATAGCAGTACCGCCACCGATCAAGGCAATGGGGCGATTGCCTGCCATCTGTAAACGCTTCATGAGGCACAGAGCCATAAAGTGTCCTACATGGAGAGAGTCTGCAGTGGGGTCAAAGCCGATATAGAATGTGGCCTTGCCATTATCGATCATTTCTCGAATTTCTTCTTCGTTGGTAACCTGTGCGATCAAGCCACGAGCTACCAGTTCATCATAAAGTTTCATGTTTAATCCTCCTCAATTTCTCCGATCCATTCCTGATTTTTCGGAGTATCTTCGTCATCTTCTTCTATAACGGGTACATTATGAGCTTCATAATAAGTGATCCAGTCCCATTGATCAAAGGGGACATAAGAGATCTCTACCGCTCCGTAAGCCGGGAAATCATAATAGTCGGACATTTGTGTATAGTCTGTAGGAACGATCCTTGCTTCATAGGGAGCGCAAGGCAGTTCGATTTGGGTATTTCCCGCAGATAGATTATCTTTAATATGGATATCTACAACCTCGGAATATTTGCAATTTGCGATCGTAATGAAAGATAAAGCCAATACTCCCAAGAGACCTACGAAAAACAAAGGTTTACGCAGGATACTTTCTGCACGGGAATAACGATGGAGTGCGTAGATCAGCAGTGCCATGGTAGCTCCCACAAGGAGCAAATAAGGAATATACAGGTAATAGGGCATAGCCGTTCCCGTTGCTCCGTAAACGATTATGAAAACCCATACGGAACAGAGACAGCCCCGGACGCGGGTGGTAATCTTATCCTTGCTTACATAATGCTGTAGGGTTCTGTAAATCCCAAGGGTGTAGGCAATGCTAAGAACCAGCTTTACAACCGTAAGAACTCTGTTAACAGAAACAAAAGCTCCCAACGCGTGATTCATAACGCTCAATAAAACAAATCCACCCATAGGGATCAGCAAACATCCTAAAGTAATGTTGCAATTTTTGGACCGTTCTGTACGGAATGGCTGGATCAGCAACAGGCAGGATAAGGTCATCGTTGCCAACACAAGAATGTTGGATACAAACAGTTGATCCAATGCAAGATTCAGCTGATCCACCAGGACATAAAAGCTATCGGATATTCTGTCATTGGCTCCCGGGATCAACATGCCAAGGACAAATCCGAGGATGCATCCGAAGCAATGAGCACCGAGATGCCAGGAGAACCCGTGCTTGTTGCATAAGAAAATCATACACAGCATAGAGATCACCAAAAATGCGATACCAATGCTCTCAGAGAACAGCTGACTAACAAAGCCGCTTATGAACAGGAACGGAATTTTCCAGCTCTTTTTCTTGCCCTGATAGACCAATAGATCCGACAATGTAAACAGATACATGATCATAAGGAAAGCCGGGATCATCATGATCCCATATCCGGTAGTAGCACCGAAAGAAGATGCAAAGATCCCGGCGGGAGCGCCGAGAGCCAGCAACAATGCAATGAAATAAACATAGGAATGGCTCGGATTGCTAAAGTTGATCAATGCGATCATTGCTGTAGCCAGGCAGGCTGTGATCAGCACATGATGCAAAATAGGGACATCTATGGCCATAGCGTTCATGAATCCGGAAAGGAAATTGCCACCGTAGTTCAAGGAGTAAGAAAGCCAAGAAGCAGGGCCACCCTCTCCCAATGCTTTGGAAACCTCAAGGTCTGCCCCTCTTAAGGGAATCCCTGAAACAAATAACAGGATCAATCCGACCAAAAATGTATAGGGCAATAGTTTTTTACTGTTTTTTTGGAATTGGGATGTTTTCATTCCGCAAGACCTCCAATCAACATTTCTTCTGCACTTCTAAGGGTCGTTTCTGTAATGGATGCACCACCGATCAGGCGAGCCAATTCTGCTTTCCTGCCTTCGTGATCCAGAGGTGTTACTGTAGTAAAGGTTCTCCCCTGCCGTTCCCCCTTTGCGATTTGGAAATGGGTCGTCCCCATAGCCGCAATTTGAGGTAAGTGGGTCACACAGAGGACTTGTTTATTATCTGCCACCATCCGTAGCTTCTCTGCTACATGCTGAGCGGCTCTGCCGGAAACTCCGGTATCGACTTCGTCGAAAATCAATGTGGGTATCCGATCTCGCTGAGCAAGGACATTCTTCATACCCAGCATGATACGGGCAAGCTCACCGCCGGAAGCAACCTTATTCAGTGGCTTTAAGGCTTCACCAAGGTTGGCAGACATATAGAAGGCTACCCCATCGGCTCCCGAAGTTGTAAGCTCTGTTTCAGTAAATTCACAGGTAAATTGAACCTTTTTCATATCCAGATCGGACAGTTCTTTCAGGATGCGTTGACAGAAAGACTCCGCAGCGGTCTTTCTACCCTCGCGGAGAGCCAAAGCATGCTTCCAACACTCTTCCTCTGCAATACGAAGATCCTTCTTTTTCCGCTCTAAACGATCATCGGAAAATTCTATCTCATCCAATTCGGCTTTTGCCTTTTCCAAATAATCCAGAATATCCGAACAGGTCACCCCGTATTTACGACGAAGCTTATGGATCAGATCCAAGCGTTCTTCGATCTGCTCCAATTCATCGGAGGAGAAAGTAAGGTCATAGCATCGATCCGACAATTGTTCACCTGCATCTCTGACTCGATACATCAGATCCGCCAACAATTCATGAAGTTCGTTGAGGGAATCGTCAAAACGACAGAGCTTGCCGATCGCATGCTCTGCCTGCGCCAGCAGATCTGCGGCACCCTCTCCCGATCCGCCACCTTCGATAGCTTCCTTTGCCTCAGTGAGGCCATCGGAAAGCTTTTCGGCATTCTGGACGACCTTTCTTCTGGCTTCCAGCTCTTCGTCCTCTCCTACCTTTAGCTTGGCACGGGAGATCTCATCGATCTGATATTTCAGAGTTTCCATTCTCCGTAGTTTTTCGCTTTCATCCATGGAAAGGGCGTCGATCTCTCTGCGTAAAGTACGGATCTTTTCGTAGGCTACGGAGTATTGTGCTAAGAGCTCCTCGGTCTCACCATAGCTATCTAAAATGGTAAGATGATAATCCTCATCAAACAAAGCGGCAGAATCATGCTGTCCGTGGATGTTAATGAGACGGAGTCCCAGCTTTTTAAGAATATTTACGGTTACGGGAGTTCCGTTGACACGACAGACATTCTTTCCGTCCAGAAAAATCTCTCGTTGGATCATAAGTTCCTCGTCATATGGAACTCCGTTTTCCTCGAACCAATCAAAAGCGGGAACGCTGTCAAAAATGGCACGAACCGTAGCTTTGTTGGTTCCCGTACGGATCATATCTCGATAAGCCCGTTCTCCCATGATTGCAGATATGGCATCGATGACAATGGACTTACCTGCACCGGTCTCACCGGTCAGTACATTGAATCCGCTTTCAAAAGAAATGTCCGCTTCCTCAATGACTGCGATATTTTCGATATGTAACAGCCGAAGCATAGAGATCACTCAAGCATGCGGCGGATCTCTGTACAGAAATCCAGAGCAGTTTCTGCGTCCCTCATGATGATCAGTGTGGTGTCATCACCGGACAAACAACCTACTACTTCGGGCATATGAAGAGCGTCAATGTTGGCACCTGCGGCGGCTGCCAAACCGGGCATGGTGCGGATCACGATGAGATTATACGCACAGTCTACCTTGGTTACACATTCACGGAAGATCACACGGAATCTGTCATCAAAGTGATCCGGTTCATTCTTAGTGGCAACACTGTAACGATAGCCACCTGCCCCATCCAAGGTCTTGATGATGCGTAATTCCTTGATATCTCTGGAAACTGTTGCCTGAGTGCTCTTATAACCGCTTTCTTGAAGCTCCTTTAAAAGCTGTTCCTGGGTTTCAATATTCTTCTCGCTGATCAATGCGAGGATCTTTTTCTGTCTATGTGATTTCATTCCTGCACTCATTCCTTTATAGTGTTATTTTACTTTAACTTGTTCTTAACAATATCGAAGAAGCTGCGATCGTTCAGTCGTACCAGCTTGGTAACATACCGAGAACGGGTAATGGTGATGGTGTCTCCTGTATTCAGACGAACCGCTCTGCCTCCGTCAACAGACAGGAAGGCGTTTTTCCGTCCGATGCGACCGATTTCTACAGTGATCCGTCTTTGTGCAGATGTGACCATAGCCTTGGTCATCATATCATGAGCACAGATAGGAGTTATAATAATATTCTGAGCAGAGGGCTCCACGATGGGCCCACCTGCGGACATGGAGTAAGCAGTAGAGCCTGTAGGAGTGCTGAGTATGAGACCATCGCCCATAAAGGACATCATCTCTACATTATCGCAACGAACACCTAACTGAATGGTACGAGCAACAGCTCCCTTAGTAATAACAGCATCGTTTAATGCATCATCCTCAAGGATCACCTGCCCCTCATGGACTACCTTGACATGGAGCATCATTCTCTCGTCCAATGAATAGTCATCCGTAGCTAAACGGGCAAGCTCCCCTAATTCGGAGCTTTCAAGCTCTGCCATAAAGCCCATGTTGCCAATATTTACACCTAATACGGGAACACCGGCTCTGGTTGCGGCCTTAGAGGCGTGAAGAATGGTACCGTCTCCCCCAAAACAGATCAAAAGCTCTGCATCTCGCAATTCCTTCTGCAGATCATGAAGAGGGATATCCTGAGGCATCTCGAAATTCCGATCTACATCGAAAGCGAGGCAGGTCTTGGAATCGATCCCTGCTTCATGCAAGATCCGTGCCGCCTGTAAAGCAAATTTAAAATTCTTATCCCGATAGGGATTCGGCGTCATAACAATTTTTTTCATAATTCCTTATGAGCGGCTGCAACGATGGCAGGAATGTCTGCCACCATACCGCCTTCTGCCTCCATAGAAAGATGGCCTAAAAATTCAATGTTTCCTTCCGGTCCCTTAACCGGTGAGAAAGTAAGGTTGCGTAGGGTCATGCCCAATTCATCTGCCAGAGCAACGAAATTCTCAAGAACCTCTTGATGGATGGCAGGATCTCGGACGACGCCTTTTTTTCCAACCTTTTCCTTACCGGCCTCGAACTGGGGCTTGATAAGGCAAAGGACCTGTCCTGTGGGTTTTAATAATTCCCGTATGGTGGGAAGTACGATCTTAAGGGAAATAAAGGATACATCTACGACAGACAGATCCAAGGGCTCCCCGAGATCCTCCGGTTTTACATAACGGATGTTGGTTCTTTCCATACAAACGACTCGGGGATCTGTCCGAATACTCCATGCGAGCTGACCATATCCGACATCAATGGCAAAGACCTTTTTGGCTCCCTTTTGCAGGAGACAATCGGTAAATCCGCCGGTGGAAGCACCGGAATCGGAGCATACATAGCCGGTGGGATCCACACCGAAGTCTCGAAGTGCCTTTTCCAGCTTCAGTCCCCCACGACTTACAAAGGGACAGTGATTTCCACGAACTTCGATTTTTGCTTCCTCATCTACGGAAGTACCGGCTTTATCGCATTTTTGTCCGTCTACAAAGACTTGTCCGCTCATAATAACAGCTTGTGCCTTACTGCGGCTTTCGCACAGACCACGCTGTACCAAGAGCATATCCAATCGTTCTTTATGCTTCATATCCAAGCATCTCCCTTGCGGTTTTAGCCAAAGAGACGGCATCAATGCCACAGAGTTTGTATAGCTCCGGGACGGTGCCGTGTTCAATAAATGCATCTCCTACATTACATGTAACAGTAGGAACCAAAATGTTTCTCGTCCGAAGAAGGGCGGCGATCTCCCGTCCCACACAGCCGTTTCGAACTGTTTCCTCTGCAACAAGGAGGTGTCCGGTTTTATGAACGGATGTTGCTATGGTGTCCAAATCAATAGGCTTAACGGAATTAAGCTTAATGACCTCTGCGGAGATACCCTCCTTTGCAAGAAGTTCTCCGGCGGCAAGAACTTCATTCATTAAGATACCATAGCCGATAAGGGTAATATCCTTGCCCTCACGCATAACAGGAGCCGGTACGATCTCGGTAATGGCACCGTCGCATCCCCTGGGATAGCGAACCACTACAGGACCGTCCATCTCAAATACCGCACGATGGAGCATGGTTTTCAGCTCCTTTTGGTTAGTGGGACAAAGGATCTGCATATTGGGAACAGATCGTAAAAAACTAATATCAAAAATACCCTGGTGGGTCTCTCCGTCGGAGCCGACCAGGCCTGCACGATCCACTGCAAAAACCACATGAAGGTTCTGCATAGCAACATCCTGCAGGATCATATCATAGGCACGCTGTAAAAAAGTGGAGTAAACAGCGATCACAGGGATCCCGCCCTCCATGGCAAAGCCACCTGCCATAGATACTGCGTGTCCCTCTGCGATCCCCACATCCAAACAACGATCCGGGAATCTTTTTACAAAGCCGCCAAGACCGGTACCGTTGATCATTGCGGCGGTAATGGCATAGACACGGGGATCTTTCTCTGCGATCTCACAAAGAGTTTCGCCAAAGGTATCGGAGAAGGATTTGATCCCGCGACTCTTTGTACTGCCGTCCTCGGGATCGAATACACCGATACCGTGGAATACATGGGGATTATCTTCGGCAGGCTTGTAGCCCTTTCCCTTTTGTGTGATCACATGAAGAAGGACAGGCTTTCTGCATTCCTTTGCCAGCTTCAGCATATATTCCAGCTTCTCGATATTGTGTCCGTCAATAGGCCCGTAATACTCAAAGCCCATTTCTTCGAATAAAGTGGTGCCTAAAACGATGCCCTTATATCGATCCTTTACACGAGAGGTAAAGTTATAGAAGGCCTTACCGCCGGGAAGAGCATGGGTAACGGTACGATATGCTTTCTTAACCCGGAAATAGCCGGGACGGATCCGCAAGAAAGATAGATATTTGGAAAGTCCCCCTACATTGGGGTTAATCGACATACCGTTGTCATTGAGAATGACAATGAGAGGTTCGTTGCTTTCCCCTGCATCGTTCATCGCTTCGTAAGCAAGACCACCGGTCATGGCACCATCACCGATCATTGCGATCACATGGTAATCCTTTTTCAGAAGTGTCCGTGCTCGAGCCATACCTAAAGCAGTGGAAACGGAGGAAGAGGCATGTCCCGCAACGAAGGCATCGGTGGGACTTTCGGAAGGTTTGGGAAATCCTGCCATACCGCCGAGACAACGGAGGGTTGCAAAATCCTCCCGTCGGCCTGTGAGTAGTTTATGAACATAGGACTGATGACCTACATCAAAAAGGAGTCTGTCCCGAGAGGTATCAAAGATCCGTTCCAGAGCTACGGTCAGTTCCACAACACCTAAATTCGATGCAAGATGACCACCGGTCTTGGAAACACGGTCTACTAAGAAGGTACGGATCTCTTCGCATAATTGGGGAAGCTGTTTCTGATCCAGTGCCAGAAGGTCTTCCCGACTATTTATATGATCCAGTAAAGTCATGGTTCAACACAACCTGTTCTAATCACTTGTTTCCTCCGCAACCGGACTTTTTTCTTGATTTTTTCTTGCGAAACAGTGATTTTATATAGTATAGAGACTTGGAGACGATCAAAACAATGTTTGTGGCATTATTCATAGCAAGATTCTTGCCGCAAGCCTTGCCGGCGATTGTTGCACCGGCTACAAGGGCGGACATGAGAACCTTAGCTATGGTATCGGAGCCCACAGAGGAAAGAGCACTGACCGCGATCACCGCTGAGGCAGAACCGGATACAACACCGCAAATGTCTCCGACAACATCATTGCAGAAGCTGGAAACCTTTTCCGCACTGCGGAGAAGCTTTAATGCCTCTGCGGCACCGGGGAGCTTTTTTGCTGCCATAGAATGAAAAGGTTTTTCATTGGCAGACATAACCGCTACACCGATGATATCGAACAGAATGCCCAGAAAGATAATGAGCAACAATACACAAAAAGCCAGAATGATCCCGGCATTCTCCAATACTCCGGAGGATACTAAGGATATGGTGGCAGAAATGACCATAGTCAGAAAAAAAATAAAAACGATCCAACGGACCTGACTGTTCTTTTTCTGTTGTTTCTTTCGTTTCCCTCGGGGAACCGATTCTTTATTGCTCATGGTATTGCTTGGAGCCTCCTGTGAATCATTATAATGAGATGGTGGCAGCAGATAAAGTAAACCTTACGGCTTAGGTCGGGTTGGATTTCCCCTTTGACTACTGTGCGTCACCACACAGCCGTTTCCGATTAAAGTCGAGACGGAGCGTTGCCGTGTTCCGTTACCCGATTGCCACTTAGTCCGTACTGCAATCCCTTATCCGCCCTATTAAGACAGCCTAGGTGATTTCCACAACATCACGCACCGATTCTATCCTCTTTTGCAGGCATAGTTTCAAGAGGCAATATCACCGTCATCTGCGGCCACAGATGCGAATGCTTCACTCCCCTATCCCCGTATGTCCACGCAAGGCAGGCTACACTGCACACAGCAACGCGATTCTGCGCACTGCATTGCAGGTTCTTTTCCAGCTTCGTACGCAGTCCGGGTTTATTACAAACGGTTCGGCTGTCGCACAATAGCAGGTCTCCACGGAATCCGGGTCGGTGGGCACATGCCATTGCGCCTCGCCCGAAAACCTTAACCCCCAGCACCCACCCTAATCTGGGCGAAAAAAGCAAGCACCAGGGACTTCATCGATATGCCCTTTAAAGGATTTTTAGGCCCTTCTTCAAATCGGCGCGCTTTGACTAGGATACAGCGCCACCAATGCCATATTATCATAGAAAGTACGGTTTTACAAGTGTTATTTTGCATACTTTCAGTGAATGTTGCATATTTGACAGGTAACAATGCAAAATGACTGATTTTTTTGAAAGGCAGAGATCGAGGCATTGCCTTTTCCTCATTTCTATGATATGATATACGGTATTATTAGAGAATTCTTTCAAAGATCGATATATACAGATCGGTCCACGATAAAGGATGTGGAAAGTAAAATGATTTTTTTGGGCAGAGAGATTCAGGCACCTACGGTACTTGCTCCTATGGCAGGGGTAACAGACTTTGCCTATCGCTCTATTTGTGCGGAACTGGGTGTTGGTGTTACAGTAACAGAAATGGTCTCCTCCAGAGCCTTAGTATATCAAGATAAGAAAAGCCGTTCCCTATTGCGGAAGAATGAAGGCTGTCTGTGCGGTGCTCAGATTTTCGGTAATGATCCCCAAATCATGGCAGAAGCGGCAAAGCTTGCTCTTGAGCACTGTGGATGCGATTTTATCGATATCAATATGGGATGTCCCATGCCGAAGATCGCAAACAACGGAGACGGGAGCGCTCTGATGAAAGACATTCCTCTGGCAGGAAAGATCGTAAAAGCTGTAAAAGATGCAGTTGACGTACCGGTTACTGTAAAGACTCGATTAGGCTGGGATAAAAGCAGTATCCATGTAGTGGATATGGCCAAGGAATTAGAGGCTAACGGTGCTTCTGCCATTGCGGTTCACGGTCGAACCAAGTCCATGCTCTATTCCGGTAAGGCCGATTGGGACGAGATCGGCAAGGTGGTTTCTGCTGTAAATGTGCCTGTGATCGCAAACGGTGATCTAACGGATGGGGAAGATGCCATTCGCTGTCGGGATCATAGCGGTGCTTCCCTGTTTATGGTAGGTCGTGCCGCTTTTGGAGATCCCTGGGTATTCCCCAGGATCAATGCCGCTCTTGCAAGCCTTCCTATGCCGGAGCGTCCTCCTCTGGAAGAGCGATTGAATATTGCTGAAAAACAATTCCTTCTTGCAACAGAAGATAAGGGAGAACATATTGCCTGCTTAGAAGCCAGAAAACAGCTTGCATGGTATCTGCGAGGGGTTCCTCACAGCAGTTATTACAAGGATAAAGTATCTCATTTATCTACAGCAGATGAAGTATACACTATTATAAAAGCAATGAAACGAGATCTGAGGTGAGTGACATAAAGGAAAGTGAACTGATCAGAAAAGCCGCCAAGGGAGATCCCAATGCCTTTGAGTTTCTTATGCTCCAATACCAGACACAGGTATATAATCTGTGCTATCGGATCCTTGGTAATCCCGATGACGCGGCTGATATGACCCAAGAGACCTTTTTGAAGGCATGGAGATCTCTGGATGGGTTCCATATGGAGGCTTCCCTCTCCACCTGGTTATATCGCTTGGCAAATAACAGCTGTTTGGATCTTCTCCGTAGCAAAAAGCGGAAGCCTACCATATCTATCGTAGGGGAAGACGAAAACGGAGAAGAGTCGATTTTTGATCCTGTGGATCCATCTCCTCAACCGGATGAGGTTCTGATCCAAAAGGAGGAAAATCTTCTCTTACAGAAGGCACTGCTATCTCTGGACGAACAGCAACGAGCAATTTTGACACTCCGAGTGGTCAATGATATGAGTTATGAGGATATCAGTCGTGTTTTGCAAATTAAGGAAGGCACAGTAAAATCCAGACTGGCAAGAGCACGAGAAACTTTGAGAAAAAAAGTCCTTCAATTAAGGAACAAATCTCAATCTCCGTCGTCTAACAAAACGGAAGGAGAATGATTATGAGATGTAATGACTATATTGTATGGATCAGTGGGCATATTGATGGCACCAATTCCCCTCGAGAAGAACAAACTCTGCAGGAGCATCTTGCATCCTGTTCCCACTGTCGTAGCCTACTGAAAGAAATGCAGGACAATGATGTCTTGCTTAAAAAAGAAGCACTTCCCCCTCCCGAAAGGGTCGTCGACACAGTCATGTCTACCATTCGCAAGGAAGCAAAGCGGAAGACTGCTCGGATTCGGAGCTATATCCTGTCTGCTGCCGCAACCGCCGCCGTTCTATGTTTGGTTCTGATCTCTTCTCTCCGTACACCGGACAGACCCGATGCCGGTACTCTGGGAAGAACAGTAGAGACACCTACAGAGGCCGTTGCAGAGCCTTGCGATGTACAGGATGAACTGCAACTCACGGAGGCACCCTATATTACCGAGGCAGAAGCCGTTGAAGATCAATCTACGGAATCGGAAGCAGCGGCGAGTCGCAGAAAAAAGGGTACTTCTCAGGATGAAGCCCATACTGCTTATCATTGTGTATTTGTAGAACTTCCCTCTCGGGATCTGGTACCCGAAGAATATCCCTCACTTACCAGTGATCAGTTCTATTCTCGGATCACAAGAGAAGCCCAAGATTTATATCTATACGGCGGATCTATTATCTACAGAGCTACCATGATGACATATGAGGAAATGCAGGCATGGGAATCCCAAATCAGTTATCGTTGTCTTCAGGAACATGTAGAGACTGACACTTATATCGTAGTATTCTGCTCTGAGAGCCGATAATTCACAATATCATAAAATACAACACCTCTTTCTCATCGTTAAATCGAGAGAAAGAGGTGTTTATTTTAGATCAGAGATTGATCGTTAATGGTCAGCTTGAATTGCATACCAAGCTTTTCCGCCGCCTTGCGGCAGAAGGTCATACGATGGAGGAAAATTTCAAAATAGTCCATAACGGAGCTGAATGTAGAGTCAACGGTGAGCTGAAGAGTGACGGTCTTGTGATCGTCTCCGATGGTCAGCTTGGAATCCGTAACGGAATAATTCACGCGGTCATGGATATCGAACTTTGCAATGATTTGATTCCGAACACGACTACGGCGAACATCTGCTTTATCTGCAAGGATCAGTGCGGCGGCTACAGCATTGACGGGGACGCCGGTTCCCTCATCATGATTGCCGATAGCAGTAACGATGGTTGCAATGTCCTCTACAGGGAAGTTCAGATCGTGTAGAATGCTGAAGGCCATAACAGCACCGCTCTGGGAATGCTCTACTCGATTGACCAGATTCCCGATATCATGAAGATAGCCTGCGATTTTAGCGATCTCTACGGTGTGGGGGTCATAGCCCAGGGTAGCCAGAATTTTCCCTGCGGTCATGGCTACATGGGTCACATGAGAAAAACTATGCTCCGTAAAGCCAAGAGCTACAAGAGACTCGTCGGCACGCTGGATATATGTTCTGATGGCATCGTTTTTAGCAATTTCTTGGAAAGTCATAGATGTGCTCCTTTAAAATTTGTGTTTAGCCGTTCGAGCAACGACAGCCTCTCGCCCTACAGTATATCAAAGACAAGTATAAATTGCAAGAGGATATAGGTTCCTACGGGTTATACTACAGAAATTTTACATATAATGGTTGAAGGTTCCCGTCTCCCCGGACATATGCATATTGGGTGGTTGCAACAATTTAAACCATGATTAGATTCCCGTTCAGCAGATCAATGTAATCTTCTCTGCAAGTCAAGAAAATGACCTGATGCCTCTTTGCGCATTCCTTGAGCAATTGGCAAGATTGCTCTACGCGATCCCCATCCATATCCGTAAATGGATCATCAAAGATGATCACTCCACCACCATCGGGGAATAAATGTTCAAGGACAGCAAGACGGAAAGCAAGAGAAACGGTTTCCTTTGTTCCCTCGGAGAGCTTTTCGTAATCAAGCAATTTCTGATCGCTGTATATGTTCATATTCAGCTTATCGGCTTCCGGGAACTCCGATTCTACCCTTCCTCCGGATATGATCCCAAGATAACGGGCGAAGTGTTGTGCAATATCCTCCATAGGATTATTCCGGAGCTTTTCTTTCTCAGCCCGAAAGACTTCGGCAATATGGAGCCAATGATACAGGAGGGATCTCTTTTCTTGGAAATCACGCTCTGCTCTTTCCACATCTTCGGCAGGATTGCCTTTGAGATTTACTCTGAAAGCTTCCAACTTACTTTCAGCTTCGGTCTTGGCATTGGATGCTATTTCACGAAGGGTTTGTTTATCCTTTAAGTCCATTCGCAAGGTTTTAAGGTAAACCTCGGGATCGGTGATGCTGAGATATTCTGCCGGAATATCCTCTGTAATTGTAAGAGATTCCTTAGCTTTTCTCAGTTCTGACTCCAGATCAAAGGTTGTAGCTTTTAAATCAGTGAGGGATCCGTATCCCTGCTCATAGGATTCCACAACGGTTTCTTTGGCAGTGATATATCGAGAAATATCTTGCCCGTTGCAAAGTGTAAGGATATCCCCTTGGATCTCTCCTTTGGAACGAATCGTAGAAGGGATCTGCATAGCTGCGGCTTCCAATTCCTCATAGGTATCGGATCCTAATAACAATGTCAATCGGCTGTTGGCAGTATCCATTTTAAATTTGATATCCGTATATGTCTTTGCCATGCTATCCAGCTCTAAAATGGAATCTACATGATACTTTTCAAAGATCTCATCCATAATTTTCTGTTGCTGTGCAATCTGCTGTTGGATAGAGGCAACATCTACATCTGCAGGGGATAATTGCATTTCCATAACGCCGGGAATCAGGATCTTTACCGCTTCTTGGATGGAGGCGAAACCGTCCTGTATATCAACCCTTTCTCCTGTGCGTACAGAGGTAATTTGGATATGATTTCCATCAAGCATACGGATAGCGGCAGTAAGATTCATGCCGCAGAGGCGATTTTCGAGAGAATCGATCTGACGCTGTGCAGTGCTGACTGCTTTGATCTCTCGGTTCTCGGGCTCATAAGGAGGAAGTTTTTCTCGAAGCTCCAATAAATCGTCGTGGATCTTTCGGGCAGATTCATATTGGTCAAGGAGATCGCGATTGGTTTTCTCTGTCAGAAGTGCTCTTGCTTTCGCCAGATTTTCTGTCAGTATTGGCCAGTTTGCAATGATTTCATACCTGATATTCAGCTCTTTTGTAAGCCGATCGATGTTCTTCGATCGTTCCTTTTGCAAAGCAAGACAACCGGCAAAGGTTTGAAATTCGTCCAACGCTTTTTGGGAAAAATCCGCTGACTTAACAGCCTCGGCATATTCATTAGCTGTACGATCCTCATTTGCTTCCAATCGAGAGAGCTCTGCCAGTTCCTCTTTTGCATCTTCCAAGGCATAATATGCCTTTAAAATTTCTCCACGCTCTTTAAACCATCTCTCCGATCCTTTAGCGGAGCGGGAAGGGGCATCACGATCCAAGTCCCAGTGTTTACCGAGGATATCATCAATTTTATGATGAATTTCATTCTCTATAGCATCCAGAGAAACGCCGTCGCTTTCTGCAAAGGCTTGGGATATTACATCGATGAATTCCGTTTTTGTATCCGATTTTTTGGAGGCATTCAAAAAGGTATCCAAGGTACTGTCTGTATTCCGTTGAGAAGAAAATAGCAAATCGGAATATACGCCCTCCCCGTATAAAAGAGCTTCTTTCAAAATCCCTTTAATGGCATCTTGGTCACGAATGATACCATCGGGGGTTGCAAGAGTACAATGAGAATAGGAACCCCATTCTTTGGAAAGGGTATAGACCCCGGCTTCGGTTTCAAAGGAGATCTTACCATCAACAAAATCTCCTTTGATAGGACTCCCCTTTTTGGCGGCAGGAAAATACAGATTGGTAAATTTCTTATCTTTATCTGTTCTGCCATCTTTACGAGAATTTTGGAATAAAGTGCGAGAGATCAGGTTTACAAGAGTACTTTTTCCGCTTTCGTTTTTGCCGAAGATCACATTGATCCCATCTGTGAAGGAAACATTGCGATCTCGAACACCGGCAAACTGGGTACAAGATACGTTTCTGATTTTCATGTTACTTGTCCCCTTTCAGAGATTTGAGCAATTCGTAGGCAAGCTGAGCTTCTTTCGGCTCGTCCATTAAAGCCTTCAGCAATCTTGCAGAAAATGAGGTTTCGGAAAATTCCGAGGAGATCACATCTTCGGAAATAACTTTGGTAACTCCATAAATGTTATAGGTACCTTCTATAAAACGGGACAGTACATTTTCTATGATCTTCTCTCTGTCTTCGTATTCTTGATGGGAGACAGCACCTGTAAGGACAAGATCAACAACACTGTTATCTCCAATATCGGAAAGCTCTCTCCTAAGGGTTTCTTCCATTGTGCCGGCGGTAAGTGCAATGTTTCTTCGATAAAAACGAAGATTGCCGGAAACCACTTTTTTAGCTCGGACGGTTTTACTCTCATCGATCTCAATGATAAAGCAAAGACCCTCGGTGTTGCAGGAAACATTCGTTTGAACATGAGTACCTGCGTTAAAGATTTTATGCCCCGCGGTGAAGTTATCTGTCAAATTGCGAGGGAACGGAACATGGGTATGACCGATCAACCATGCATCTACAGGGATGTTTTCCAGCTCTGAGGGCTTCATAATGAAATAACTTCCCTCGTTATCTATGGTTTCTCCCTCTACTGCTCCATGGGCAATGCCGATGTGGTAAGAGTCATCCTGTTGAATTTCAATTTCTTTGATCCAGCCAAGGTTATTCTCTCCCGAAAGGGAATGACGAGAAGTGCAAAGAGCAGGATACAGCACAACAGATTCACCGTTGACAGAAAGCCTATAGGGATGATAGGCAGTCAGTAACAGGATGTTATCATATTTGGGAATGAGATCCTCAAAATACTTCCAAACTTTCGCATCTTGATTTTGATTATAATAATCATGGTTGCCGGGCAAAACCACAACCGTACCTCTGAAGCGAGCAAGCATATCCAAAAGCATTGCTACTTCCTTCTTATTTGCACTGTCCCTATAATCAAACAAATCTCCCGTAATGGCAAACATGCCGCAATTTTCATCATTGGCAATTTGCACCATGTTCTCAAAAACTGTCATTCTGTTTGAGGCAAGAAGGGTGGATTTCTCATGCCTTGCATATTTTAAGCCGATATGATTGTCTCCTGTCAAAAAGATCTTTAACATTGTAATACCTCCGATGTTTCAAAGGAATTGTCCGATAAATGCGATCCGTTGATAGATGAAATAAATGGAGTGGTTAGAACTTATCATTTGGATTATACCATATAAATTCTTTGAAAACAAGCCTTTCCCTATGATTTAACAGGATCACGCAATGGCTTATTTGTAATAGGCGGATCCATAAAATCCCCGTGAAACTCGGAAGGCAAATTCCAAATTCCACGGGGATCCGTTTCATATTTCAAAGCATGTCCTTGACTGTAGGACTGTCTGAGAGTTTAGGTTGCTCTGTACTCTTGGGATCACAGTGCCTTCAGACGGGCTTCGCTTTCGGTGAGCTGCTTAATAAGGGCTTCGTACTTTTCTGCCTTTTCCTTTTCTGCAGCTACAACAGCCTCGGGAGCCTTGGCAAGGAAGCCGGGGTTATTCAGCTTGCCGGTGATCTGGGCAAGACCCTTTTCGGCCTTTTCCTTCTCCTTGGCAATACGAGCCAGTTCTTTTTCAACATCAACCAGCTGTGCCATGGGCATATAGAGTGCGGCATCGTGGGTAACACAGGAAGCCATGGACTCGTGGCCTTCCGGCTCCTTATCGCAGACAAAGACTTCCTCTGCGTATGCCAGACGGGTCATGAAGCCGACACCGGTAGAGAAGATCTCGGGCTTCTGAGTAACGATATACAGAGAGCACTTCTTGGAGGGAGGTACATTCATCTCTGCACGGCGGTTACGGACAGCACGAATAGCGTTCATAATGGACTCCATAGCGGCTTCCTCTGCCTTGAAGGACAGGTCGTCACGATACTTGGGCCACTGAGCAACGATCAGTGCCTCGCCCTCGTGGGGAATAGCCTGCCAAATTTCTTCGGTAATGAAGGGCATGAAGGGATGCATGAGACGGAGGATCTGATCCAGAACATAAAGCAGAACCTTCTGAGCAGAGGTCTTGCTCTTTTCGTCCTCGCCGTAGAGACGGGACTTAGTCAGCTCAATGTACCAGTCGCAGTAGCTGTCCCAGATGAAGTCATAGACCTTCTGTACAGCAATACCCAGCTCGTACTTATCCAAGTTCTCGGTAACGTCTGCAATGAGGGTGTTCAGCTTGGACAGGATCCACTTGTCGGCGGTTTCCAGATCTTCCAGTGCAGGAAGGGTGTTTTCTTCCAAATCAAGGTTCATGAGAACATAACGGCTTGCATTCCACAGCTTATTGGCAAAGTTACGCATAGCCTCGCAACGCTCTACATAGAAACGCATATCGTTACCGGGAGAGTTGGAGGTAACCATGTTCATGCGGAGAGCATCAGAGCCGAAACGCTCGATCATCTCCAGAGGATCGATACCGTTGCCCAGAGACTTGGACATCTTTCTGTCCTTATCGTCACGGACAAGACCGTGGATCAGAACGGTGTGGAAGGGAGTCTTGCCGGTATGCTCACAGCCGGAGAAGATCATACGAGCAACCCAGAAGAAAATGATGTCATAGCCGGTGACCAGAACATCGGTGGGATAGAAATACTTATAATCCTCGGCATCGGTATTAGGCCAGCCCAGGATCTCGAAGGGCCACAATGCGGAAGAGAACCAGGTATCCAGAACGTCCTCTTCACGGGTGATATTTGCAGAGCCGCACTTTTCGCAAACATGAGCATCCTCAAGGGAAACGGTCATATGACCGCAATCGGCGCAGTACCATGCAGGAATCTGATGGCCCCACCACAGCTGACGGGAGATACACCAGTCACGGACATTCTCCATCCAGTTGGTATAAGTCTTGGTGAAACGTTCGGGAACGAACTTGGTCTCGCCTTCGTAAACCACACGGAGAGCTTCCTCTGCCAGAGGCTTCATCTTAACGAACCACTGAGCGGAGATAATGGGCTCAACGTCACGATGGCAACGGTAGCAGGTGCCGACATTGTGGCTGTGATCTTCGATCTTAACCAGATAGCCCTGTGCTTCCAGATCTTCTACGATCTTCTTACGGGCATCATAGCGATCCATGCCTTCGTAAATGCCACCCAGTTCGTTGACGATACCCTTATCGTCCAGAACACGGATGACTTCGAGATTATGACGGAGACCGACTTCAAAGTCGTTGGGGTCGTGTGCGGGGGTCATCTTAACGCAGCCGGTACCGAATTCCATCTCGGCATAGTCGTCGGCTACAACAGGGATCTCCTTGTTCATGAGAGGCAGAATGACCTTCTTGCCAACGATAGAGGTATATCTCTCGTCATTGGGGTTGACGCAAACACCGGTATCGCCCAGCATGGTCTCGGGACGGGTGGTAGCTACGACCACTTCCCCACTGCCGTCAGCCAAGGGATAGCGAATGTGCCACAGGTGGCCGGGCTTATCTACGTACTCAACCTCTGCATCGGACAGAGCGGTAACGCAATGGGGGCACCAGTTGATAATACGGCTACCCTTATAGATCAGACCCTTTTCGTACAGGGAAACGAAAACCTCACGAACGGCGTTGGAGCAGTTCTCATCCATGGTGAAGCAAGCACGCTCCCAGTCACAGGATGCACCCAACTTTTTCTGCTGTTCAACGATGCGGCTGCCGTACTGGTGCTTCCACTGCCATACACGATCCAAGAACTTTTCACGTCCCAGATCGTAACGGGTCAAGCCTTCTTTACGGAGCTCTTCTTCTACCTTGATCTGGGTTGCAATACCCGCATGGTCAACACCGGGAACCCAAAGAGCGGCATAGCCCTGCATACGCTTAAAGCGAATGAGAACATCCTGCAGGGATGCGTCCATAGCATGACCCATGTGGAGCTGGCCGGTAACATTGGGAGGGGGCATAACGATGGTAAAGGGTTTCTTTTCGGGGTCTCTCTCGGTATGGAAATAGCCGCCGTCATTCCAGAATTGGTACAGACGACCTTCTACATCCGAGGGATCGTAGGTCTTGGGTAATTCTCTTGCCATAAAATATATCTCCTTTGATATTTGTTTACAG
>JAZOXB010000125.1:0-6035 GCA_045659585.1 Faecousia sp. | reverse complement strand
CTCCACGGTCATGTATGCCAAGCACTGGCCGGATATCAAGAATAACTTACCCTATTCTTCTTCCTCCACACGATGCTATGTGCGATTCGATACCACACAGATCCCTTCGAATACCAAGAGCGCAAAGCTGACGGTTTATTGTAAACGCTCTCCGGGTAATTCCGACAAGGTTCTTGTAGAGGATTCTCTCTATCTGTGTGTATTCCAATCCTATTGTACCAACTGGTCCGAAGATACTCTGACTTGGGATTCTCTGGTCAGCGGCAACTATGTGGGACACTATTCCTATGACGGGTTGGAAGGTGGCTTTGATTGGAAGAAGCCTAAGGGAACCCCTTCGGAATGGCTGAATTACAATACCCGTTTCTATGAGGTACGGGGTCTGGTGCTGAAAGGAACAGAAGCTACGGATACCGCACAGAGAGACAGCTATATGGAAAAGGCAAAGGAACTGGTTCTGGACTTTGTCAACGATGCCGGTGCCAATACCCCTGCCAAGAGAGCTTTAGAACCTGCAAACCGTTTGATCGAATTCCCCTTTATTTATAAGCATTTGATTTGCGGTGGATACATTACCGCCGATGAAAATGTCAGGATCCTTTCCTGGCTCTATGATGATACTACGGATCAGTATAACGGAGCCTACACTCTCTTTAACGGTGCGACTGCTACAGCTAAGAGCAACCTGCCCTATACCAACTGGGGCTTGTGGCATCTGACGGGATTCTACAGCGCACTGTGCTACTTCCCTGAATTTGCGGATGCACCTTCTTGGAAGGCTGTTTACGATGCCCGTTTGGGAGTTGTTATGGGTGGGATCATTAAAGAAGACGGTAGCTATAATGAGGTCACTTTTGGATATCCCGGTTCCGTGATCTCCTGGTGTGCCACCTTGAAAAAGATCATGAACCAATTCGGAGACAAATCCGAAAATGCCGCTATGTTTACAGAGAAAATGCTTCTTCTGACCAAGTATTTGGTAGATTGCAGTCTTCCTACCGGGAAACCTCCTGCTTGGGGCGAGGGTGGCCCCGCCGCTACCATCAATGCCGTCAATACCACCTTAGAGGGCTTGACGGTGGAAGAATTACAGACGGACCTTGCCAAATATTTGCGGAACTATCAGAATGCCAACTATGGTCTTGCAATCGATACCATGGCACAATACGACGGCATTAAAGTGGTCGCCGATCGTACCGGTTGGGGCAATCGGGATTCCATGATCTTTATGAATGCCAAAGCCGCCGGAAGCCACAGCCACAGAGATGCCTTGGCGCTGCTGTTCCAATATGAGGGACGGAACCTCTTAACAGATACGGGTATGACCTCTTACGATGGAGCCCATCAGCATTTTGCCTTCCAGCGAAGCAGTACCCGTTCTCATAATACCATTGAGATCGACGGCATTGCACAGACTCTTGGGGTCATGGTCGATGACGGAGCTCATCGTGGACAGATCGAGATCACCGGCAATTCCGCTGTATCTACCATAACATCCTGGTCCACTGCCAGCAACACTGAACTTTCCAGCTTGAAGGTAGTAGGAACCACCGCTACCAATGCGACCCATAGCACTACCTTTACCCATAGCAGAGATGTGTCCTTCCTGAAGGAACTGGGAAGCATCCTTGTGGTAACGGATAAGGTGGAGCCTCAGGATAACAACCGACACAGCTATACCCAGAATTGGCACAGCCAGCCTTATTCCAATCCTACGATTTCTGCAGATGCTTACCTTACGGGTAAGACCGCATATGATTCCGGTGCCAACCTGATCATCGCACAGGCGGGGGTAGGGAATCTATCGGCAAGCTTGGAAACCGGCTATGATGCCAGTACCCCTGCCACTCCCACCAAGTATTTCCAATATAGCCAAAGTGCGGTGGGTGCGGTGACCTATCAGACCCTGCTCTATCCCGTTAGCAGTGGAGAGACCGCTACTGTGGCCCCTCAAAAGATCACTATGACGAATACCGCCGACACTCAGGCATTGGCAATGGAGATCGCAATTTCCGATACCGGGAGACCGGAGCTTGCTACACTGGTACATTATCATTCCTTTGAAGACACGGCTACTCGTAGAACCTTTGGAAGCTACAGCACAGATGCTGTGACCGCCATAGGTGCTCTGGATCATGAGGGGAAGCTCTATTTTGCCTCTCTGGCACAGGGTAGTTCCTTGACCCAAACCGGCACTCCTATTTTACAGGCTTCCGGTACCTTAAGGGATCTGACTGCGGTTTATGAAAAGGGTGTCCTTTCTCTGTACAGCGAAGATCCTTCCGCACAGGGCATGGATTATATCATCAATCTGTCCGGTCAGGTGGTTACAGAGGTTCTTCTGAACGATGCGCCTATGGCCTTTACCCAAAAGGCAGACGGTACCGTAGAAACCTATCCTGCCTATGTGCTTCTGGACTTTACAGAGGGTAGCATGGCCTCTCAAACCGCCCATTGGAGCGGACTCAGAGCCACTGCTCATGTAAATACGGAGAAGGGGATCCTGTTCGGTACGATTTCCGGTGGCGATCCCAATGTCAGAATGACTGCTTCCGCAGAAAAGCTTGGCTATAAGATCGCAAAGGGAGACATCATCGAACTCCGTATGAAAACCACCATAACCGAGGGAACGGCAACAGGTGTACAGGTGTTTTTCAGTGATGGGGTCAAAAACTATTCCGAGGCATATTCTTGTAAGAATATTACTCTGGATCATGCTACGGGAAGATATACTGTGATCCAACTGCCCTTTACAGCCACAGCTTCTTATGTGGGATCGGTGATCGAACAGATCCGTGTGGATATGATCAACCTCAACTCCGGGGAGACGGTTACAGCAGAGTATGAGATCGACTATATCTATCTGGGGCCTGCGGAGTATGCACCTTCTGCATCTGCCAAGCCGGTGTCTTACCTGTATTTCAACTTTGGGAACAAGACCATAGACGAGGAGCGTTACAGCCAAGAGGCTTATGGGGGATATCCCTATGACCTGGCTTGCTGGGGCTATAATATCTATCGCAATACAGCTCCCATCATTGACAATGAAGAAGGGACTCTGTCTGTGGGGATCCTCCCCGGTGTCAGCCAATCCTATGTCCAAACGGGGGACTTTAGCGACAGCCTCACCGCCGAGCCGCTGTACTATCTGCCCAAGGAGGGAGATACCGTTCAGGTACGGGTGCGGTTTGAGCATTGTAAGGTAACTTCGGAGAAGGCAAAGCTGATGCTTTACTTCATCCGTGATAATATGGCAGAGGTGACCAATGACCATTCCACCGTAGCCTTAGATCCGACAAAGATCGAGTCCGGGGAATATATGGTGGTGGAATTCCCGGTACATGGGAACTTTGCTTCCGCAGAATGCATCAACGCCCTTCGTTTTACCGTAACAGATGTGGAGGATGACGGCACAGGACTGTCTCGGATCGTATTCGACTATTTCTATGTGGGAGATCCGGATTCCACACCCATTCGGGATAGGCTGTATTTCGGCTTCTCCGATACCGATGAGGATCGGGAACGGTACAGCATGAATACCTATGGCGGATATAATTTTGATGCCGGGTGCTGGGGTGTTAATGCTTCCCGTGCCAATACCCCTGTTATAGATCCCAAAGAGGGAACTTTGACCGTTACTATGCCGAAGGGAAGTAATGGCCCGTACTTCCAGACCACCACCGGGGTCAATAATCTGACTACCATGCCTCTGATTTATTTCCCTGAGGAGACGGATGTGGTACAGTTCCGTGTGAAGTTCCGCAACTGCACGGGAACGAGCCCTTATCTCTGCTTGTATTATATTAAGGACAACAGCGCTACGGTTACAAGCAACAATAGTAAGATCTTGGTGGATACGGAACTTCTCAATGCAGATACCTATACCGTCGTGACTTTCCCCGTTCCCTCCGGCTATAAAACTGCCGAGGTGATCAACAGCATCCGTATCACAATGAGCGGAGTGTCCGATGACGGTAACGGAAAGGGACAGATCGTATTCGATTATATCTATGTAGGGCCTGAGGAAGGTCTGCCTACCGCCCGATATACGGTCAAATTCCTCAATGAAGATGGCGCTGTTTTGGAAACTGCAACTGTCCATGATGGAGAGAGTCTTAGCTATTCCGGAACGGAACCGACAAAAGCCCCGGATGAAACGGGACATTATACCTTTAAGGGATGGGATAAAGCTCTGACGGATATCAAGGAGAATATGATCGTGACCGCTACCTATACCGTAGCTCCTCACAGCTTTACCTACAGTAGCGTTGACGGAAAGGATCATAAGGCATCTTGTTCCTGTGGCTACTTTGTCAATTCCTCTCACAGTTGGGGAGAGGGAGAGGTCACAAGCAATACCTCCTGTACAGGAGAAGGTACTATGACCTATACTTGCACCTTATGTAACGCTGTTAAGAATGTCGCAATCCCGCCATACGGTCACAGCTACACAAGTACCACCACTGTTCCTACCTGTACAGCAGATGGCTATACCACCTATACCTGTGTCGCGTGCGGTCACTCCTATACCGATAACAAGGTTTCGGCAAAGGGACACACTGAAGTTATCGATCAGGCTGTTGCACCTACTTGTACCGCTACCGGTCTGACAGAAGGCAAGCGCTGCTCTGTATGTAAGGTCGTTCTGACCGCTCAGGAAGTTGTTCCCGCAATCGGTCACACTCCTGTTTACACCAAAAAGGATGCTGAATCCCATATCATTACCTGTGAAAACTGCGACTTCGCCGAAGAAGCAGCTCACAGCTATGAAGACGGTCTGTGTATTTGCGGTCATGTAGAAGTTAAGGAGCCTGTTTTGGAAAGCAATTGGAAGTTAGGCCATAGTCTGAATCTGGCAAGTGATATTTCCGTTAACTATGCTATCGGAAGATCCACTCTGGCAGGCTATGATTTGGATTCTGTCTACATTCTGGCAGAGATCGACAGCTACAAGGAAGGCAAGTATTCTCTTAAGGAAGTCAAACTCCTCCCCGTAGTAAACGGAAGCTATTATTACTTCACTCTGTCCGGACTTACCGCCGTTAACATGAATGATGAGATCCGTGCTGTCCTTTACGGTACCAAGGATGGTCAGGTACATTATTCTTCCATGGATACCTATAGCGTAGCTACTTATGCCTATGCCCAGCTTGGCAAAGCTACTGCGGCACAGAAACTGAAAGTCCTCTGTGCTGAGCTTCTCCGCTACGGTGCCAAGGCGCAGATCTTTAAGTCCTACCGTTTGGATGCT
This sequence comes from Faecousia sp., assembly GCA_045659585.1. Lineage (GTDB taxonomy): Bacteria > Bacillota > Clostridia > Oscillospirales > Oscillospiraceae > JAZOXB01. The sequence goes on along the minus strand of JAZOXB010000125.1, from coordinate 784 downwards.
CTGGTAGATGCCAAGATGACAGAAGAGCAGAAGGCTCTCCTCAGCGATATGGAAGCCGTTACCTTCGGCAATATGAACCTGACGGAGAACATCCCTGCCACCAACAGCATTACATGGCTGGGCAAGTCCTTGGATCTGGCTTCTAAGGTCAGTGTTAAGTTCATCTTCTCCCTTGGTTCTTACACAGGTAGCACCGAGGATCTCACCATGAAGGTCACCTATAAGGACATCAACGGCAAGGATAAGGAAAAGATCATCACCGATCTTGAGATCTATAATGCAAGCCGCGGCTACTATGCATTCACTCTGGACTCCCTCCTTGCCGCAGAGCTTCGCTCCGTGCTGACGGTACAGATCCTGTCCGGTGATACCGTGGTTTCCGGCACTCTGCAATACACTGCCGATACCTACGGCAACGGCAAGACCGATGCACTGGGCGACCTGTGTAAAGCCCTCTTTGCCTACTCCGACAGTGCAAAAGCCTATTTTTCCTAATAAGCGTAAATTAACGGTTCACCCATAACCAAGCCCCTGTTGGGGAAGTGTTCCACTTCCCCAACAGGGGTTTGATTATGGGTGAATCGTTTATTTACGCTTATTAGGAAAAATAGGCTTTTGCACTGTCGGAGTAAGCAAAGAGGGCTTTACACAGGTCGCCCAGAGCGTCGGTCTTACCGTTGCCGTAGGTATCGGCGGCATATTGCAGGGTGCCGGAAACTACGGTTTCACCGGACAGGATCAAGTCGGAGGCCAAGCGGGCTTAGGAAGACAATTGATACATTCA
>JAZOXB010000124.1:0-4199 GCA_045659585.1 Faecousia sp. | reverse complement strand
ACCAAAGAAGCAAACCGGGGGAGGCGCTGAGGGTTTCACCGGCTCGTTACCCCGGTGGTGTCGTTTCCTTTTTCGCCGGATGAAAAACCGCCCTCCCCCGGCCCCCTCCCGGCGGTGCGTCCCACTATCGTTTCCTTGTTTATGATCGTTTTATTTGCGTCACTTTGCCACAAATCGAAATTTCAAACAGAGCGATAAACTGTGATTTAGGAAGGGACTCTTGTATTTCTGTCGTGGATATGGTATATTTTACACATAGCTATTTGCTGTATATTGGAAAATAGAAAGGAGCTTGTGTATGAAACGGATTTTTACGATTTTGTTATGTCTTTGCCTTCTCTTAGGAGCTGTGCCGGTGCTTGCGTCGGAACTGCCGGAGGAGAAGCCTGCGACTAAGGGGAGCTATGCGGTACCTTCCTTTGGCACACAGCCTCTTTGGGAGAAAATAAAGCGTAGGATCCCCATGGTCATTTCTCATAAGACCGACTGGCGGAATTTTCCGGAGGCTTCCATTCTGGGTATCAATTCCTGTCTGAACATGGGTGTTGACATCATTGAAGTAGATTTCCATGTAACCAAGGACGGTGTCCCTGTTGCTCTCCACGATGATAATCTGAGACGCATGACCAATGCAAATACCTTAGTTTATATCAATGAGATCACTTGGGCGCAGGCGAAGAAGTATACACTGGAAGATGGTATGGGGAATACCGGAACCCCCTATATCCTCACTGCCGAGGATGCAAAGGTACTTAACTCCCTTCCTACCTATGTTGCCAATGTTGGTACTGCCAAGGCAGGAGGGACTATGCCCATTTCCCGTTTTGACTCCATTCTGGAGCTGGTGAATAAACAAGCCTTCCTCCTAATGGATAAAATCACCACAGCTGACAGCTTCGCCCATGCATATGTTTGCGCAAGGGAATGGGATATGGTGGAGTATGTGGTATTCAAGGGGAATTATAATCTGTCCCAGTTAGAACCCTGGTTTGATGCAGGGGCAGAGCTGTGGAACAAGAAATACCCGTCCGATCCTGTGACCGCAGAAGAGGTGAAAACTACTATTTCTTTTGAATATAACAACAATAAGCCGGCCAACATCCAAAAACTCTTGGATGCAGGGATCCGCGTACTGGGCCTTGCCGCCGGTGTCAGTGATTCCAACGAGGATCATATCCGCAATACCTTGGTTCCTTACTGCAGAGAGCAGGGGATCTATCTCCGTTGCAATACAGGAGACCCCAGCTATATGGGCGCAAATGCTAAGGTAGACTGTGAGATCGGTTGGGCAGACCTCTTTGATATCGGCTATACGGGAGTTATGACGGATCGTCCGGGGCCTCTGGTTAACTACATTCAGGAACGGTACCGTATTCGTTCTGCCTCTGACCGCATTGATGCAGAGCACTTTACAAGCTACAATTTTGACTCCTTCGGTTTTACTGTTCCCGAGGATTGGAACAGCGGTAAGAACAAGGTTGTTTCCAACCTGACAAGCAAGGATACTCTCATTTACAGGGATATCGAGTTTGACGGCACAGAGAATATTTTTACTGCCAAGGCCGCCGGAACAAACTGCTCGGTCACTGCCTACATTGACGGAACAGCAGCAGCCAATAAAGTGGGAACCGTCAGCTTTAACAGCACAAGCTACACCTCTGCACAGATTAAGATTGCAAATGTAACTCCCGGTAAGCATACGGTCTATCTGAAGTTTACCGGCACTGTAGCACTGGATGCCTTCCGCTTTACCCGTGGAATGTACTTTGGATTTGCCAACGAGAGATTGGCAAGATTCCGTTATCAGGATCGGCTCTACGGAAGTCTCAACTATGACACCGGTAACTGGTTCCCCAGACCTGCCTCCATGAGCAGTGCCAATCTCAATAACACCACCGGCACCATGACCGTAAACCTCACTGCCGGCGGCAATCACTATATCCAGACCGGTACTGTAGTAGGGGACAGACCTCTCCACTACATCCCGCAGGCAGGAGATTATTTCCAGATGCGTCTGAAAATCTCTAATGTGACTGCCAACGACGCTACCACCCCTATGACTGCCGGTATCGTCTATGAACATCCCGGAAAAGAAGACTTCGACTATGGTGCAAGAGTGACGCAAACCATTACGGAATCTCAGTTTAACGGGAAGTATTTTGTCATTACTTTGCCTATGAACAGCACCTTTACAAGTGCAAGAGAGATCACGGCCTTCCGTCTGTATTTTACCAATCTTGCTCCTGTGAGCGGTAAGACCGCCTCTATTACCATCGACGAAGTCTATATCGGACCTAAGGCACACCTGCCGGAAAAGGACTACCTGTATTTTGACTTTACAGACCGTGATACGGACGAGATGCGATACATGACCGAGAAATACGGCTATGTAAACTTTGATAACACCCAATGGTTTGCCCGTACCGCTTCTATGCGTGGAGCATGGTTCGATCCTCTCAACGCCACCATGATCGCCCGTGTAACCGAGGCAGGGAACCACTATATCCAGACGGGAACCACCGTCAGCGAGCGTCCCTTGAGCTACAAGCCTTCTGCTACGGACTATCTGCAAATGCGGATCCGTATTGATAACGCCGAGGCTAACGATCGGACTCTGCCTCTCTCTATCGGCATCGCTTATGCAAGTGCGGCACGGACGGATTTCTATTACAATCCCTTACTGCGACACAATTATGATGCTTCTATTATTGACAGTGGCTACTTTACCGTGACCATTCCTATGCCCGACTTCTTTATTGCGGAATCGGAGATCCAATCCCTGCGGATTTACATTAACAATCTGGCACCTAAGGATGGGGAGGGTGTTGTTGAGGTAGATTATTTCTACATCGGGCCGAAAGCGACTCTCCCGGATCCTCTGTACACCGTCACTTTCCAAAATGAAGACGGCACTGTTCTCTCTAAGGAGCAGGTAGCGGAAGGAGACACTGCCATTTATACCGGCACCCCTCCCGCAAAGCCCTGTGACGAAGACTATCACTACACCTTTGCAGGTTGGGACAAGGCACTGACCGGCATTGTTACGGAAACAGTCATCACTGCCCAATATATTGCAGAGGCCCATACTTTTGTAGAGGGGTTATGTACCTGTGGCGCTGTGGAACAGATAGAAGTGATCGAAGACAGCACCATGAAGTTAGGACACAGCCTGAATTTGGCAAGTGATATTTCCGTGAACTTTGCTGTTTCTGCCACTACTTTGGCAGGATATGACATGGACACGGTTTATGCAGAATGTCGTTATTATGTGGGCAATGAACAAGGAGAGGAACGAGTCATTACCTTGAAGCCCAGACTCAAAGGAAACTACTATTACTTCACTTTGGAGGGGCTCACAGCCGTCCACATGACCACGGAACTGTCTACGGTTCTCTACGGCACCAAGGATGGAAAGATCTATTGCTCCCCTGTAGATGAGTATAGCATTGCTACCTACGCCTATTCTCAATTGGAGAAATCCTCCGCATCCCGGAGTTTGAAGACTCTATGTGCAGACCTCCTTCGTTATGGCTCTGCCATTCAGACCTACAAGGGATATCGTACAGATGCCCTTGCGGATGCCAATATGACAGAGGAACAAAAGGGCTATCTGACGGATATTGATACCGTTACCTTCGGATCTCTGAATCAGGAGGGACAGGAATTGTCCGATCCCTCTGTGGTTTGGAAGGGCAAGACTCTGGATCTCCAATCCAAGGTAGGCATTAAGTTTATTGCTGATTTATCAGATTACCCGGGGGATAAGACGGGACTCTCATTGACTGTTACTTATGTAGATTATAAGGGGCGGACGCGGATTGAGACCATCCCGGGGATCGAAGTCTACAAAGAAGAGGACAACCTCTATGCCTTCTCTTACTATGGACTTTTGGCCGCTGAGTTGCGGACAGCGGTAACTGTGCAGGTCGTGGCTGGGGACACCCCGGTTTCCAACACCCTGACCTACAGAGCAGATACCTACGGCAACGGGAAATCCGGTCAGCTCCTGACCGTCTGTAAGGCTCTCTTCGCCTACAGTGACAGCGCAAAATCCTACTTCGTCGGATAAATACCAAGCCCCCGATCAACAAGCGTTTTGCTTTCCTGATCAGAGGCTTTTCCCATCTTCAAATTCCGATTTATCGAACTGTTTACCGATGCGGTAGGCACTAAAGCCTCCCTTGTGTAAAGGGAGGTGG
>JAZOXB010000123.1:0-2273 GCA_045659585.1 Faecousia sp. | reverse complement strand
CAGAAAATGTTTCGATTTTGTATGATTTTTTGTATAAAAACCGACATTTTCGGCGTCGAACATTAGCGGGCGAACACAGTTCGCCCCTACGATCATAATCGTCATTGTTACGTTCAATGAGACCCGGTGCTTATTGTAAGTGCCTCGGGCGATGACACAGCATCGCCCCTACAAGACCTTTTTGAACTTGTAAATCAGTTCGACAAACGGGAATTTATCTTCCTGTTCGTCCCGAAGGGACTCAAAAAATCGACAAGAAACAAGTTCACGACTTGAGCGGAGCGCCGGGAGAGGGGGCCAGGGGGAGAGGGCGGTTATTTCCGGGGAGAAAAGCCCCGAAACCGCCATGGTAACGATAGGAAATCTGTTCAGCGCCTCTCCCCCGGTTGTTTCTTTGGTTCGTTTCTTGTCAACACAAGAAATGAACGCCCCCGGCAGGGAGCGCGGCTAATACCGAGAATAATACCATCGTATCCACGCACAATCCGTAGACGGTGGTGGGACAGACTCCCCTTTCAATTACAGCCCAAATAAGACTGTTGTAAATAGAATTCGCCTTCAATTTAGCAAACGAAACAGTTCGACAAACGAAAATTTGAAAGCGGGAATGTATGAAGGGGGTCTTGCGGTGTGTAAGGGTAGATTTTCGGATGTTTACAAAATGTTTTGATTTTTCCTCTTGACATTGGGAAAAATCGTGGTATGATGAAGAAAAAAGAATTAGCACTCTAATGGTGAGAGTGCTAAAATGGTTTCGATAAACCGGAAAGGAGTCTACTATGAATCAGAACAAGTATACCCGCAGATCTCTGGAAGCCATTCAGGAAGCCCAAAGCCGTGCTTCCGCCAACCGGAACCAGCAGATCGAAGAAGTACACCTCCTTTTGGCACTGCTACAGCAGGAAAACGGCCTGATCCCCCAGCTTTTGCGGAAAATGGGGGTGACTGTAGAGAGCTTTGAAGCCGCTACTATGGCTCGGGTCAAACAGCTTCCTTCCGTAACCGGCAGTGGTCGGGAAGCGGATAAATTCTATGTATCCCGTGGTATGGATCAGCTCATGGCACAGGCGGAACAGATCGCACAGCAGATGCGGGATGATTTTATCTCCGTGGAGCATTTGTTCCTGGGAATGTTGGATACGGCGGATGATACGGTAATGCCCCTGTTTTCCGACTATTGTATTGTGAAGGAAGCAGTGCTCCGTACTTTGCAAGGGATCCGAGGTACTGCCCGTGTGACCACGGACGATCCGGAGGCAACCTATGAGGCTCTGGAAAAGTACGGCGTGGATCTGGTAAAGCGCGCCAGAGAGAAGGAAATGGATCCCGTTATCGGCAGAGATGAAGAGATCCGCAATGTGTTCCGCATCCTGTCTCGTAAGACCAAGAACAATCCCGTTCTCATCGGTGAACCCGGCGTAGGCAAGACCGCCATTGCAGAGGGACTTGCCCAGCGGATCGTCCGCGGAGATGTGCCTAAGTCCCTGAAGGATAAATCCGTGTTCTCTCTGGATATGGGTGCCCTCATTGCAGGTGCCAAGTATCGGGGAGAGTTTGAAGAACGGCTGAAGGCTGTCCTCAACGAGGTCAAGGCCTCCGAGGGACAGGTGATCCTCTTTATTGACGAGCTCCACACCATTGTAGGCGCAGGGAAAACCGAAGGCAGTATGGATGCAGGGAACCTCTTAAAGCCCATGCTTGCCAGAGGAGAGCTCCACTGTATCGGAGCTACTACCTTAGACGAATATCGGAAATATATCGAAAAAGACCCTGCCTTGGAGCGTCGCTTCCAGACCGTTCTGGTGGCGGAGCCTTCCGTGGAGGATACCATTGCCATCCTCCGTGGTTTGGATGAGCGGTACGAGGTTTTCCATGGGGTCAAGATCACGGATCAGGCCATTGTGACAGCGGTGACCCTGTCGGATCGGTATATCACAGACCGTTTCCTGCCGGATAAGGCCATTGACCTCATTGACGAGGCCTGTGCCATGATCCGTACAGAGATGGACTCTATGCCTACGGAGTTGGATGTGGTTCGCCGTCGGATCATCCAGATGGAGATCGAAGAGGCTTCCCTGAAAAATGAGACCGACGAGCTGTCTGTAGGCCGTCTGACGGAACTTAGGAAGGAATTGGCAGAGCAGAAGGATGCCTTCAATGCCATGAAGACCCGTTGGGAAAACGAAAAGAACGCCATTACCAAGGTACAACAGCTCCGGGAGCGGATCGAACAGTTGGGCAGAGAGATCGAAACAGCGGAGCAGAATTACGAT
>JAZOXB010000122.1:0-5213 GCA_045659585.1 Faecousia sp. | reverse complement strand
CGGGGAAAACGAGGATCTGAGATTCTACCGTCCCAAGGAAGGCTACAACCTCTTTGTAGACTCCATCTGTATCCCCAAGGGTGCGGAGCATAAGGAAGAAGCTGAGCTGTTTATCAACTTCCTTCTGGAGCCGGAGATCTGTGGAGGCAATCTGGAATACATCGGCTATTCCTCTCCCGAAACTGCTTCCAAGGACTTTATGGATCCGGAAGTAGCGGAAAGTCCCGTTGCCTACCCCTCCGATGAAGAACTGGCTCTGGGCAGTTCCTTCAGCGCCCTGTCTCAGGAAAGCACCCAGTATATGAACGCCCTGTGGCTCACGGTCAAAACCGCAGATACCGCTACTACGGTATACCTGATCATGACCATCATTGCCGCAGTGCTTATCGTGGTGCTGTGGATCCTCTTTAAGGTTCGCAAGCGGAAGGAAAAGGCTCGCCGCTGTCAAAAGTGGAAGTCCCAATAATCCCATTTAAAAAGGGTCTGTCGTAAGTTCTCTTTACGACAGACCCTAAGACAAACAGAAAGGAATGTGTATATGAAAAAGCTATTATCCCTGTTCCTTGTACTGGTCATGGTCTTTTCTCTGGTGGCCTGCAGTGGCGGTGCCGACCTGGAGCAAGATCTGCAGGATCTCGAAGATCTTTTAGGAGCCTTTGAGGAAATCGGTGAAGGACTTTACGGCGAAGCCGAAGGTGAGGAAGAAACCGCAGGCAATAACAGTGCCGCGGGATCGGATGTAGAAGCATGGCCCGAAAACGAGGGTGATTTCTCCGATGATATCATCGAATTTACCACCCAAGGTGCGGAGCCCGAGGAAACCAAAGGCTCTCAAGAAACAGTCGCTACCGAGACCGCTACAGAAGTAACGGAAGAAAACGAGCTTCCCCCTGTACTGTTTTACCCCGAAGAAACCACTACCGCTCCCGTAGAAGTACCTGTCCTTGACGAGAATGGTGTCTACACCACCAAGGAAGATGTTGCACTGTATATCTACACCTACGGCAAGCTTCCCAAGAACTTTATCACCAAGAAGGAAGCCCAGGCCTTAGGCTGGCCCGGCGGTTATCTGGAGCCCTATGCCCCCGGCAAGTGTATCGGCGGTGACCGCTTCGGCAATTATGAAGGGCTTCTGCCCACCAACAAGAAGTATACCGAATGCGACATTGACACTCTGGGTGCCAAAAGCCGCGGTGCCAAGCGGATCGTGTTCTCCAATGATTGTCAGCTGATCTACTACACCGACGACCATTATGAGAGCTTTACCCTGCTCTACGGGGAGGAATAAACCATGGAAAAGATCCGACTGGAAGCGGTAAGCCGCAGTGATCTCCACGATATTTTTGAAAGCTACTTCCCTGCTCCCTATGGCAGAAATTTAGATGCACTGTACGATTATCTCAGCTGTTGGAGCAAGGAGCTGACCATTGAGCTGGACGAATCCTCCCTCCTGTCCACTTTAGAGGATCGCTACTATGATAAGCTCCTGGGTATGCTCCGAGATGTAGCAGAGGAAAACCCCAAGATCACCGTTACCGTTTGCGAATAAAAATCACTGCTCCCACGAGATCCTTCCCGTGGGAGCAGTTGTTTTAATATTTCATCAAGGGAGCAGAGCCATCGTCTTCGGATTCTTCGATATGGCGGATCTCCACATCATAACTGTAGCCGTCATTGACCTTAACGGATACCACAGAGCCCTCAGTCTTTCCGAGAATGGCCTTACCCAAGGGGGATTCCAGGCTGATAAAGCCCTTATCGGGAGCTACACGAACGGTAGATACCACAGAAACCACCATTTCCTCCTCATCCTCGGGGATGTAGATGGTGACCTTATCATACAGCCGGACGCCGTTGGCGGCTCCGTTCTTGGGAGTACGGTCGATGATCCGTGCAGTACGGATCATATTATTCAGATAGCGCATACGGCTGTCAATGGCACGCTGTTCTTCCTTCGCAGCCTTGTATTCGTAATTCTCACTGAGGTCTCCAAAGGCTCTTGTTCTCTGCACCTCTGCAATGGCCGCAGGACGCTTGAAGGTCTCCAGATCATACAGTTCCGCCTTCATCAGCTCAATATCTTTTTCTGTCAGTAATTCGTGCATAATGCCTCCTTTTGCCGATCGTATTAACCAACGGTTCAACTATGCTTATTATACTCCCGATTGAGTTCTTTGGCAAGTTGTTTTTTATAAATCAATGCCACTTGAAATCTAACTGAAAACATGATACAATTAGATATCATGTTGAATGGAAGTCGGGATAACAGTGTCTATGGTATACCAAGTTGCAGATATGATTTTAGAATTTCACGGTGAGCCACCCATTGAGGAAAGTCCCCTTTGGGCTCCCTTTCGGGTCCACGAGGAACGGAAAGCGGATTATCGGATCACCCGTCAATATGTTCCCTGTCTTCCCGCCGGTACCCAAGGACACTATTTTTATGACGGTGTTAAGGAACGGAACTATGCCTATACCCTTGAGGAAGGGGATCACCTGACGATCTATGCCTTAGAGGACAGCCTTCCCTGGGGTCAAAAGATCCATCAGCTCTATACAGAGTTTTCCTTGCCCCATGTTCTTTTACATAAGGAGCGAATGATCCTCCATGCCTCCTATATCCAATACGGAGATCGAGGTATAGTCTTTACCGCTCCCTCCGGTACCGGAAAATCCACCCAAGCCGATCTGTGGCACCAACATCGCGGTGCTCGGATCCTAAACGGAGATCGAGCTGTCATCGGACTCCGGGGAGATATCCCCTATGCCTTCGGCTTTCCCATGAGCGGATCCTCCCCCTACTGCGAAAACTGTTCCCTCCCCCTAAGCTGTGTCGTCGTTCTGAAGCAGGCTCCCGACAATCAGATCCGCAGGCTCAAGGGACGAGAGGCTCTTAAAACACTGCTGAACGGCACCTATTCCGATCCCAAGCATCCGGGAGATCTGTTGCGGAATACAGACACCGCACTGAAGCTCCTTTCTGTCCCTGTGTTTGAACTTTCCTGCCGTCCCGATCTCGGGGCTGTGGAAGTATTGGAAGAAGCCATTTCCCAAGCTTCTGCCTCCATATTATGATCTCGGAGGATATTGTCTATGAATATGATAGATATGCTCTTAAAGCGTGCCGCCCAACGGAATCTCCCTGCCACGGGAACATTGGAACTGACCGCACGATGTAATCTTTCCTGTAAAATGTGCTATATCCACAACATGACCTGCGACAAGCACCTGGTCAAAGAGGAGCTGTCAACGGAGCAGTGGATCCACATCATGGATGAACTGAAAGCTACCGGCACCATTCCCCTTCTCCTCACCGGTGGCGAGCCTCTCCTGCGACCGGATTTCATCCAGCTGTACGAAGAAGCCGTTAAGCGTGGCTTCCTCCTGTCCATTAACACCAACGGCACCCTGCTGACAGAGGAGCACTTTAAGGTATTTGAAAAGCACAAGCCTCTGCGAATGAACATCTCCGTATACGGCATGTGTCCCGAAACCTATGCAGATCTGTGTGGTAACGGTGCCGCCTTTGAGAAAGTCATTTCCAACATACGTCGTTTACGGAGTTTAGGCGTTGCAGTAAAGATCAACTTCTCCTGCACCCCCTATAATCACCAAGATATTGCCAAGGTGAAACAGTTCGCCAACGAGATCGGTTCCATCATCCACTTTGTCAGCTATATGTTCCCTCCAACCCGTACAGAAAAGCCCTGTTGCGAGGAAGTCAAGCGGTTCACCCCCGAGGAAGCCGCCGAAGCCGCCATCGGATGGATCCGTCTGTCCACTACGGAAGAGGCCTTTGCAGAGGAGTGTCGTAAGCATGCCTCCCTGCCTCCTCAGGGACCCGACGAGTGCGAGTACACCGGTAATCCCGGAGCCCGTTGCAGAGCGGGTCGTTGCTCCTACTGGATCACCTATAAAGGAGATCTTCTCCCCTGTGGCATGATCTCCTCCATCCATGCATCCATTCCGGAGCTGGGCTTCATAAAGGCTTGGGAACAAGTCGGCACTGCATTCCGGGAACTGACCATGCCCAAGGGCTGTCTGAGCTGTCCCGACTACGAGCGGTGCGAGGTTTGCCCCGCGGTGGTATGGGCTGAAAACGAAGATTTTACCAAGGTTCCCACCTATATCTGCGAAAAGAACCATCACTACCACAGCCGATTGGCCGCCCTTGGGGCAGAAGGGAGTAAGGAATGATCGTTAATCCCGACTTTATTCTCCGGGAATTTGCAGGAGAATGGATCTTAGTCAGTATTGCAGAGAACGAAGAAAATAAGCGGATCCTCTATCTAAACGAGATCGGTAAGGATATTTATACCCATCTGCTGGAAGGATTGGAGGGTGATTCCCTGCTGAATGCATTGCAAGAGGAATATGAAGCAGATCCCCAAGTCCTCAAACAGGATGTAGAGGAATATATGGAGATCCTCCGCTCCTACCGCGTAATTATTCGATCATAAACATAGATATACGATAGCAAGGGCTCCCACCACGGGAGCCCTTGCTTCTTACCTCAGAACATCGATTATAATTTTCGACCCAAAGTCGCAAGGGATCCACATGAAATCCCATAGTAAATCATTAAAAAAATCACAGTTTATCGCGACCGTGGAGCGATAAACTGAAATTGGAACGAAAAGTGATAGAGAAAGGCTCTGTTGGAGGAAAGATCCCGCAACAGAGCCTTTGGTTTTAGGTTATGCTAATTTAGGTTGTATTGTGCTAATTTAGGTAGTGCTTTTGGTGTTGTGTTCTTAGTTTGCAAAATAGGCCTTTGCACTATCGGAGTAGGCGAAGAGAGCCTTACACAAATCGCCAAGAGCATCAGTCTTTCCGTTGCCGTAGGTATCGGCGGCATATTGCAGGGTGCCGGAAACTAAGGTATCACCGGACAGGATCTGTACCGTCAGCACGGAGCGAAGCTCTGCGGCCAGCAAGGAATCCAGAGTGAAGGCATAGTAGCCGCGGCTTGCATTATAGATCTCAAGATCGGTTATGATCTTTTCCTTATCCTTGCCATTAATATCCTTGTAGGTGACCTTCATGGTGAGATCCTCGGTGCTACCTGTGTAGGAACCAAGGGAGAAGATGAACTTAACAGAAACCTTAGAAGCCAGATCCAAGGACTTACCCAGCCATGTAATGCTGTTGGTGGCAGGGATGTTCTCCGTTAGGTTCACGTTGCCGAAGGTAACGGCTTCCATATCACTGAG
>JAZOXB010000121.1:0-15522 GCA_045659585.1 Faecousia sp. | reverse complement strand
TATAGCGTTGGTATCCCAAAGAAACGGGAATACCGCAGATGGGCTGGGAATGGAGCCTTCGCAATGCTGATGCCAGTAGCTTGCACAGCTTTTCGGGATCTGCAAGGTAGTGGGTCAGATCTTCCCCCTCTGCACTTTCGGGAACCAGATAATCCCGGTCAGAGGAGATGTAGGCCATTACTTTAACGCCGAGGCCCATTGCGGAAAAGAGCCTTGTGAGATTCGCCTCTGTGCTCAAACTGTTCAAGGGGGCAGTCTTTATATAATAGCCGGTGTCCAGATAGTAAACAGAGGCTTTGGAACTACAGCTACTGTCGTACACAGTTGCGCCCCTGATTAAGTGTCTGATTTCATCCGGGAACTCGGTGGGGTTGATTTCAATTTTGATCTTCTTCATTCTGCTTTCCTTTGGATCTGTGCCTCAATGGTATCCAAATCCGTTTCTTCCGATATTATGTGGATGTCATGGGGCTGGGAATCGAAACAACCGTGTTTCTTTTCCAACATGGTTGCTACGGGGGCCGGGAGATTACCGCGCATCCGCCGGGCAAACCGAATATATGAGCCGTTCATTTCTTCGTTTTAAAGGTCAAAGCGTCATATTTCTGTCCGTCAACCTCTCGTGTCCCGACGTTGCGGTTGCACTCCGCAAAGCCGAGTTTTTCGGCACAACGGAGCATACGGACATTGCCGGACCATGTTTGCGTATAGATTGTGTCAATGCCGTGTTCGAAGTAGTATTGGATAAATGCACGAAGGGCGTTGGATCCAATACCTTTATCCCAAACATCAGGTTCGCATATATCAATGCCAACAGCACGGTAAGCGACTTGGCCTTTCTTGACATCATCGATCCATTCGTAATGCTCATCGATGGGATAGGAGCTTACCCAGCCGACGTGTCGGCCGTTCCATTCAATCTCGAATTTCCAACGGCGAACATGGTCGGGAAGATCCTTTACGGATGCATAGTATTCTCGCCAAGATATGCGCTCGGCTTCCTCGTCCGTTTCTATAGGTTCCCATGGTGCATCGAAATTTGACCACTCGGTTTCGGTGGTGAACCAACGCACATAGTCCTCAATGTCGGACTCTATCATATCCCGAAGGATGATGTTTTCAAATTTTATTCTCATTGTTTCCTCCGATATTTCTGGACTACCGGCAGAAAGCGGTGAATGCTACCGATGATGGAATCTTGTTCTTCCCAGATTCGCCGGGCGTTCAGCAGGTTCTCCGGATGTGTGTCCACATTGAAATGTGTCTAACTGAGCTACTTATACACCGAAACGATATTCTCTTTCTTCTTTATCATTAGCAGACAGATGAAAAGTGCGAATGATCATATCGGCAACCGCATCCGGCTCAAGATTTGTATTATCAATTTTAATATGATTCTCAAACCAAAATTCATCGGGATCGGAATTGAGCTTATGCCGTTGTGCGTCTTTTAGAAGGTTGGCCCTGCTCCATTCCACATCTCTCTTGGAAGCCTTTCTCTCCATGCGGTGCGGTGTTGCATTTCTTGCGAGTCTGGTTTCAAGATCGGCACTTAGCTCCACAAAGTAGAATGTTCCGCCCCCGGATTCAAACAGAGCGGCAAGCTCGGTTAGATACTCCCGTTCTTGGGGAAGTTCAAAGGCACATACACAGGTGAATATGAGGTCAACATTGTGCTTTACCGCAAGTTCAAAGGCTTTCTCTCTGAAAACAGCATTGAACTCTTTCTGTGCGGGCGTTGCAAAACCGAAGATTTTGTCAGATACCTCGATACTGTCATGATTCATCATTAGGTTATATTTCAGCTCGTCTCGCAGGCATTCCGCAACCGTCATCTTTCCAACGGCATGAGGGCCGCATATGATCATTAAGTTTGCCATATAACCTCCATTATACTTTGTCTTTTTCATAAAAGACAAATGTCATCTTATCATTTACGATTTCTGTTTTGCCGGTTCGCCGATATCCGAGTTTTTCATACAAATGGCAATTCTTCGGCTCTTGAAGAACCGTAATAAGACACCATTTTTCAACTTCCTTATGGATTTTCTCGATGGTTTGTAAGGCTTGCTGTGCAATGCCCTGTCCCTGATATTGGGGATGCACAGCCAATCCGGAAACCCATGCGCTTTTACTGTCGGGAGATAGTTTGATCCTGACTGTGCCTACGGTCACACCGTTTTTTATGAAAATATAACCCTTTGTGCCTTCTCTCGTATATTTCTGCAAAACGGTTTCTTTGCTTTCCGAATATGGGCTTGTGTCTTGGTCTTGATACTTCTCGTATAAGGGCTTATATGCCGCGTGCTTTATTTCGAATACGGTATCGATATCACTTTCCTTAAATGCGACAACTTTCATCATGTTCACTTCCCTAAAATTTTGATTTAATTTCGTGCTTCTACTGTTGCATCGGATTCCGGGTTTTCTGTAGCTCCTTCATAGCCTTTGCCCTTTTTAGCGCCTATGTTGAGCAAGTGTTATCTGTAGAAAATTCCATTATTCGCTTCTTTCATGTCTGTCAGCATTTGCTTCAGCAAGTGATTGGCGGCTTCGTAGTCTCCTTTTTTTACCAGTGCGTCCAGAGAGGAATCTCTATATACGATGCGAGTAAACCACAGACCGTGGTACAGGGTATAGATGTCCCATGCGGCGGAACATTCTGCCTCACTTAGGGAACGGACGGACAAATATCCGTTCAGGAAAGCAGAGAATAGCTGTTCGCAATAGGTTTTCGGGGCATTGGGTGGCAAGTCCATTTCATAAGCGGTCAGCAGACCTTCCATGACAAGGTCGGATACCAGCACTTCGTCTCCTGCGTTGTTATAATCGAAGATGATCAAACCATCCTCTGCGGAAACAAGGTTATTGATGGAAATATCACCTTGTACGGCGGCTTTGGGCAGGCAGTCCCAAAGGTGGCGGAGGCGGTTCAGCTTTTCTTCTCGGAGAGCTTTGATTTTAGAAACGGTTTCCTGATCCAAATTCTCGTTTTTCGTGATTTCACAAAAATCCGAGAAGGAGTCCACATCATTCCAATCAGCGGCTGAGAACAGGGTCCTATGTCCGATCCTACAATTATGTGCCAAGGAGAGGGTATGCATCCGTGCCATCAGTTCTCCGATTTGATATGCAATTTCCGTGTTGATTTCCGTGATTTCCTCACCGCACCAGTCCTCTACTGTTATGAGGCATGGCAGATCGTGATAGACGAATTGGTTGCAATACCTTCTGTTTGCCTGATGCCGTTTCGGTGTTCCGATGCCGCTGTTTCGCATCTGCTGGGAGAAGATACTTTGCTGCTCTATCTTCTCTCCTTCGGCACACAAGTCCTCATCCTCGTGTAGGATTTTAACAATCAGCCTTTGACCATCGGCTAAGGTAGCACGGGAGATCAGCTTCATCCAGCCGTCTTCCTCAATCACATGAATATAGGATTTCTGTTCTGTGATATTTCCGGAAAAACCATAAAGGCGTAATATGGTTTCAATTACACTTGCTTCAACGAGCTTTTCCATTGTGTCCTCCAAAAAATAGAATAACGGTGCAGACCTTAAGCCTGCACCGTCGTAAGCATGGTAGTTAGATCCCATCTATTATGGGATGGGCATATAAGGAGCGACACAAGCAAGCATAATACAATTACAGCAGAAACCATACAGCATATTCTTTTTCGCTCCTTTCTGTTTGTTGGAAATATTATAACACTACATTCGATCTATGTCAATTCGTTTGTTTTTAAATCGTGCTGCAAATATGTAAAAGGTGCCATTCGGATCCGGTACGAGCAAGTATATTCTGCTATTTTTTCGGATTTTATAGTGATACTAGGACGGTTCTCTGTCCTGAGAACCAAACGGTGATTACCGTACAGTAATTCAGAAAGGACGGTTGCAATGAGTAAAATTATTACCGTTTCGTCATTGGTAAAGTCTTTCGGCAAAGTGCAAGCCGTAAAGGGCATTGATTTTTCTGTAGAGGAAGGCATGTTGTTCGCTTTTCTCGGCCCTAACGGAGCGGGAAAGACTACTACTATTGATATTCTTTGTACCCTGACCCGGTACGACAGTGGCAAGGTGAACATTGCAGGCTACGATCTTGACAAGGATGCAGAGCAGATCCGCAACAGTATCGGCGTTGTCTTCCAGGATAATTTGATGGATAAGAATTTGACTGCAAGGGAGAATCTTATGATCCGTGCAGGCTTCTACCATAAGACCAAGGCCGCCAGAAAAACCGCTGTGGAAAATGCCGCACAATATGCCGAGATCACAGAATTTATGGACAGAAAATACGGGTCCCTGTCCGGCGGACAGAGAAGACGGGTGGACATTGCGAGAGCAATGCTCAACACCCCTCGTATTCTGTTCTTGGATGAGCCTACCACCGGTCTGGATCCCCAGACCAGAAAGCACATCTGGCAGACTGTGGAACGGTTGCAAAAAGAGAATAAAATGACCATCTTCCTCACGACTCATTATATGGAAGAGGCGGCAAAGGCAGACTATATCGTCATTATTGACGATGGTCGGATCGTTGCACAGGGGACACCCTATGAAATGAAAGAAAAGTACAGCTACGAGCATATTCGCCTCAAGGCCAAGAAGGGGCAGGAGAGATCCTTGCAGAAGTATCTGGATGAGAGAAAGGTGCAGTGGGAGGTTAAGACAGACTATATGGATGTCAGGATCGGTTCCACATTGGAGGCTCTTCCCTTGCTACACCCTGTCAGCGGTCAGATCGAGAGTTTTGAGGTGCTTTACGGCACCATGGATGATGTGTTCCTGAACATTACCGGAAAGGAGCTGAGAGAATGATCCATATGACAAATAGAGGCCTGAAGTTCTTTTTCAAGGACAAAGGCGGCGTATTTTTCTCCCTTTTGGGCGTGATCATTATTTTCGCCCTGTTTATTTTCTTCATCGGTGATGCGGTGACGGAAGGATTAGAATACCTGGATAACAAGGAGTATGTGATGAACTCCTGGGTCGTTGCAGGTATGTTGGCTTCCTCTGCCATTACAACCAGCATGGGTGCCTATGCTGTCATGGTTTCCGACCGTGAGAGTAAGTGCATCAAGGATTTCTATTCTTCTCCTCTGAAACGCAGCTCTGTTGCCGCAGGATATATGTGCACCGGTTTTATTATCAGCGTTATCATGTCTGCGGTTACCCTCATCGTCGGTGAGATCTACATTATTGTAACCGGTGGAGAATTCGTGGGCTTTACCACCCTTTTGAAGCTGTTCGGTGTGATCCTGCTGTCCTCCTTTGGGGCAAGCGCAATGGTTTGTTTTCTCATTTCTTTTGTAAAAACGAGCAATACCTATACTACCATCAGTATCATTCTGGGTACCCTGATCGGTTTCCTGATCGGCGCCTATATTACCATGGGCTCTCTGCCGGAGGGCGTGCAGTGGGTCATTAAGTGCTTCCCCTGCGCTCATGCGGCAGTGCTGTTCCGTGGGCTTCTCATGGGAGACGCCATGGATGCCGGCTTTGTCCTCTCCGATGATATTCCCTACCCCGATATCTTCCGTTCGGAATTCGAGAAGGAAGTAGGGGTGGTATTCGAATACGGCGACTGGATCCCCGAACCTTGGTTCCATGCGCTGGTTCTGGTGGCAACCGGTGTCGTGTTCTATTTGCTTGCCATCATCAGCATGTCAAGAAAAGCGAAAAAATATTGATCCACCATTGGAGGTGTTCCAATGTTTACATGGCCGAAATTGACCAAAAAGCCTACCGGCATATGTCAAAGAACGGACATGTATAGAGGGCAATCTCAAAAGAAAGACTCGTACAGGCGGGATGCATGCAGCATCCTTGACCGGTACGAGTCTTTGCACTTATGGGATTGAACCAACCTATGCCGAACGGTACATACGGTGGGGTGGGAGGTCGGAGGCTACTCAACTAATGGGTAGCCTCTGACCCGATTGGATTTTAGACTGATTTTATGGGATGCTGATGTAGTTCATGGGATTGACAGTTGAGCCGTTATAGTAGAGAGTGAAGTGGAGGTGGGGGCCATTTGTCCAGCCGGTCAGACCTACATAGCCGATGACTTGCCCTTGGTGCACATATTGTCCCTCACTGACGGTAAAGTGTGTCATATGGCCATAAAGGGAGGAATAGCCGTCTAAATGATTGATAATAACATAATTGCCATAGACATAATTTTCTGTGGCGGTGGTAACGGTGCCGCTCTTAGTTGCATAGATTTCTGTACCGACACCGGCGGCAAGATCAACTCCGCTATGAAATGCGTAATTCCCGGTAATCGGATGCACGCGATATCCGTAAGCACTGGTCAGCATGGTACAGTAGGCCATGGGGAAGTAGAATCCCTGGTTGGTTGCGGGAGGATTACTTTCGGAGCTTGAGTTGTTACCGGAATTGTTTCCACTACTACTATTTGAGCTACTATTTCCGCCTTGGGGCTGTGAGGCTAACCATTCTTGATACAGAATCTCGGTGCGTTCTGCTTCTAAGGCGGCGATTTGATCTGTGAGAACGGCTTCTTCTTTTTCGTATTTTTCACATTCTTCTATGAGCTTTTCTCTGTCTCCATACAGAGTTACTAACAGGGCATCCGATTCAGCCCGCTTTTCTGCTAAGAGGGCTTCGGCTTCTGCTAACTCGACATTTTTTAGCTCAAGGGCAACTTTTTCTGCTGCTAAGGCATCTTTCGCCCGTAAAACCTCTGCTGCCATATTTCGGATTTCATCTAACATACGCTGATCGGCACGGGCAACTTCCTCCAGCATAACACGGCAATTCAGCATATCGGAGAAACTTTTTGCCTGTAACATAACCTCAAAATAGGATATGGTTCCTCGCTCTTGCATCGCACGCATACGCTTTTGATAAGCGGAAAGTTGGGTGTGTTGTTCTGCGATGAGAATATCCAAATCGGCTTGCTTTTCTGCAATGAGCATATTGTAATGGTGAATTTGATCGTTTATATTTACGGCTTCACGACGGGCTAACTCAATCTCACGATCTACCTGAGATTTCTGCTCTACGATGGTAAGGGTTTTATTTCGATTGGCTTCTATTTCCTTCTCCAATGCCTCTCGTTCTTCTGCGATTGCATCGGATTTGGTTTGTAGCTCGTCAATTTCTTGCTGTAGCTCATCGGCTGTTTTGGCGGCATGAACCGATTCGATGTGCAAAGCAGAAAGAAGAGAAAAAATCAGCAGGACTGCCATAACAGATTTGAAGAATCCTCTGTGGGGAATCATAATTAACCTCCTTTGGGCTATGGGGCCGGGTTTTACGGGAATAGTTGCGGTGAGCATATTTTACCAAGTTCTTATCAGAGGTTCAACAGATATGGCGTAATCGGTAATGGTCACAGCGTAAGTGGAAAGAAGACCCACACTCCGGTATGGAGATGTGGATCTTCTTTTGGCAATGACGGGATTTTGTAAAGTCAGTAGTTCAGGAAAGTGTGGTGCTGTTTATGTGAGCAATCACTCGGTAGATGTGATCGTCTTTGCTTACGGATAGATTTCCGTGGTATTTTTCTACGCATTTGGCAACGTTCTTTAGACCATATCCGTGGTAGGGACGTCGGGGACGCTCATGATAAGCATCGGTGTAGGGATTAGAAATTTCATAAAAGAGAATGCTGTTGTGCATTTTTAACTTGATTGCAATGTGCCGTTCCTCGTTCGGTAGCTCACAACAGGCTTCTATGGCGTTATCCAAAGTGTTGCCCAGTAGAATGTACAGATCTGCCGCAGTGATAAATAAGGTATCCGGGATCAGAATGTCCGGTTCCAAGGAAATGTGGGATGATTTTGCTTTTTGGAAGTATTCGTTCAGAATGACACTTACAACGGTGTTTCCCACATCTACTACCTGAGATATGGAATTCAGCTTTTCTTCGATCTCGGTAAAGGCACTGTGAGAGGGATCGATTTGCAATGCGCGGAGATACTTGTTCATATCGTGACGGAGCGCACGGGTTTCCTCTTGCTGGGTCTGCAGGTGTTCGTAATATTTTCGCTCCATAGCATAGTGGTGCTCTGCAATTTCCAGATCCTTTTTGAATTGGGCTTGTTGCGCTGTTTTGTTGGTGAAATAGATCATAATGATGTTGGTATAAAGTAAGCCCATAAGCACTACAAGGAACAGGGGATGCCAAGGGGATTCTTTTATGATGCACTGCCATGTAAACAGGAAGCACAGCAGAATACTGATAAGCCAGCAGGGGAGGACGGGCAGAAGGAGCTTTCCGGATAATCGGTTTTTCCCTTTCTTTCCGATCATACAAAGGATCAATATAATTCCAAACAGGAAGAGATTTCCGGCAAGCACAAAGATACCTCTGTAGGAATGGTCGGACATAAAAGCACTTGCACTTACGCCACAGGCTTGAAATGCGGCGGCGGTAAGGATATCATTTACCCCAACGATGGCGCAGAAGGCTATGCCGGAAAGGATCCCTTTCCACAGGGTGCTACGGAACACCAATATAGAGGCCCCCCATACCCCTATAAATGTAGCAATCAGCCTTGCAAAAGCCACGGTGGGAAAAAGGGATAAAATCGTAAGGGTGCCACAGAAAAGACTGTATACAATCGGACCGGGAATGAGGGGGCGATGATCTTTGCCGTTCAGACTCTCTAAAAACATATGAACGATCCACATCTCTGCAATCACGCAGGAAATTTCAATGAAGTAATACATACTTATCTCCCTAAATAATGATACAGCTGTTTTTGAAATTCCGTCTGTCGTCTACGGCTGATAGGAATGACAGCTCCATTTGTTAGTCGGAGATTCCCTGACATTGCGGATTCAATGTGCATAAGACTGACCAAATAGCTCTTATGAGGGGAACCGAAATAGCCGGATGGGAGTTGTTCTGTAATTTCCCTAAGAGAGGAACGGAAAGTAAACGAACCGTCTATAGTGTGTAAGACTGTATGATGATTGAATACTTCAAAATAGTAGATATCTTTCATTGGAATGATATGAGATTGGCCTTCTGCTGTGAACATAAAACGGTTGGCTTTTACCTCACAGATAGCTCTATCCAGAGCACTGTAGAGATGATCCTTCACAATGGGCTTGGTTAAATAACGAAAGGCGATCCCGTATCCGCGGATAGCATAAGCGGAGCTGTTTGTTAAGAAGATAATGAGAGGAGGATTCTTTTGTTCTACCAACTTTTGGGCGACCTCATAGCCATTGGGAGATTCCATTTCTATATCAAGAATTGCAATATCAAAAGGGGTGCATCTGCTTGCAAGAAAAAGATCGGATGCTTTGGAAAAAGAAAGGATGGTATGGGTAGATGATGTATCGTATTGTGCCAATACGGTTTGGATTTCCTGAAGGTCCTTGGGATCGTCGTCGCATATGGCGATTTTCATAGCTACCTCCTTTGCTGTGTGTAAGAATTGTATTTGGGTAAAGTATCACGAGTTTATTATACAAGGAAGCAACTGCAAATTCAATAGTAGGTCTGCCCACAATACGCCGGAAAACAGACCACTTACGATAGAGAAAGATGTAAAATAGGTTAAAACGAGAGCATCCCGTGTGCGGCATTGCTCCCATAAGGTGTGAAAACAAACCTAAATTACCGTGAAAATCACGGGAGAATAATATAACTGTACTGCAGAAATTATGTGGGACGCACTGTATCGGGGGATGGTGATACAGTGCGTCCCTGTTATAGTTAGGGGAGCGGAGGGGGGCCGCTACCCGGTCCTATCTTCACTTGTTATACTGCTCATAAAAGGTGGCGTAGTATTCTTCGGCAGTCAAAAGGGGAGTGTATTCGTATTCGTACACGGGGACAAATCCACAGAAACCGCCTGCACCCATGTTGGTTACGACATAGCCCATAACATTCAAGTTGCCGTTTTTATCGAAGTAGGGCTTTGCCTGCAAGAAATTTTCGTGAGAGATGGTTTCTTCTATAGCCCGAATCTCGTTACTGTTATCGGGTTTGTCAAAGAATAATTGCTTACCTTCTTCGTTCCGACCCTTCCACCGGGCACCGTAGTGCACAATGGCATTGAGGACTTGGGATTCGGGATCTGTCATATCAGCGGCGGCATACACCTCTTCGTCCTTTAACAGGCGGCATTTGCTAATAGAGATGTTGTATACAGAGAAAGCATCACAGCCGTAGCCTTCCTCCTCCCAGCCACCGTCGAACATACTGCCACTGCCAACGATCACAACACTGAGGATATCGTCTTTTACAGCCCATTCATAGTAGATGTTAGTGTAGTTAATGGTATAGAAATCGGTGGTGTAATCCCGGAGGATTTCTTCGTTAATGGCTTCTACATTGGGACCGGGAAGAACGATTTGGGGGAGAACGCGAGAGTATACAACTTGATCGATCGTATAGGTCTCATTCAGAGCATCTACCACATTGGCAGTGACCTCTCCCGTAGGCGTGTAGTCCTCCTGCCGATCTGCACTGGTAGGTTCGGCGGGGATGTCGGTTTCCGTAGCAATCGCTTCAGTCGTTTCTTCGGGAGCAGTTGTAGGCTCCGTGGGTGTTTCTGTAGTAGTTACTGCTTCGGTTTCTGTAGGTGTGGGGAGTTCGGTAGCTGTTTCGCCACAAGCAACCAAAGAAAATACAAGGACGAAAAGAAGAATAGCACCAATCCACTTTTTAAGATTGTGTTTCATGTAGATCATTCCTTTCTGAAATGTTATTTTTGGTATGAGGAAATTGCTGTCGCGGAGTGTAGCTACATCTGTATGTAACACCATGAAGTTAAATTTGTCAATAGAACCAACATGAAACGACAAAAATCTGACATGAATGAACATTTGGGAAGAGCCCTGTTTTAATGTCTGCTGAACAAGTCGCTGTTGCGACTTGTCCCCACAGCAATACTGTGGGGATCTGCAAAAATGGCTATTCCGGGCCATTTTTGCAGAATGCAGGCATTATACAATTTGCACCCTTCCAACGAGTATCTTGATACTCATTGGAAGGGTGCAAAGTTTGTGCGACAAAATCCTAAAAACTCTTGCACTTGAACAACGCAAAACAGTCCTGAAAGCCTTGGCGTGCAAGGATAATTGCGTTGTTCGGTACACATTATCTTAGAACCAAATTGGAAATAATATAGTACCCTCCTTCTCCAACAGATGGGTTTCCCCGGAGGGTAATAGCATACTTCCGTTGCAAAATGTTGTCTATGTAATAAAGGCGAATATCATCGTTTTCTAAAGTGTACCCTTCGTAGACCGTGAAGTCGTCCATGCTCATAACATCACTGACATACCGGTAATAGCACCCCGTTTGCGAGTAAAACACAAGATCGTTGATCCCCACTTGATGACTGCTATCCAATGTGACACCGAAATATTGAAGGGCAATTTCGTCCATTTTTTCCGGGGAAAGACGAACTGCATCTAACTCCATAGGAAATCCCATTTGCTCCAAATACTGTAGCTCATCCCCGGTCAAGGGGGTGCTTCCTTCTCCGGTTCCATTATAGAACAAAATGTTCCAATCGATGTTTTCAGGGGAATCAAACTCCATGCACATGGCCATATTATACCAGTTTTTCAAACCTTTACCATCGGTGTTTTTCTGCCGGGTCAAAAGCTCCTGATACTGTGAAATTGCATCTTCATCCAGCGGTATCCCTTCGGGAACTTGTTGGGTCGTAAGGGGCATAGTCTCTGTAGGATCGGGCTCTGTTGTTAGGGAAATGACAGATTCCTCCGGGATGGATTCTGTTGCATCAATGGCAGAAGGTGTAGCAGAGGTGACAGAGGCGCTCTCTGATGTACTTTCGGTGGGATCCTTCCCTCGGCTTTGGTAACAACTGCAAAGGGACAGGACTAACAGAATGACAAAAAGATTAAGAATCCATTTTTTCATTATGCATACCTCCTTTATTAGTAGTGTATTGTTTTTCGAATCTCAGAATAGTCTTCTATGTCTTTAGTGGTTGCACCAATTTCTACAAGCTGATCCCTATGAATCAAGGATACTGTCAGGAGATTACTTTCTGCATATGTACGAATTGTAATATAGGAGAATGTGGGGTTAAACAGACTCTCTTGGGGATTCTCTGTATATTCCATGATGGCTACACCTATATATTATACCTGTAGAAGGACGCTTGTCAATATTTTCTGCATGAAATGACACAAAAACCTCTGTTCCGGGTCGTAAAATCTGTATATTGATATTACTGCGGTTCTGTGATAGAATAAATCATACGCATATGCGGTAAAGTTGTAGCTTTGGGAGTGAGAGAAAGATGGATACCATTTCAATTTACAATGAAATATATCGTGATGTATTCTGCAATACATATCGCCAAACCTGCTATGTTTTTCTATGCGGAGGTGCAGGTAAGGAGCATATCCGAAACGATACAAGAGCGCTCCTTGAGGAAAAACGGCTACAGATCCTTTATCCCGAAGATCTTTTTATGGAAATGCTGAACCGCAATAAGAAGTCGGATCTGTTGGAATACGAAAACTTTTTAGCCGAAAATGCCGATATCATATGTGTAATATGCGAAAGTATGGGCTCTGCGGTGGAATTAGGTGCCTTTGTTCAAAACGAGGGGATCCGTGAAAAGATGGTCGTTGCGATCAACCGAAAATTTGCACGGGATAAAAGCTTCATTATGATGGGCCCTGCAAAGCACATCAGGAAAAACGATGCTAACCGGATCGTGATCTATAAGCAGGATGATCTGGAAAAACTTCGTTCCGCTCTGGTGAAGAGTTTCCATAAAATACATAAGAAGCCTGGGTCTCCTCAAGAGGAGTCCTTTGATAAGCTTTCGACCTATATTGCTTTCATCCCTATGATCGTCTACTTCTTTCAGCGGATCTCTCGAAAGCAGTTATTTCACGATCTGAAGGTTTTTCTGAAAGACAAGGACACCGTTCTCCCACAGAAATACAATGAGCTGTTTAATGTCGCGGTTAAGTATTTGCTCAAAAACGGGATCCTCGTCACTGACTTTAACGACGAGACGACAAGCGGTTCTTTTTCCCTTTCTCAGAAAGGGTACAGGGAAACCCGCGATATCCTTTCCCGTTCTGTGGATTCCAAGAAAACCCTCTTGCATGATCGGATCAGATGTGCTATAATGAAGGAGCAATTGAATAATTAGTCGCTCCTTTTAGCTTCTACATGTTGTTTGATACAATGTGGTGTGAAAGATGATTCGTCTTTCTTAGTCTATTGTCTGCATGATTCCCACGCTATTTTTCGTGGCTACACAATAAGTGTATCCACGGAAAATCGCGCACGAAAGAATTATGGTAAAAGGAGCGACTTTTTTATGTCCAAATATCCCAATTCTCTACTGCTGGATTCTCTGAATATCCCACGATTTTCTACAATAGGGGAGCTGTCCCGGTTGATCGGCTTAAGCGAACAGCTCCTATACTGTCTGTCCACGAAAACAGAGAGATACTATAAAACCGTATTCATCCCAAAGAGAAAAGGGGGAAAACGGGAGATCTCGATCCCATCATACACACTGCATTTGGTTCAGCGTTGGATCCTTGTGAATATTCTGAATAACCTGATGCCTACCAAGCAGGCCATGGCCTTCCGGAAAGGGAAAGCTTTCGGCGTAAAGCAAAATGCCAAGCACCATGGGACCACGCTGTTTGGTATGGCTGTGGATCTAAAGGATTTCTTTCCCTCTGTAACTGCCAATAAGGTCTATACGATTTTTTCCGATCTGGGCTATGATCGGCTTGGGGCTACGATCCTTACCAATCTCTGCACCCTGAACGGAAAGCTCCCCCAGGGAAGTGCTTGCTCTCCCGCTCTGTCGAATTTGACCTGCATCAACTTGGATAAGCGGTTGGCCGGCTTGTGCGAGAAAAGAGGCGTGATCTACACCCGATATGCTGATGACATGTATTTTTCCTGTGATGACAAGGCTTTGCTTCTGCGGTATTTCCCTGTGATCACCGATATTATAGAAGATGAAGGCTTTGCAATCAATGACCGAAAGTTGCATTTTCATACACCGTCCAACAGGAAGCGGATCACGGGAATTACCGTTGTTCGGACGGCAAACCATGAGGAATTCGAACTGAAAGCACCGAAGGAGATGAAGCGAAAAATACGAGCCGAGCTTTTTAAGTGCATCATGTCCGGAGACTATACTGCCCGGGATCATATACGGGGAGAAATCTCTTATATTTGCTATGTTGAGCAAAGCAATGCCCACGATTATCTTGCCGTAACGAAGGGATACATAGATAAGCTTGGGGAGAAGATCCGATATTTCCCGGAACTGGTTGACGCCTATAATGAGAATCTTTTCTTCAAGGATCTGTCTCCGAAAGCCCCCTTGGATGTTGCACCCTCCACGGTCGAAGAAGTAGAGGCCTTTGCACAGCAGTACAGCTTGAGAAAAGAATACTTAGAAAAGACAGGCGTAAAGGATATTTGTACATATTCCCATTGGCCTCGGGAAATTGTTTCCCGGGATCCCCGGACAGAGGACGGTTTTTAGAGGAGATCCTTTATGGCTAAGACATTACTGATTACAGGGTTTGATCCCTTCGGTGGGGCAAGCATCAATCCCGCTTGGGAAGCGGTGGAGCTTCTGCCGGGGCAAATCGGAGAATATACCCTGCATAAATTACAGATCCCTACGGTTTTCGGACAGGGAGCCCGGATGGTTTTGGATGAGGCGGAAAAGGTGCGGCCGGATCTGATCCTGTGTATCGGACAGGCAGGTGGTCGCAGTGCCGTGACTCCGGAGCGGATCGCTGTGAATATTCGGGATGCCAAGATCCCGGACAACGAAGGGAATCAACCGGTGGGAGAACGGGTGAACCCCCATGGGCCTGCGGCTTATTTTGCAACGGTGGATGTTATGGCTATGGCGCAGAAGGTCGAAGAACAGGGGATGCCCTCTATGGTTTCAAACAGTGCCGGAGCCTTTGTGTGCAACGATGTGCTCTATACCCTCCTCCACCGATACCACGGAAGCCAAACCGCAGTGGGATTTATCCATGTGCCATGGCTGCCGGAACAGGGAACCCCGTCCCTGCCCTTGGAGCAGACAGCTTCTGCACTGAAAACCATGATCGAAGCATGCTGACTAAGGTCGAAGCCTGTTAGCCACTACCGAAATCGGCGAACTATGATCAAAGCATAGGAACTATGATGCAAAGAGCCTCGAGGAGCTTCCTCCGGGGCTCTTTTTTCATCGGCGGAAAATCACAGTTTGTCGCTCCGGTGGAGCGAATGATATATCTTCGATATGATATACCCTTCGGGTATGATATCTGCTATGCAGATGATATACGCTACGCGTATCAGCGTGTCAAAAAAGTGGCAATCGTCAAAATGCAAGTTTTGGCGATTGGGGTTGATTTACAAATGAAATCCTAGCTACACTAAGGCAAAAGCCACTGAAATTGCCTGTAAACCCTTGCGTTGCAAGGCATTTTGACTTACTTCGCAAAACGAGCTCTACCGTACCATCGTACGCCGACGACCTCGTTTTGCTCGTCTTGCCGCTCTTTTGAA
>JAZOXB010000120.1:0-38060 GCA_045659585.1 Faecousia sp. | reverse complement strand
GGAACCAAGGGAGAAGATGAACTTAACAGAAACCTTAGAAGCCAGATCCAAGGACTTACCCAGCCATGTAATGCTGTTGGTGGCAGGGATGTTCTCCGTTAGGTTCACGTTGCCGAAGGTAACGGCTTCCATATCACTGAGGAGAGCCTTCTGCTCTTCCGTCATCTTGGCATCTACAAGAGCATTCAAACGGTAGGACTTAAAGATCTGCGCCTTGGCACCGTAGCGGAGAAGCTCAGCACAGAGGACTTTCAGTTTCTGTGCCGCAGCAGCTTTGCCAAGCTGGGCATAGGCATAAGTGGCTACGCTGTAGGTATCCAAGGGAGAACAGTGTACCTGACCGTCCTTGGTGCCGTAGAGGACAGCACGGATCTCGTCATTCATGTTAACGGCGGTAAGTCCCGTCAGAGTGAAGTAATAATAGCTTCCGTTTACTACGGGGAGAAGCTTCACTTCCTTAAGGGAATACTTGCCTTCCTTGTAGCTGTCGATCTCTGCCAGAATGTAGATAGAATCCAAATCATAGCCTGCCAGAGTGGATCTACCGATGGCGTAGTTAACAGAAATATCACTTGCCAGATTCAGACTATGGCCTAATTTCCAAGTACTTTCCAAAACAGGCTCCTTGACTTCTACATGACCGCAGATACACAGACCGTCAAAGTAACTATGATTGGCTTCGGCAGTTTTCCCACAATGTATACATGTCACGGTATGAACACGCTCGTCCTTCGCCCTATAGGAAAGCATATGTCCCGTTGCGGGAACGACTTCCTGTGCGGTAAGAACTTCACCGCATACAGAGCAGTGCCCGCCTTCTGTCAAACCGCTCGCGGTACAGGTAGGTGCTACGGGAGGATCCGACACCTCTCTATGTCCCTTCGCCCTGACGATTTCGGTAAAGGTATAGCTGCCGTAGGTTTCGTTTTTCCACTGATAGGAAGAATTTCCTTCCTCTGTACAAGTAGGCTCCAGGACAACCGTCTTGATATAGTCTGCAACATTCAGTTTGGGAAGTGTCACTGCGACGGTCGCTGTGCATTCAGAACAAGTTCCCGTTAAAACACCTTCTGTGGAAACAGCAGGTTCATTCGTCACCTCATACACATAATCATGTATTGCTGTCGGTGCATTGCATCCGGAACCGACATACAGGTAATCTATCGCAATTCGGGAATTGATCAGCCCGCGGAAGGTCATACGCAGACGGGTCAGATCATAGGTAGTCCAATTTGCAGGGATGTCCTTAGTGACGATCACATCTGCTCCAATCTTCTCGGTGTCTACCGGAATCCAAGGGGTTCCCTGATAGGTAGCGTTATGACCACTATCCCATCCGTAAAGGGTAACAGAAGGATTTTTGCCCTGATTTGCTTCGTCATCGTAGCTTTCCACACGATACTTAAATTGTACGACATTCCCTGCCTTGGGGGTATAGTGGAGAGGATCAACCCTTCGTGCATCTGTTTTAGATGTTTCTACATACTGAGTGTGGTCATTCTTCACGGAGGATGCCGTGGTCACGCGGAGTTCTCCGTCGCTAATGATCAGATCGGTCACATCGGCTTCGTGGAACCAGTGGATGGTCTTATCATAGTCCATCATGCCATAGGAAAGATTGTCGTAGCGTTCTTCCCCTGTTCCCTCAAAATCAAAGAGGAGATGCTCCGCCGCAACCGGGCCGATATAGAGATAGTCGATCTCTACCCTGCCCCCACGCATGCCCATAAAATTGAGCATAATGCCACGGATGCTTTCGTAGGTAGAGAATTTCTTTCCCTTCAGGGACAGGGTCAGGGTGAAGAATTCCCCTTCCTTAGTGCCTCCGTCCAAATACTGATCCTCAATGGGAATCAGTATAGTCTCTGCCCAATCGTTGGGAGCCGTCCCGCAACTCCACTCCGTAGCACCTTCCGGCAGGTAGAAGAAGCGCAAATACCGCTTGGTGCTGTTGGGATAATAATGCTGTACATCTGTCAGCTTTAAACGGATCTGTAAAACCTCTGCCTCGACAGGATCGTAAGACAGGTCGTTCGCACTCTTGCAATCGTTGCCCCACGAGAAGGTCTTATTGGTTCCCACAGGTTCAATGGCGGTAATATAAACCGGCTCATTACTCGCATTGTATCTTTCCGTAATGGCAAAAGTCAGCTTTCCGTCCACCACCGTGGGTTGTTCTCCGATCTCTCCTCTGCGCCAATTGTCAGCTACATCGTAATTATAGCCTCTGTAAGTGGACGTTCCGTACCGCTGTGCAGAATATTCATCATTATTAAAATCAAAATACAGGGCAGAGCCTCCCCGTGAGGGTGCTCCTTCTTCCGGTCCTACATAAATGTAGTCCAAGCTATAGGTTCCGAGGAGATCCGTAGACGCATTCTGGAACACATCGATCCGCAATCTCTGAATGCGCTGTCCCACATAGGCATCCAAGGTGCCTAAGGTCACAGTCCGGTAGCTGCCGTCAAAGGTCATGTCATGGGTCAGCTGATGGGATTCGGAATAGGTGGTCTGTCGGTCTGTTGTAAAATATACCGTAGTTCTGGGGCAGGAGCCTGTTTCTATGGTTCCCTTTAGGCGAACCTCGATCACATCGCCTTGCTGAATGAGATACTCTTTTTCCAAGGCTTTTGCCATTGAAACATAAGCATCTCGATACTTTACTGTTGCTTCCATGGTGCCCTTGTTATTATGATCCATTGTAAAAGAAACCGTACCAGTATCACGCTCTGTTGGGGTCCAATGGGACACTTCGTTTGCATCACTGAGGGGCAAGAAATCCAGCAGAACACAGGAGTTCTCCCACTGTCCGCAAGCACATTTTCCGCTCATGTAGCCATGGGGATCAATGCTGTGGGTCATACGGTCGCATGCGATCACATGGGTGCCGTTTCCCAAATTTTCCGGGGTCTTAGCGTTGCCGCCACAGAGGGAGCAGATTGCAGAAGGAGTCCCTGCAATACAGTTCCCCTTCATAAGATCCCATGTAGTCGTAGGCAGGATCTTAGGAACATTCTTGCCGGTTCCATAGGTCACCGTACCGCCTGCACTGCTCCAAGGAGTCAAAGCAGGGCACAGAGTTTTTAAATTGGAAGTCGTCAGATTGACAGTGTTACCCTTTGCCAAATAGCCAAAAGCACTCTGAATGGCACTCTGATGGGAGGACAAGAGATTTGTAGAGCTTGTATTGACGGTCAGAGGTGTTTTCCCTGTATATTCCATTGTAAACTTCAGGCGGAAGGATCTGGCCAACTGCGTTCCCACAGGCACCTGGGTGTCCAGTGCGGCATAGCAATCTTTGAGATAAACTGCTGTAGTAGCCGTCTCGGACTGATTCTGATGGTCAATAAACAGGAGTCCGCCACTTTCTCCATGGGTACTTGCCTTACCCAGGCTGACGCAACGTTCCATGGTCACATTGCCGACACACAGCCCTACAATGCCACCGGACCACTTCCCTGCTCCGGACAGATCCCCAATAAAAGCACAATCCCGCAGAACCAGGGAACCGTTATTGTAATTGACCTGCGCAACAAATCCCCCTCCTCGCATACCGGAGATGGTACACTCACTGACACAATTTTCAAATGTAATTTTCCCAACCTCCTGAAAAGCCAGGAAACCACCTGCACGGTAGCAATCAGCGTCTACACTGATATCCATCTTGCAGTACACATTGCTGAAGTTACAATTTCCATTGGCGCGGACAGCGATCCCCGCTGCAGAATGAGAATCCACCAGTTTCACCGTTCCGTCTGTCATGGATAAGTTTCGGATAGTCGCCCCGTAGAGCTGATCGATCATGGCAAGGGTCCCGGAGGTTCCGTACATACTGAGATTTTTCACTGCATGGCCGCACCCATCCAAGGTGCCGGAAAACCGAGGGATCATGGTAAAGTCCACGCCGAGCATATCAATATCTCGGGTTAGTTTTACGGTCTTTCCCGCAAAATCAAAGGTCTGTCCCAAAAGGGAGAATGCCTTCATATCTGCACTACTGCCGATATAATAGATACCGTCTGCCGCAGGCCCCCAACCGACTGTCGTAGAGGTGGTCTTATAGGTCGCACTGTATTTCGTCGTTCTGGACAGTGAAATTTTCCTACCGTAGAAATAGGGGGTCGTACTGCCTGTGGCAACGGAAATATAGTTACTGCTTGCAGATGTAGGCGTAATTATCAGTTCACGGAAGCCCCAGAAGTTATCTAAGGTCAGATCCAAACTTTCCTGCTGTGCCGCGGTCAGTGCCTTGGCCTCATAGCCGAAGCGTTGGGGCTGGCCTGCGGAATGCTCCGCAGTGACCGTACCGGACAGAGCGTAAGTTCCGCACATGGAATAAGGCTTCGTCCCCCAAGCATTCACATTGGTAGTCGTGGTCTTCACATCTCCCATATGATCATGTCCGCCGAAGAGACCCATGATCCGATCATTTTCCCGAACAAGACGCTTAAATTCCTCAGACTCCCGGTTTGCATCAAAATAATGGGCAACCAACCACACCTTGTCGTCGGGATATTTGGCCATTTCCTCTTGGATAAAATCCATATCCGAAGGAGTATACACAGCATTCTCTGTTGCGTTAGGCTCTAAGAAGCTATTGTAATTGTCCAGCAGAATAAAGAGATTCCCCTCCACACGGTAGGAGCACTGCCTATCGTTTCCTGTCAGATCCTTCCACTGGGCATTGTTATATTGTTCGTGATTTCCTGCAAGAAAACGGACGGGAATCCCCGCAGGCAGTTGGGATACATATTCCTTTATGAATTTCTCCGTATAGCTGACCTTATTGGTACCCATGAAACTGCCGGCAATCTTTCCATTACTGTAAAAATGGTCCAGAGACATATCCCCTACCACAATGATAAGATCCAAGGGTGCTCTCTTATGCTCCGCATTGACCGAGTCCACCCAGAGCTGCAGCCGATCCACTCCCGCTACACCGTAATAGGCGGAAGTGCAATAATGAATATCCGACGTTAAGAGAACTCTGAGATTTCCATCCTCTGCCGTATTCGGAACAACTGCCGCCCAAGCGGACGGCAGTTGGATTACCAACAAGGATAACAACAATATGACTGTCAAAAACAGTACCGAAAATCGTTTTGTGCCTATCAATTTCATAGTCTGCTCCTTCTTATGGTATATTCATTTCTAACGGTATATTTCCTTCTGCTCGTGTCACTCCACCCGAACAATTCCCTCTTTTTCAACAGTAATCGTCATACCATCTTCCACATAGCGAAGAAAGGCATCTCCCAAATTGTCGATGACGGGCATTTTTACATCATCCAGCCAAACAGAGGCCAGAATAGAGCCCGCTGCCGCCAGAGAATCAATAGGCTGGCTAAAGAGCAAACAAGCCGGTTGCCGTTTCATGGCACAGGCACAGTAAAGCACCAATCCCCCCGTTGTAGAACCAATGGTTTGCGGCAGGCACAGTGCCTTCCCCGCCATAGCCTTTCCGAAAAGATCGGGGTTATTTTGATCGGAGCAGGTGGCTTCCTCGTCTCCAAACTGGAGAGCCTTTTGGAACGAGGCTAAGGTATTTACGCCCGCTTTGGACACCAATGCAGGTGCACTCACGGTTCCCGGTGCGATCACTCTTCCACGGAATCGTTTCATGTCACAGTGCCTCCCTTCGTGATTTGCCGAAGGATCTCATCCTCCGTGTAATACTTGGCTGTAGAATATGTGCGGAGCTTATTGGAGGGCGTGATTACTCGCATAGACTCGCACAGGGGATTGTTCATATACATCAGCGGACAAATACAAGACAAGATCACGCCTGTGTCCTTGAGTCGCTTTGCATATTCCGTCTCTTCAAAAGCACGGAGCACCGCAGGTGCCGCTGTTATGACTGTAGGGATATAAACCTTTTTTCGCTCCACGTCCTGCAAGGCTCGTTCGATACGAAGGGTCCAATTGATCAGCTGCTGAAGATTCAAGTGGGGACAGCCGATAAAACACAGCTGAGGCTTTCCCTGCTTTCGTTTCCACATAACAGGATAGCTTTTCTTTACTCGCTCCAGTTCTGCATCGTCGATCACATAGACCTTGCAATTTTCTTGGATCAGAGCTGCTCCCTGCTCCTTTGCCTCGGGGGTCAGTTCCTCAACATGGAACAATCCGACCGCTCCGTTGGATGCCGCGGCAGCACCAAAATCCTTTAAGTATCCGCAAACCGCTTCGGTCAATTCCGTTCCCAGCCACTTACGCATTCCGGTAATATAGGGAACATCCTCCATAACCTTCATGCCGATGGCAGAACCTAAAAGCTGTGCTTCCGGCTGCTTGGTGGTCTGTACCTTGATGATCCACTTCGCTTTTCTTCCCTCATCGGTCAGAAGCCCAAAATTGGGGACGACACCTGCAATGGAGCCCATGAGATCCATAATGCCGGAATTTCGGTTGCAGCGGGCTCCCAATACAGAGTTGGCATAGACCACAGCAGATGATTCTGCCCAACTCAGCACATCTCCCATACCGGGCTTATTGCCTACCTGATCCACATAGCAAGCACAGGTAAAGGCAGAATCGTTCATAAGTCCCAGTTTTTTCAGTTGATCCTCATAGCTTTTCTGCTCGGAATACATGAATTTTTTAAAAATCAAACTTTGAAGAGG
The DNA here is from genome assembly GCA_045659585.1 of Faecousia sp. Lineage (GTDB taxonomy): Bacteria > Bacillota > Clostridia > Oscillospirales > Oscillospiraceae > JAZOXB01. The sequence goes on along the minus strand of JAZOXB010000120.1, from coordinate 31,437 downwards.
ATTGGCAGGGACAGCCTTATCCATAGGCCTCGGATCAACGCTGAAAGGTTGACCTGAAGTTACGCCTGCATCGATCAACTTTTGCATCAAATCGAACACCGGTGTCATCATCTGCAATCCGAAGGATGTGACCAGATGATTGTATTTGGAAGTCACCGGAACCAGCTTATCTGCTCCGAAGGTCTGTCCGTACATCACAAGGGTCTTCATGACCTTTGCCATGATCTCTCCTTGAGAGCCTTTTAGGATGTCTCTCTGTTCCTTTGTTAGTTTCATTTTGGGGAACTCTCCTTATTATGTTCTATGTTATTGTACATTTCAGTCTGCAAAATTCCATTTGGGAAGGAGGTTGAAACACAGGGCGTCCAAAGGCAAACCTGCCACAGAAACACCCCATTCCCGGGATTTCACCCCCGATATTTTTCTACCCTTCCCATACTCCGATCTACACAGCAGAGGTTCTGGTTTCATTATACAATCAAAAATGCAAAATGACAACTTTTTTCTTATCCAATCCCCAAAAAAATCATTACATCCCAATGCTTAGAGGCAAAAAACAAAAAAATGAAAGGATTTCTTTTTCTTCGTATAATTTCTATTTACTTTTCAGCTATTTTGCAGTATAATAACGTTGAGTATAATGCGGTAGCTCTATGTGCAGCTCCCCCTCATGAAGGAGGCAAGTTTATGTACCAAGGCTTTTTAAAACGAACATTAGACATCATCCTATCTCTTCTGGGCATCCTTCTTTTGTCCTGGCTTTTTCTGATCATTATCATTGCAATGAAGTTGGATTCCCCCGGCCCTATCTTCTTCCGCCAAAAGCGGGTAGGTAAAGGCAAAACCTACTTCCATATCCTGAAATTCCGCTCCATGCGGGTTGATACTCCCAGAGACATGCCTACACATATGTTACAGAATCCTGAACAGTACATTACCCGTATGGGAAAGATCATGCGTAAAACCAGTCTGGATGAGTTGCCCCAACTCTTCAACATTCTTGTCGGTCATATGTCTGTGATCGGCCCACGTCCCGCACTGTGGAATCAGTACGATCTTCTGGAAGAACGAGATCGCTACGGAGCCAATGACATTCGCCCCGGTCTCACCGGCTGGGCGCAGATCAACGGTCGCGATGAGCTGGATAATGTCACTAAGGCCAAGCTGGACGGCGAATATGTAGAAAAGCTGAGTTTCGGCTTCGACTGTCGTTGTTTCTTCGGTACCATCATCAAGGTTCTCCGTCATGAGGGTATCGTAGAAGGTGCAATCCCTTCATCCCATAATGAGGAAGTAGGAAAGAAATGAAAAAGATCCTAGTTGTTACCAATCACTCCTATATGCTCTACCGATTCCGTCTGGAGCTTTTACAGGCCCTGTCCAAGACCCACGAAGTGGTTCTCAGTATGCCCTTTGTGGGGCACGAGGATGACTTCCAGCAGTTGGGCTTTCGTTGCATCGAGACAAATGTAGATCGTCGAGGTATTAATCCCAAAACCGACTTCACACTCTTACGGACTTACCGCAGGCTTTTGAAAGAAGAAAAGCCTGACCTGGTCATTACATATTCCATCAAACCCAACATTTACGCCGGCATGGCCTGCAGCAGAGCCGGGATCCCCTTTTTCGCCAATGTCCAAGGCTTAGGCACCGCTTTCCAAAAGCGTGGGATCGCACAGTTGGTCACCTTGCTGTATAAGCGTGCTTTCCGAAAGGTAAAAGGTGTTTTCTTTGAAAATGAAGAAAATGCCGCCGAGTTCCGTCGCCGTAAGATCCTAACTCGAGATCGCCAAGTCATTCTTCACGGAGCAGGGATCAATCTGGAATCCTATCCCCTCACGCCTTACCCTTCTCACGAGATCCCTCGTCTGCTATACTTGGGTCGGATCATGAAAGAAAAGGGCATGGATGAATTGTTTGACGCTATAGACCGCCTTCATAAGGACGCGATCCCTTTCCACTTGGATCTTGTGGGTTTCTTCGAAGACAGCTACAAAGAAAAAGTAGAAGCCCTTGTCGAAAAAGGCATTGCAACCTTCCATGGTTTTCAGGAAAATCCCTTGCCTTATTACCAAAATTCCGATTGCGTGGTTCTTCCCAGCTATCACGAAGGCATGAGCAATGTTCTTCTGGAAGCCGCTTCCACCGGACGCCCGGTCATCACCAGCAATATTCCCGGCTGTCGCGAAGCTGTCATTCCTCGAAAAAGCGGTTTGCTGATCGAAGCCCGAGATTCGGAAAGTCTGTACCTGGGTCTCAAAGAATTTCTTTCCCTCTCCCAAAAGCAAAGAGAAGCTATGGGTCTGTTGGGCAGGCTGAAAATGGAACAGGAGTTCCGCAAAGAAGATATTATCGCCCAGAGTTTAGATGCTCTTGGACTGTCATAAAAAATCCCATCCCATTAGGAGGAAATATATATGCATCTTTATAATGACCTTTGTGAAAGAAAAGAAAAGTTGGCTCTGGTGGGCTTGGGATATGTCGGCATGCCTATTGCAGTTGCTTTTTCCCGCAAGATCGATGTGATCGGTTTTGATCTGAACAAGGCAAAGATCGACCTGTACCGCAGTGGCATCGATCCCACCAACGAGGTAGGCAACGATGCCATTGCCGCATGTTCCGTGGATTTCACTGCCGACGAGACCCGCCTGCAGGAAGCTAAGTTCTTTATCGTGGCTGTCCCCACTCCCGTAAACGGCGACCACACCCCCGACCTTGCTCCCGTAGAGGGTGCCAGTAAGATCGTAGGCCGCAATATGCAAAAGGGTAGCATCGTTGTATTTGAATCCACTGTCTATCCCGGCGTTACGGAAGAAGTCTGCGTGCCGATTTTGGAAGCAGAATCCGGCCTAAAATGCGGCGTAGATTTCAAGGTGGGCTACTCCCCCGAACGCATCAATCCCGGCGACAAGGTTCACCGTCTGGAAACCATCGTTAAAATTGTTTCCGGTATGGACGAAGAAACTCTGAATGAAGTTGCCAAGGTCTATGAGCTGGTGGTGGAAGTCGGCGTCCACCGGGCGGAAAGCATTAAGGTCGCCGAGGCCGCTAAGGTCATTGAGAACAGCCAGCGAGATGTGAACATTGCCTTCATGAACGAGCTGTCAATGATCTTTAATAAGATGGGCATTGACACCAAGGCAGTTCTGGAGGCCGCCGGTACCAAATGGAATTTCTTAAAGTTCCAACCCGGTTTGGTAGGCGGTCACTGCATCGGTGTAGATCCCTACTATCTGACCTATAAGGCCGCCCAGTTGGGCTATCGCAGTCAAATCATCTCTGCAGGCCGCCGTATTAACAACGGCATGGGCAAATACTGTGCCGAAAACCTGGTCAAAAAGCTCATTCAGGCCGATGTCCCCGTCAAGAGTGCTAAGGTTGCCATTCTGGGCTTTACCTTTAAAGAAAATTGCCCCGACACCCGCAACACTAAGGTCATCGACATTTACGAAGAGCTCCGTGAATACGGCATCACCCCTATCGTCTCCGACCCGGAGGCCGATGCCGCCGAGGCAGAGCGTCTCTATGGTATGAGATTCGTCCCCATGGAAGAACTGTCCGATCTGGATGCTGTGATCCTGGCTGTTGCCCACGATCAGTTCCGCAAGCTGACCGCCGATGACATCGGCAAGCTCTACAAGGCCAAAGGACAAAAGATCCTCCTGGATCTCAAGGGCATTCTTGACAAAAAAGAATATCTGTCCCGTGGCTATTTGTACTGGAGACTGTGATCCGGCTGTCGATTATTCCCATTATTTTATGTTTTAGGAGATGCCTATGCCCATAGATTTTTTATACGTTAAGTTCATATTATGGGTGTTTATCGGTGGTCTCCTTATCTCCAAGCTAAGCACCCGAAGGCACATCGAGGTTCTGGGGAATAAGCGGGAGCGCTGGAGGGTCTCCGCGGCTATTCTTTTTGTCATTCCACTGATCTATTGGTGTGCTACCCGAAACCGATATTTTGGCGATACCGGTGCCTATTATAACGCCTTTGTAAAAGCCCCCCCCAGTTTCTCCGGCCTCCCTGCTTATTTGGAGTTTTACAGTAAGGACCAATGGTTTTATGTGTTAAACGTTATTATCAAGCTGTTTATCGGAGAAAGACCTCGGCTTTATTTTGCTGTCATTGCCGCTATTCAGTTACTTTGTATAACCCTCATCTATCGAAAATATTCTCGAAATCTTTGGCTCAGCATTTTTCTTTTTGTTGCTTCCACAGATTATACAGGCTGGATGTTTAACGGCACTCGACAGTTTTTCGCTGCCTGTATCACGTTCATCGCACTACCGCTGATCGTAGAGAAGAAATATTTCTTTTCTATTTTGCTCATGCTCTTGGCATCCCGCTTCCACCAAAGCGCACTGCTCATGCTACCGGTAATCTTTATCGTACAGGGCAAGGCATGGAACGGCAAAACCATACTGGTAGCCCTGTTCACTCTCATTGCAGTTGCGTTTATTGATGAATTTACCGGCTTCTTAGACAGTTCCCTGCAAGATACCCAGTATGAGAACGTTGTTTCCGACTGGACTACAGGTCAAGACGATGGCACTAACTTCCTTCGAGTGTTGGTTTATTCCGTCCCAACAATTCTCGCTTTTATTTGGAAAGGGAAACTGGCAGATACGGACAATCCCCTGATTCACATATGTGTAAATATGTCTATCATTTCTACCGGTATTTACATTGTCTCCATGTTTACCAGTGGCATTTTTATCGGTCGTCTTCCCATCTATTTGAGTCTATACAATTACATTTTGCTCCCATGGGAAATTCGGCACTTCTTCAAAAAAGAAAACCGTGTTTTAGTCACCATCTGTACGGTCGTTTTCTATTTATTATTCTACATTTATTCCTATCTGTAATATTCCCATTTGTAAGGAGGTGCCCTATGGCAGGTACCTTGATCGTATCCTTAGACTTCGAGCTGTTCTGGGGCATGCACGATTGCACAGAACCGGATCAATACGCACCCAATATTATAGGTGGAAGGAATAGCATCCCTAAAATGTTAGAGCTATTCCGCAATTTCGGCATCCATGCTACTTGGGCTACCGTCGGTATGCTCTTTGCAAAAGGTCCGGAGGATTTGAATCCCTACCTCCCCAGTGCAACGCCTTCTTACACCTCGGAGAAGCTGTCTCCTTACCCCTTTTTAAATACACTCAAAGAAGGCGATCCTATGTACTTCGCGCCGGAGATCCCTGCTCTAATTGCCGCAACTCCCGGTCAGGAGCTGGGAAGCCATACCTTCTGCCACTACTATTGCCGAGAAAACGGTCAAACCACAGAGCAATTCCGTCAGGACATGATCGCTGCCAAAGCTCTTGGCACAGATCGGGGCTATTCTCTAAAAAGTGTTGTCCTCCCCCGAAATCAATCAGAGCCGGAATACACCCAGGTGCTCAGAGAATTAGGCTACACCTCTTATCGAGATGAGGAAAACGACTGGATCCACGAAAAGGTCAAGTGTCGTCCCCTCATGAGAGCTCTCCGTCTACTGGATGTATATCTACCTTTAACAAGTCACGGTTGTTTTACTCCCAAAAACGAGGACGGCATTGTCAACATTGTAGGCTCCCGTATGTATAAGCCCAAGTTTATCGGTTTATTTGAGCCATTGAAGCTTCGCCGGATCAAGAGACAAATGCTCTATGCCGCTAAGCATGATCTATGCTTCCATTTGTGGTGGCATCCCCATAATATTGGGACAGATACAGACTATCACCTTCAGCAACTAAACGAGATATTCTCTTATTATGACAAACTCCGTAAGACCTACGGCATGCGAAGCCTAAATATGGGAGAGCTTGCAGCCGAGGTCTTAGCATAACCCTTCGATCTTACTCTTTCAAGAGGATTTATTATGTATCAATTTTACTATGCCGATCCTGCAGGGCAAAAGCCTGTCCCGAACTTTCAACTGAACATCCGCGATCGGTTTCGTATCACCGCAGTCCGCCCCACCATGTGGGAAGAGCACTGTTTAGAATGTGCCGCACCCCTGTGCTTCGGCAACTGTCTCCATTATGAGGCCCGTAGCGATGGTCGTTGTAAGCGATTCGAGAACGGTCTTCTTACCTTTCCCCACAATCACGCCTGCAACAAACAAGGTGTCCGGGTCAAATTCCGCAAGTGGGGGAATATGATGACCATCATTTTCCCCGCAATGGTAACAGAGTCAGAGCAAGAAAAGCTATTTTCCAAAACCGAAAAGCAGGGAAAACGCCTAAAAAAGCTGGTAGATTCCCGACTTCCCCAAGCACTTCGCTGGAACGGGATCCGCATTGTGGAGTTTCTACGCCGGCGGAAGCTACGCAGCTTGGAAGGTCTTTCCAATCATGCCGATGCTTTCCTGTTCCACGGCTATAGTCACCATAGCACTTCCTTCCGCCTAATCATGGAAATCTTTGACGATCATACGCCTTTGTATAAAACCTCATTGTCCATTGAACCGGGGGAGAATATGCATATTCTTACCTCATTGTCTGCCGAATGTGAGAAAGCAGATCTTCTGGTTAAAATATATCCCGAAAACGATCTGGATGCGGAACTGGATATTCTCTGGTGCGATTTTGTGCAAGGAGAGCCCATTGCTACCGAAGTACCCGCTGCAACCGTCAAGTGCGTTGTTTGGGACTTAGACGGTACCCTTTGGGATGGAATTCTCATCGAAACCGATGACCCCAATTCCCTAAAGCTAAAGCCCGGCATTTTAGATACGATCAAGTCTTTGGATGCCCGTGGTATTATCCAGTCCGTTGCCAGCAAGAATGACTATGACAATGCCTATCCTGTGCTGGAACGGCTGGGGGTAGCCGAATACTTCCTATATCCCCAAATCCACTGGAATGCCAAGAGCGGATCCATGAAAGAAATTGCTAAGAATCTGAATATCGGTATCGATAGCTTGGCTCTCATAGATGACTCTGTATTTGAACGGGAGCAAGTTCGCTCTGCTTTGCCCATGGTGCGCGCTTATGATGCCACAGAGGTAGGCCCCCTTCTGTCCCTGCCGGAATTTTCCGTCCCCATTACGGAAGAAAGCAAGAACCGCCGTCAAATGTATCGGGCAGAAGAGCAGAGAAACCGGCTTCGTAACTCCGATAATACGGATACCATAGAGTTTTTGAAAAAATGTCACCTACAAGCAAAGCATTTTGTGCCAACTACAGAGGCAGAAAAGCTCCGTTGCTATGAATTGGTGATCCGTACCAATCAGTTAAATATGTCCGGTAAGAAATACACACCGGAAGAATTTTCCGCTGTCCTTTCCCGTCCCGACCACAAATCCTTCGCCCTGTCCTGTGGTGATGACTTCGGGGAATACGGCATCGTAGGCTTCGGCCAGTATAAAATCGAAAACAATCAGCTCGTTTTCACAGAGTTTGCCATGTCCTGCCGCGTTGCGGGAAAATATGTGGAAAGCGCCCTGTTTTCCGCGTTGCTATCTCAGAGCGGATGCAAGGAAGGTCTCTTCCCCGTCATAAAAACGAAGAAAAACACCCTACTCCGAAACACCCTGCAATCCATCGGCTTCACAATCATGCACGATAGTGCCGATCGGCTCACTTACCGTTTTACTGATAACCTCACGCATAACAATTTAGTAACAGTAGTTTCTCGATAGGAAACTATTTTCTACCCAAAAACCAACTTTTTACACATATATGGAAGCATTTTAATTAAAAGACCAACAAGCAACACAAATATACGGCAATGAATGCAAATTGTGGTCTTAACAGTTGACGAAGGAGTTCGTAAAGGTTTTCATTTACGTAATATTGTGCAACTTCAAGACCCATCTTGTTGACAAATAGCATTTCCCCTGTTACAATATTTTTAGTTCACAAAGTTAGGATGTGCGTATTTCTTGAACATAAATTGCTGTGATATTCTCCTGTCTATAGCCGAAACTCTTCCCGCCAATCAACGAGACTTGTCTAAGCGATGCAACCTTTCTCTCGGCACCGTAAACAACGCCCTAAAATTCCTGAGAAATGGATGCCTAATAGATGAAGGCAATAATCTAACAAAAGATGCTTCCGCTCTACTGGAGCAACACCGGCCTAAATGTGCAATTATTCTGGCTGCCGGCTTTGGAATGCGGATGGTTCCAATCAATGCCAACACTCCAAAAGCTCTCCTATCCGTTCGTGGAGAAGTTCTGATTGAGCGCTTAATTCGCCAATTGCACGAAGTGAACATTCAGGAAATTTACGTTGTAGTTGGCTTTATGAAGGAACGATTCGAATATTTAAGGGATGCCTTTGGCGTTCACTTAATCTACAATCCGGAGTATAGTCACAAGAACAATCTTCACTCTGTTTCCTTAGCCATTGATCGCCTCGCCAATGCCTATATTGTCCCCTGCGATCTTTGGTGTGAGAATAATCCATTTCATCGTTTCGAACTCTATTCTTGGTATATGGTAAGCGATGCAATTCACGAAGACAGCAATCTCACCATTAATAGAAAGAAGCAGCTCGTCAGCACGAACGCTCCCGGAAACCGAATGATTGGTATCAGTTATCTAACAGCACCGGAAGTCCCGATCATACAAAAAAAGATTTCTCAAATGTGCAGCCTGCCCCATTTCAACAACGAATTTTGGGAAGCTGCCTCATATGACAAAGGTCGTATGGTTTTATACGCCAATGTTGTACAAGATGATAGTGTCATAGAGATCAACACTTATGAACAGCTTCGTGCTATCGACTCGGATTCTGATAATCTGAAATCGGATGCCATAACCACAATTAAGCAAGTCCTATCCATTGAAGAAGATGAAATAACCGATATATCTGTTCTTAAAAAGGGCATGACAAATCGTTCTTTCTTATTTCAAGGCAAGCAAAAGAAATACATTATGCGAATCCCCGGTGAGGGGACAGATAGGCTGATCAATCGTCATCAAGAGCACACTGTATATTCTGTATTAGACGGTAAAGGGATTTGTGACAATGTAGTGTATATCAACCCTGAAAACGGTTATAAGATCACTGAATTTCTAGAAGGTGCCCGGGTATGTGATCCCTTCTGTCGCAATGATATAAAGAAGGCTATGGCAAAGCTTCGTTCTTTCCATGAATGTAATTTCACAGTAGATCACACCTTTGATATTTTTGAACAGATTCAATATTACGAAAGTCTTTGGAATGGCGTCCCCTCTGAATATAAGGATTACGCCGTTATTAAAGAGCAGGTATTTGCGTTGCGTACTTACATTGACATGCAGGAGCCTAGATACTGTTTGTCTCATATCGATGCTGTAGCAGATAACTTTCTTTTTGTACCAACCACGCAGGGCGAGGAAATTCACTTGATTGATTGGGAGTATGCAGGAATGCAGGATCCTCATGTCGACATTGCGATGTTCTGCATCTATGCCATGTACGACAGACTGCACATCGATGCATTGATTGATACCTATTTCACAGAGGGATGCACCCACTCCACAAGAATAAAAATCTACTGTTATATCGCCGCTTGTGGCTTGCTTTGGAGCAACTGGTGCGAATACAAGCGGATCCTTGGCGTTGAATTTGGGGAGTACTCCCTTCAGCAGTACATCTATGCTAAAGAGTATTCTAAAATTGCAAAAGCTGCAATAGACGTCCTAACAGAATAGACAAAAGGAGTTTCTCATGCATCAGGTAAAACGAGCAATCATAATGGCTGCCGGCACAGGCTCTCGAATGAATCCTGTCACACTGTTAACCCCAAAACCATTAGTCAAAGTAAATGGTCATTCCATGATTGAAACCATCATCAAAGGTCTTTACGCCAATGGCATTTTTGAAATTTACGTAGTGGTTGGCTATCTTAAGGAGCAGTTTTGTAGTCTCAAGGAACAGTTTCCCCATATTATTTTATTGGATAATCCTTACTTTGATACCTGTAACAACATCTCCTCTCTTTACATAGCTCGGGATCACCTTGAAGATGTCATGATCATTGACGGCGATCAAATTATTCACAATGCAAACATTTTATGTCGTGATTTCGAAAAGTCCGGTTATAATGCCATTTGGACAGATGTCCACACAAACGAATGGCTTCTGACATTAAGTGGTGATACCATCACCCATTGTAGCCGTGTCGGTGGCGTTCACGGATGGCAGCTTATGGGTATCTCACGTTGGACCGCGGAAGACGGAAAAAAACTAAGGCAGCACGTTGAATTCATTTTCGAGAATCAAAAACTTCTTCATTTGTATTGGGATGATGTAGCTTTGTTCTGTTATCCGGAGAAATATGACTTAGGTGTTTTTCCCATGAATTCCGGTGATATTCAGGAAATCGACTGCCTCACCGAGTTGGCCGCTATAGATCCTTCCTATAAAAAATATTTAGTTGGAGAATGAAATATATGGACAAACAAAAAACAGAAACCTCTCAAACCCGAAGAATAGATTGGATGATTACCATCGTCCCCCTTGTAATCGTTGTTGCGCTGGGTGTTCTGTTCTTCTTTTTGCCTGAGCAGTCCAACCGTATAATCGGTCAAATACGCTTTGTATTGGGCGACACTCTTGGCACCTATTACCTTGTGATAGGTCTGGGCATTTTCCTCCTGTCCTTGTTTCTTGCCTGCTCAAAATATGGAGATATCGTTTTAGGTGAGAAAAACGAGAAGCCAAAATATTCTTTTTTAACTTGGGGATCCATGATGTTTACTGCCGGTTTGGCTGCTGACATCCTATTCTATTCCTTCTCAGAATGGATCCTTTATGCAACGGATCCCTATATTGCTTCGAAAGGCAATATTATGGAATGGTCAAGCGTGTACCCCATTTTCCATTGGAGTTTGATTCCTTGGGGTTTCTATCTGGTTCTTGCCGTTGCCTTTGGTTTTATGCTTCATGTTCGCAAAAAGGATCGTCAAAAGTATTCTGAGGCTTGCCGCCCTATTCTCGGCAAGCATACTGATGGAATTATAGGCAGACTGATTGACTTGTTAGCAGTCTTTGCTCTCCTTGCCGGAACTGCCACAACCTTTAGCTTGGCTACTCCATTGATGGCAAGCATTATCAACGAAATTTTCCATATTCAATTGGATCGTACCATCGTTACAATTGTGATCTTAATCATTACCTGCGTGGTCTATACCTACTCTCTCCTCCACGGTTTTAAGGGAATTAGTTTGCTGGCCAAGGTATGTATTTACCTATTCTTTGGCCTTCTGGCTTATGTTCTCCTCTTCGGTGGAGAGGCAAGGTATATCATTGATTCCGGCATTTCCGCACTCGGAAAGATGGTCCAGAATTTCTTTGGACTTTCTACGTATACGGATCCCGAGCGTACAAGCTCCTTCCCCCAGAATTGGACCATTTTCTATTGGGCATATTGGATGGTGTGGTGCGTAGCTGCGCCCTTCTTTATCGGAAACATCTCCAAAGGTCGCACTGTTCGCCAAACGATTCTGGGCGGATACGGATTCGGTGTTGGTTCCACCATTGTTAGTTTTATTATTCTGGGGCATTACTCCATGGGTAAACAAATTTCCGGATCTGTAGATTTTATCGCTTCCTATCTGGAAAGCGGCGACCTTTACGCTTTAATTATCAACATTATTAACTCCTTGCCCTGTGCTCCATTGGTATTGATAGTGGTACTCCTTACAATGGTTGCCTTTTATGCTACATCCTTTGATTCTATCGCCCTGATTGGAGCATGTTACAGCTATAAAAAACTCGATCGCAATGAGATGCCCCATAAGTTAATTCAGCTTTTGTGGTGCATTCTTTTGATTGTTCTTCCCATTGCATTGATCTTCTCCGATAGTTCTATGAGTAATCTACAGTCTGTCAGTATCATTGCAGCATTCCCTATTGGTATTGTAATTGTTCTGATTGCTCTCAGTTTCTTGAAAGATGCAAGGAATTACATAAAAGGCTATGATGTTCAGGATTAAATCCACTGTAGCCATTTCCGGCTGTCAGTCTTATTTGCGATGGTGATGGCTCATTCGCTGAAAATACATAGATCAACGACAATTTGATCCATTCCCTATAAAAATCTCATTTTGAGCAACCGATTGCCTCAATATGCTCTACAAATCCAAATAACGGAGATGATCAAGTATGAGTCAGGATAATGCAATGCTATCCATATGGAATATTGAGCAAGAAATTCTTGATGTCTTCCACACTGTATGTTCCACACACCATTTGCGCTACTCTCTTGGATATGGCACCCTGATCGGAGCAGTTCGCCATGGCGGTTTTATCCCTTGGGATGACGATATTGATGTTATGATGCCCCGTGAGGATTATGAAAAATTGCTATCTATTTGGGACTCCGTAGCTCCGGATGGCTTCCTCCTTCAAAACTATCGCACTACCCCCGAGTTTCCCAACAGTTTTTCTAAAATTGTGAAGGATCATACCACCTTTCTTCAGGACGAATGGGCCCGTAGCAGAAATTTCCACAAGGGCTTTTTCATAGATATTTTCCCTGCCGATCGTGTTGCTCCCGGTTTTATATCTCGTAAGCTCCAGTTTGCAGCCTGTGCCATCAATCTGCTCTGTGGAAAAGGTTTCACAAGCGGCACCGGCGGTATCACCGGCTTCATAGAACGCACACTTTTGAAGCTCCCTCGCAAAACACGCGAAAAATGGAGACGATCCACAGAGAACTATATTAAGCGATGGTATTCTCGATCTGATCGTGATTGGTTCTTCCCATGCACCATCCGAGAATGCTCAATCCATTATCCATCTGATTTATTTGAGAATTTAAAAACTATCTCATTCCGAGATAAGTCCTACAGTTGTTTCGCCGATCCGGATACAGCTTTAAAAATTCAGTACGGCGACTACATGACTCTCCCTCCGGAGGAAGAGCGGGTATGGACACACCATCCGATCTTGATTGACTTTAACAGGAACTATGAGGAAATAATAGAGGAGTAAACCCATATATGGACAAGAAGATTTCTGTTATAATGGCAACCTATAATTGCGAAAAAACAGTTGAAAAATCCATCGATTCCATTTTGGCGCAAACATATTCGAATTGGGTTATGATCATCTGCGATGACGGTTCTACCGACAACACTCTTCAGATTCTCCGGAATTACAAAGAAAAATATCCCGAAAAATTTGTAATCCTACAAAACGGAGAAAACAAGCAGCTCCCCTACTCCCTGAATCACTGCTTGAGGTTTGTTGAAACAGATCTGGTTGCTCGAATGGATGGAGACGATTGGTCTACCCCCGACCGTTTTGAAAAGCAAGTCGCTTATTTGGAAACTCATCCCAACATTGATTTGGTCGGTACCGGTGTCGGAGTGTGGGATGGTACAAAACAAATCGCCTCCATCATAAAAACCCCGGAGCCGACCAAGGAAACCATGTTGCAATCCAATGCTTTTTCACACGCAACCATCATGACCTACAAGCGAGTTTATGACGCTTTAGGGGGATACAGTTTAGACCCTACTGTACTGCGAGTCGAAGATGTAGATTTATGGTGCCGTTTCCTCGCGGCCGGCTTTAGAGGACATAATCTTTCCGATGAGTTATATTTCATCTTAGAAGATGATGCGGCAGTCAAGCGTCGCACCTTCCGTGCCCGTATAAACAGTGCCAAAACCCGAAGTCGCGGCTACCGCCTTATGGGTTTCAAGGGGTTACGTTGCTACAAACCATATCTTCTTGTATTAAGAGCTTTTATTCCCACTTGTATTTATAAGAAGCTTCACGCCCGCAGCCTTAAAAAGCATAAGGACTAATTTCCTCTATAAATAGCATCGAGGTACTATAATGTGATTAAAATTCTGTTTTTGATCCGTGACTTAGGTCAGGGCGGTGCCGAAAAGGTACTGGTGAACCTAGTCAACAATATGGATCCCAGCAAATTTGATATTTCTGTAATCGCGCTCTTCGGTGGCGGTGTGAACGAGCAGTTTTTGGCTCCCCACATTCATTTCCGCAGCATATGGAAGCACTCCATTCCCGGCAACAGCCATATCATGAAGCTTTTGTCTCCTCGCAGACTCCACAAGCTGTGTGTCAAAGAGCATTATGACATTGAAGTATCCTATCTGGAAGGTCCCTCCGCCCGTATCATCAGCGGTTGCCCCCACAAGGACACTAAGTTGGTCTCTTGGATCCATGTGCAGCAAAACAATCTAAAAACCCTCTGCAAATCATTCCGACGTGAAAAAGAAGCCCGGCAATGCTATGATCGCTTCCATCAGACAATCTGCGTATCCGAATATGTGAAGCAGGATTTCTGCGGTTTGCTTCAGTTCCAAAAACCTTGCCGTGTGCTATACAATACCGTAGAGTCTGCTAAAATCCTGTCTCTCTCCTCTGAGACTGCACCGGAAATTCGCCCAAATGCCGGCTTGAACATGATCGCAGTAGGTACTTTGAAAGAGTCCAAAGGATACGACCGTCTTTTGCATATTATGAAACGTTTGAAAGACGAAAACCGCCATGCCCATCTGTATATTCTTGGAATTGGCGAATTGCAGCAGTGGATCGAATCCTATATCCGCAACAACAGCTTGTCTGATACCGTAACCCTGTTGGGCTATCAAACCAACCCCTATAAGTATGTGGAAAAGTGCGACCTGTTCGTCTGCGCCAGCCATGCAGAAGGCTTCTCTACCGCCGCAACGGAAGCCCTAATCGTAGGCACACCGGTCTGCACCGTAGAGGTCTCCGGAATGAAGGAAATGTTGGGGGATCATAACGAATACGGCATCGTCACGGAGAATACCGAGGATGCCCTCTATGCAGGAATCAAGCAATTGTTAGATGACCCTCAACTGTTGAATCACTATGCTGAGCGAGCCGCCATTAGAGGCAAGGCTTTCAGTACGGAAGAAACCGTATATGCAGTAGAAAAAATGCTGCTCGGTTTATAATTAGGAGTGCATTATGTCTTTTGTAAAAGAACTGCTATATCGGCTCCGTGGAGAATTTGCTACCGAAAAGCTAATCTCTATGGGCATGAAAGTAGGCAAAAATTTCAAGCGGCTTAACGGAGTCATTCTCGACCCCGGTCATTGTTGGCTCATCGAAATCGGCGACAATGTAACCATGGCTCCCAGAGTCCATATTCTCTGCCACGATGCCAGCACCAAGCAATTTCTGAATTATACAAAAATCGGCAGAGTAACCATTGGTAACAACGTTTTTATCGGCGCCGAATCCGTGGTTCTTCCCGGTATTACCATCGGAGATAATGTAGTGATCGGTGCCAACAGTACCGTAACCCATGATATACCCTCCAATTCTGTAGCCGTAGGTTCCCCTGCCCGTGTGATCTCCACACTGGATGCCTATGTGGAAAAGGAGAAGGAAAGAATGAAGCATGCCCCCTGCTATGGAGAGGAATACACCCTCAGGCAAAATATCACACCGGAAAGAAAGCTGGAACAGAAGGATGCACTTACCGGGAGAATAGGATTTGTTGACTGATGAACGCTAAAATTTCCATTATTATTCCTGCGTATAACATAGCCAAAGAGTTGCCATCCTGTTTGGATAGCATTCTTGCCCAAACCTATAGCAACATCGAGGTCATCGTCGTAAATGACGGATCGAAGGACGAAACTGCCTCTGTCATAGACCAATACGCAAAAAAAGATCCTCGTATCAAAGCAATACACAAAGAAAACGGCGGCGTTACCAGTGCAAGACTCCGCGGTGTCCGGGAGGCATCCGGAGATTGGGTCGGCTTTGTAGATGGGGACGATATCATCGAGCCCTATATGTATCAGCGGCTCCTGCAAAATGCCAAGACCCATAATGCCGACATCTCCCACTGTGGCTACCGAATGGTTTTCCCCAGCAGGGTTGATTTCTACTATAACACAGGAAAACTTACAATCCAAAACACCGAAACAGGACTCGCTGATTTGATTAGCGGCACTTTTGTAGAACCCGCCTTGTGGAACAAGCTATACAAAAAGGATCTTTTAGATTCCCTCATCGCCCATGACTTTATGGATCCCTCCATCCGCAATTTTGAAGATCTTCTTATGAATTTCTACTTGTTCCGCGCTTCCAAAACATCTGTTTTCGAAGATATTTGCCCCTATCATTATATGTTACGAGCAGGTTCTGCTGCAACAAGCCGATTGAACGAGCACAAAGTTATGGATCCTGTACGTGTCTCTAAAATTATGGTTCAAGAATGTCAGGACTCCCCACTCCTACAGTCCTTGACCCATGTTCGCCTATTTCGTCAACTGATCAATCTGGCCACAATTCCCCTGCAAGAGAATAAAGACTGGCTGAAGCCTCACAGAGATTCTGCCAGAAAAGAATTGCGAGCACTCCTCTCTACCATGAAAAACTCCCCCGCTTGTAGCAAATCGCTGTATCTGCAAGGATGTTGGGCAGCCTTTTCTCCCCTGACCTATCAATGGATTCACTCCCTTCATGGAGCAATTACCGGAAATAACAAAAAGTATGAAGTAAAATAAAGGCGGTGTCCTATTTGGATCTTATCAGTGTCATTGTCCCCGTGTATAAAGTAGAAGCCTACTTGGATCACTGTGTTCAATCTATTATAGACCAAACCTATAAAAATCTGGAGATCATCTTAGTTGATGATGGTTCCCCCGATCGTTGTCCTCAAAAATGCGACGAATGGGCGAAAAAGGATTCCAGAGTCCGTGTCATTCACAAAAAGAATGGCGGTCTGTCCGATGCTCGTAACGCAGGATTAGAAATCGCCCAAGGGTCATATATCTGTTTCGTCGACAGCGATGACTGGGTCGACACACATTATATCGAGTATCTCTATCAGGGTATCCGTCAATCCGGCGCAGAGATCTCCGCCTGCGATATTAGAATTGTGTACGACCACGATGCCGACACACCCACAGATATAGCTCCCTTTCAATTTGTCATAAACACCCCAGAATCTGCTATAGGAACACTGATAAAAGGTCATACTTATCGTGCCGTAGCATGGAACAAGCTATATTCTGCGAAGCTCCTAGAAAGCGAATCCTTTGCAGTAGGAAAATATAACGAGGATGAATTTTTCACATATCGCATCCTTGCAAAAGCGAATTCCACAGCGTATATAAACATCCCTCTTTACAACTACCTGCAACGCTCTGGTAGCATCATGTCTACTTTCAACATCCGACGTCTGGACGCTTTGGAAGCCTATGCAAACCGATTATCCTTATTTAAGGAAAAATATCCGCAGTTATATATAGAAGACTCTGCCACATTCAGCATCGCCTGTGCTAATTTCTGTATTGCTGCCATGGATCCCTCTACTCCGGACTCCAACAAAATAATCCGTGCAATTAGAATCCGTCGCAAACAAGTAAGGTATCCCTTCGCTCTGCTCAAGAAACAATCTCTGCGCAATTTAGCTTATATATTCGGCACCAGAATCGCACTCCGTCCCTTCTGCTGGGTTTTGCGGAAAACAAGAAAGGATTGAGATAGTTTTATGTCTGATTTCCTAAAAAAATTTAAAAAGAGATGGAATAATACCGTCATTGCTTTTCGTTCCGATCGTACATTTTCTCCCCAATTGGCATGGTATAGAGCCATCGACGATGTAGCCCACCGCATTCATCTTAAAAGGCTATCCAGTTCCTTTCATCAAAAAAAGGATGAGTTCATACTTTCTTTTCTAAGCGATTTTCTTCAGCCTGTCATTCAGAAATATAAGGTTTCCTCATACACAGGGGAGCCTTCTCCTACCGCACCTATTTGGGTATGTTGGTGGACCGGAGAAGAAAGCGCACCTCCCATTGTAAAACAATGCATTAAGAGCATACGCGCTAATGCAAACGGTCATCCCGTTCACTTGATTACGAAGGATAACTACTTTGATTATTTAGACATTCCTGATTACATTATAAACAAAGTCAATGAAAAAAAGCTTGGACTTGCAAACTTCTCTGACTACCTACGTTTTTCACTGATAGCAAAACATGGCGGATTATGGATTGACTCCACGATTTTTTGCAGAGAAGCGATAAGTTCAAGTTATTTTTCCCTGCCTGTTTTCACCTGTAAATCTCCGGAACGAGATTCTCGATTCATTTCCCGATATCGTTGGACTTCATTCTGCCTAGGTGGCTGGAAAGGACATGTTTTGTTTTCCTTCCTTCAGGAGGCCTTTGAGTCTTTTTGGAAGGTGTACGACACAGCCATTGATTACCTATTTGTCGATTATTTAATTGCTATAGCCTATCAAGAGCTTCCGCAAGCAAATCGAGAGCTTTCCAACGTACCTATTAACAATTTACATCGCGACGATCTTCAGGCTGCAATGTGTGCCGGGCTCCCAGCCGAGGAGTTCGCCAATGTGCTCTGCGAGGATACCATACTATACAAGCTGTCATGGCGCGAAAGCTACACCGAAACAACTGATAGTGGCACAGAAACCATTTATGGTGCTTTCATTCACGGTCATCTCCCCGAATTATAATACACGAATGGATCCCATATACTGACAAGCATCATCCACCAGTGGTATTTCGTCGATCCATCGGAAAATACGTTTTTTAATCTTGACAAAAGACCCATTTGCTATGGATATTCCGTTTCACTATTGTGGGCTTATTTTACAATTTACCTTATAACAATATTACCAAATAAAGGGGTTATCTATGAAACAGGATCAATTTGAAGTTCTTAGATTCTTGATTGAAAATCAAGGTCTTTATACTGTACAGCAAATATCAGAGGTTTTACAAATGACAATAGCCTCGGTAGAGCAAATATTGTCTGAACTGAAAGCATCCGGTTTAGTAGACGATACCCTTTTTGCAACAGACAAAGCTATTGCTGCAATGGAGCCGTATAGGGTAAGAAATGCTATTATCCTTGCAGCTGGAATGAGCACCCGATTTATACCGGTATCATACGAAATACCCAAAGGATTGATATCTGTAAAGGGCGATATAATGATTGAGCGCATAATAGAGCAGCTAAAAAACAAAGGAATAGATGAAATCGTTGTTGTGATTGGCTATATGATGGAGAAATTTTTCTATTTGCGCAATAAATATGGGGTTAAACTGGTAGTAAATAACGAATTCGCATCAAAAAATACGCATAGTAGCATTTATGTTTCCCGCGACTATCTGGACAACACTTACATATGCTGCTCTGACAATTATTACCCAAACAACATGTTTCACCGATACGAATATCGTGCATTTTACTGCTCAGTCTATCTTCCGGGAGTCAGTCATGTAGAAAGAGCTTTTCAATTCGATGAAAGCGGTCTTATATATGATACGAATAAGCCCTCACATGATCAGTGGATAATGTACGGTCACGCATACTTTGACAGACGGTTTACGCAGCTATTTAAGCCCATTTTAGAGAGCTATTATGGTCGCCCGGGCATTGAGTATATGTACTGGGAAACCATATACGCTGAGAACGTAAAAAGCCTACCCATGTGGATCAAAAAATGTCAAAACGCTGAAATTCTGGAATTTGATAGTATGGAGGAATTAAAGCAGTTTGACAAGAACTATATATACAACAACAAAGTAAAAGTATTTGATAATATTTGCAGTGTTCTGCAATGCGAATTGACTGATGTATCAGATATCGAGGTAATTAAAAAAGGACTAAACAACCAGTCATTTAAATTTAGCTGTAAGGGTAGGGACTATATTTACCGCCATCCGGGGGTCAATGCCTCTGCTGTCATTGATCGTCACAAGGAGGCCGCTTCACTAAGCATAGCTCGTAACTTGGGTGTTGATCCTACCTGCATCCAAATCAACGAGGAGGAAGGATGGAAAATATCTGCTTTCATCCCTGTGACAGAAACTTTTGATTTTTCAAACATTCGACATATCAATATGTTGGCCGAAAAACTAAAGACGCTTCACAACTCTAATATCTCCGTTGGCTTTGGATTTGATTATCTGCACGAAGCTGATCGAATTATAGAAATTGAGAAATATACAGATGCATTAGCCTACAAAAAAAGTTTGCTGGAAAGAAATGAAATGACTCCCATTTTCCACTACCTTGCCTGCGATCCTTGGCAAAAAACCCTCTGTCATAATGATATTTATGAGCCTAACATATTGATTTCCGGAAAAGAGCTATTTCTGATTGATTGGGAGTTTGCAGGTGACGCAGACATAGGTTATGATATTTGCAAGCTATTTTCATTAATATTACCTACATATGATCAAATCGACAAATGGGTCTACCCTTATTATGAGCGACCCCTCACTGATAAAGAGAAGTTACATCTTATTTGTTGTGCAGCAGTGATATATTATTACTGGTATATTTGGGGAATCTACGCAAGCAAAAATAATGAGGGCGTCTCTGCATACCTAATGGATTGGCATGACAAGATGTACTACTATAGGAATATGGCATTAAAAATGATGGATAAAAAATAAAACTGGAGGAAATATGATGGAAATTAGTATTGCAATTTTCATCGGCTTATGGTTTGTCGCTGCCGGAGTCGTTGCCGGCATTGCAGTGTTTAGAGATTTTAAAGACTCAGGAGAAAAAAGATGAATGTTTTTTTGATTGGCATAGCTGCTACTATGGTTGTTTACCTTGTTATAGGTGCCTTTATTAGCAAAAGCGTCAAAAACACAAATGATTTTTATGTAGCAGGTAGAAATGCGCCAACAGTTTTGATTACAGGATCGTTGGTAGCCTCGTTCATCGGCGTTGGATTGTTCATGGGTGATGTAGGAGAAGCATACAGCGGTTTTTTCGCTCCTATAATGGTTGCTGTAGGTGTTCTTTCTGTAGGGTATATTGTCGGATCAGTATTTTTTGGCAGGTATCTACGCCGCAGTGAAGTTATGACGATCCCTGAATATTTTGGAAAACGTTTCGATTCACCTGCTCTAAAAATGCTTGCTACTATTACCGGAATATTCATAATGTTAGTATATAGCCTTTCTTGTGTTCAAGGTATCGGCACGTTAATGACTTCGGTCACCGAGTTAGAATACAATGTCTGTGTAGTTGTAGTGGTAATAGTCTTTACGCTTATAACCATTTTTTCCGGCGCAAAAGGTGTATTGGTTACTGATACGATCATGTTTGCCATGTTCTCTATCGCAACCATTATCGGTGTAGCGGTTATAGCATATAAAGCTGGTGGTTGGACAAATACCGTTACCGAATTGGCGGACTATGCAACCATTCCTGGTCTGCTCGCCGGCAGTGGGAATCTCGATTATTTCTATCCCACCGGCACGGAGAATATGATTTGGGCTGTGGGATACGGAATCGCATGGATGTCCGTTCTAATGGTAGCACCATGGCAGTCAAGTCGGTATTTAATGGCAAAAAACGAACATGTAGTCGTGCGGTCCGGTGTTATCGCATCTGCTAGCGTATTTTTGATCGAATTTTTCATGTGCATGGCAGGGGTATTTATGCAAAAAATAAACCCCAATATTGAGGTGCCTTCCCAAACACTAATTTGGGCATCTATGAATGTTATGCCTGCTATACTCGGTATCATAGTACTTTCTGGCGTATTAGCATCCGGAATTTCTTCTGCAACAACGTTTCTTTCGCTCATTGGATCAAATATCATGAACGATATTGTGAAGGTAAAAAGCGAAAAGAAAAAACTGTTATATGGAAGAATAACTATCCTAATCGTAGGCATTGTTGTATGCTTACTATGCATCTTCCAGCCGCCTCAAATATTCTGGATAACATATCTAGGTGCCACTATTGTTGCTTGCTCCTGGCTCCCCGTTGCGTTAGCAAGCGTTTGGAGCAAACGAGTTACTAAGAACGGTGCATTCTGGGGAATGTTAGTCGGTTTTATAGTTAGTGCAACATTGAAAATATATACCGCTGTTGCTGGTGTACTGCTTCCTATTTACCTTGATCCTTTCTTCGTGGGAATGGCGGCCGGGATCGTCGCACTGTTGATCGGATCGGCACTGACAAAGGTTAGTCCACAAGAAATAGCAGAGCGACAAAAATTATTTGTGATTCCGGAAGAAGAAAAAGATCCTAAAGAAATGAAAAAAACAAAAATAATGCTTCTTTGCTCCATTCCTTTAGGCATTGTTGTAACAATTATACTTATGCTCTTGTGGGTAATTCCTTATTTAAGAGGAGTCTGACGGAGGTATTCATGTAATGACAGAAATCAAAGATATTTCTCTTATAAAGAAAATTGAGTTAGATATTTTGTTGGAGCTGGATGATTTTTGCAAAAGAAATGGCCTTCGCTATTTTCTTGCATATGGAACTTTAATTGGTGCTATACGGCATAAAGGTTTTATCCCTTGGGATGATGACATCGACATTCAAATGCCCCGCGCCGATTATAATTGGTTGATTGAAAATTACAACAAAATGAATCTAAATGGGCGATATAAAATAATTTCACCCAATATGACTGAATCCAGATTCACATTTATCAAATTCGTCGATACCAGTACCATAAAGATTGAACATGGAATAGATTACTCAGATGGCACTCTTGGCATTGATATTGACATTCTTCCTTTGGATGGTGAACCCGAAGATGAAAAAGAATACGATAAATGGTACGACAAATTAATCAGAATATACAGACTTCATTCTCACTGCTCGAAGGATACGAAACTGACTTTTAAGAGGCGAATAATTGTGCCAATCATTCGCTTGTTATCCGGCGGACGAAAACATTTAATGAAAAAATCAGAAAAACTTCACGCAAAATATCCATATGAGCAATCTAGATATATAAGTGTAATAGAAGGTTATTTTAACAAAAAGAGGAGACGATTTGAAAAGGAATGGTTCTCCGAAAGCATAGCTGCTGAATTTGAAGGACATATGTTCCCGATCCCCTGTGGATATGACTTCGTTTTACGTAAAATATACGGAGATTATATGAAGCTTCCGCCTCCGGAACAACAAATCCCCTGCCATAATTGTAAGGTATATCTTAAGGAGCACACTGATAATTAAGTAGTTTATATTAGTCAACTGTTCCTTTGTATAGCAAATCTCGTTGTGGAGAAGAATACGCTTTTCATAATCGTTTTCTATCACCTTAGACATTATCCAAATTTTAACATCTATATGGAGAATATATATGATTCCAAATACAATACACTATTGCTGGTTCGGAGGAAACCCCAAGTCTGATCTGATACTTCGATGCATAGACAGCTGGAAAAAATACTGTCCCGATTATGAGATCATCGAGTGGAATGAATCCAATTTTGATGTAAACATTATATCTTATGTAAAAGATGCGTACTCCGCAAAAAAATGGGCATTTGTTTCCGACTACGCACGTCTCTGGATCATATATACCCAAGGCGGTATCTATTTAGACACCGATGTTCTCTTGCATAACACACTGGATGAACTCTTGTCCCACAATTGTTGGTTAGCCTCTGATGATGTACGTTATGTCGCTACCGGTTTAGGTTTCGGTGCGCAGAAAGGGCATCCTTTGATCAAAGCCATAATGGACGAATATGAGACTTACTCTTTTACAACAGGCAAAACATGTGTCCAACTGAATACACAGGTCCTCGAAACGCAACTTCCCCAATTTAAAACAAAAAAAAGCGAACACTCTCAAGTGATTGACGATGTTCTTATTGTCGGACTTCGTGATTATTCAAAATACGCAAAACACCTGTATACCGGCACATGGTGCGGAGACCAGCTTCAAGTTGCTGAGCATGAAGCCGAAATAAAAGAGAGACTGGAAAACGGTCAAAAAAAATCTGTTCGCAGACGCTATAAGATAAAACGATTTTTTCGTAGTCCAAAGATTATAAATTTCTGCGATCGGCACAAAAAGTCTCTCTTTGCCCGCATGTATCTCTTTTTCGCCTACGATATTTTAGACTGCGGAGTATGGTATTTTATCAAACTTGCATTTAAAAAGCTCTTCGGCAAAAAGAAATAACAATCTCCACAAAATTGAACTGTATAAGAATCGTTGTACCTTTGTTACCACAAGGATCTGCAAATCATAGCCGTCCTCAGCTTTCTGAATATAAAACGATCACCTTAGAAAGGAAACCCAAAAATGAAAATAGCTATTGCAGGTACCGGCTATGTTGGCTTATCCAACGCCATCCTCCTCGCTCAACATAATGAAGTTCACGCTGTTGACCTGGTTCAAGAAAAAGTTGATCTAATCAATGCGAAACAATCTCCCATTGTGGATACTGAAATTTCCGAATATTTGGCTAACAGAGCCCTAATGCTGACAGCAACTACGGATGCTCCTCAGGCCTATGAGGATGCAGATTTTGTAGTGGTTGCGACCCCCACCAACTACAATACAGAAACCAATTTCTTCGACACATCTTCTGTAGAGTCTGTAATCGAGCAGGTGCTTTCTCTCAACAATCACTGCGTGATCATTGTAAAGTCCACCGTTCCTGTTGGTTATACCAAGGGACTCCGCTCCCGCTATAACACTAACCGAATCTTGTTCAGCCCGGAATTTCTGCGGGAAGGTCGTGCTCTATACGATAATCTCTACCCCTCTCGCATTATCGTAGGAATTCCGGAAAATGACCCCAAAATGGAAGAGGCCGCTCATACCTTCGCCGGCCTTTTGCAGCAGGGTGCCATTAAGGAAAACATTCCCACCCTGTTTATTCACTCTACGGAAGCAGAGGCAGTCAAACTCTTTGCCAATACCTATTTGGCTCTCCGCGTCAGCTTCTTTAACGAACTGGACACCTATGCAGAACTCCGTGACCTGAACACTGCCCAAATCATTGAGGGTGTTTGTCTGGATCCCCGAATCGGAATGCACTATAACAATCCCTCCTTCGGCTATGGTGGCTACTGTCTGCCTAAAGATACCAAGCAACTCCTAGCCAATTTCCGAGATGTCCCGGAGAACATTATCGGAGCTATTGTAGACTCCAACCGTACCCGTAAAGATTTCGTTGCAGAACGCGTACTAAAAAAAGCAGGTTATTACGACCGCACCTCTGTTAGCGAGAAGCCCATTGTCGGTGTGTAT
Source organism: Faecousia sp. (assembly GCA_045659585.1). Classification (GTDB taxonomy): domain Bacteria; phylum Bacillota; class Clostridia; order Oscillospirales; family Oscillospiraceae; genus JAZOXB01. The sequence goes on along the minus strand of JAZOXB010000120.1, from coordinate 6,476 downwards.
CGCCTTACCATGAAGGCCGGCTCCGACAATTTCCGCCAATCTTCCATTCAGGGTGTTCTGAAGCGCATCAAAGCTCGTGGCGTGGAGGTCGTTATCTACGAACCTACCCTTAAAGAAGATAATTTCTTCGGAGATCGTGTGATTCACGACATAGACCAATTCAAAGCTCTGTGTTCTGTGATCATTGCCAATCGTTTTACCGACGAACTTGAAGACTGCGCACAGAAAGTCTATACCAGAGATATTTATCGCAGAGATTGATCCAAAAGTCTCGTAAAGCAAGGAGCCATACATTATGAGCTATAAATGCAAAATCACTGTTTTTACTCCCACATTTAATCGTGCATATATTATCGAAAATCTCTATCGTTCTTTGCAGCGACAGACATTCCGAGATTTTGAGTGGCTCATCGTAGACGACGGTTCCACAGATCAAACGGATGCAATTATTGCACAGTGGCAGAAAGATGGAAATGACTTCTCCATCCGATACTATAAGAAAGAAAACGGAGGAAAATGCCGTGCTATCAACTACGGTGTAGACCGTGCAGAGGGTCTACTGTTCTTCAACGTAGACAGTGATGACTATCTCTTGGATGACGCCTTAGAAAAAATCGCTCTTTGGGAGTCGAACCTTCCCAAAGACAAGAAATTCTGCGGCGTAGTAGGAAATCTGGGAACCAGTCCTACTGAAACTCCCAATACTCCTTGGCCCGAGCCCTATCGGGACGCTAACCTGTTGGAACGCTACAGCGAATACACCGACCGTCCCATCGATGGCGAGCGGGCTTGGGTCTTCTACACAGATATCCAAAAAGCATATAAGTATCCGGAGTTTGAAGGGGAAAATTTCATCACCCCCGCTGTCACATGGAATCGAATGGCCCACGACGGTTACTTGGTACGGATCTATGATGATATTATCTGGGTCTATGAATATCAGCCCGACGGTCTAACCATGTCCGGGAATAAACGCTTTTTGGAACGGCCTCAAGGGCACGGTCTATGGCTTCGGGAAAAGGCCAAGTTTATCGGTGCTCCCCTCAAGGATCGCCTGAAGATGTACTATTCTTTCTACTGCGACCACTCCTACCATCTTCCCTGCAAGAAGATCGCTCAATATATCGGAGCCCCCCTTCCCTTCATTTGGCTTAGCAAGTGCGTCCACTGTGTCTCTAACCTTTTAAAGAGGAGAAAATCATGATACACCCATTAAAATCCATTCAAGCCCGTACCCAAACCTTCCTGCTGAAGCATTTCCGCCACACGAAGCACGGGCGTTACATGAAGAAAATACACAACTCTCATCTGGGAGAAAGTTGTTTTGTTATCGGCAACGGTCCCAGCCTATCTGCTACGGATCTAACTACGCTCCACGAGGCAGGAATTGCCACCTTTGCCGTCAATCGGGTATTCAAGATCTTCCCCCAGACTGCATGGAGACCTACATACTATGTCAGCACCGATCCCGTATTGATCCGTGATACCCTGGAAGATGTGGAAGCCCTACCCACGGAGCATAAGTTCATCCCCCTACAAAACAAGTTCTATCACAATATTAAGGTCAAGGGTGCCCATTACTTTTTCCGCAATGACCGGAGAGAGAGAGACCAAGCAGATGGTTTCTCCCTAGATTGTACGGACCAAGTAAATATGCGTGGTACGGTAACCATCGCCTGTACCCAGCTTGCTATGCACATGGGCTACCGCCACATTTACTATCTTGGCGTAGATCACAACTTTGACAAGGTCATTACAGAGAATGGCGAAGTCATCATCGATCCCAGCGTGAAGAACTACTTCTGCGAGGGCTATGACACAGACGTCGCCAATGAAGTTGTCCACGATCTAGGTAACACCACCCGTTCCTACATGGATGTAAAGAAATTTGTAGACAAATATGGTGTGAATGTCTACAATGCTACCAGAAAAACAAAATTGGAGGTTTTCCCAAAGGTAACCTTTGAAGAAGCCCTTCGAGACATAAAGGAGAGAAATACTCATGGCAAATGAAATACAGGCTCCAAAATATCATACCCACATTACCGCTAAACACAGATGGTTCGATTTGAATCTGAAAGAAGTTTGGCAGTATAAGGATTTGATCTGGCTCTTTACCAAACGGAGCTTTGCCCTAACCTATAAACAAACGGTCTTAGGACCTGCTTGGATCTTTCTGAATCCCTTTTTTACCAGTATTATTTATACTTTTGTTTTCGGCGGTATTGCCGGCATGAGTACAGATGGTGTTCCCCAGATTCTGTTTTATCTGTGCAGTAACGCTATTTGGACCTTCTTCTCTACATGTGTTACTAAGAACGCTACTACCTTTACTGGAAATGCCAATGTTTTTGGAAAGGTCTATTTCCCTCGTTTGACCACCCCTATTTCCAATGTTCTATCATCACTGATTCAGTTCTTTGTGCAGATGCTCCTTGTGGCAGCCTTCCTGGTTTACTATGTAATCACCAAAGAAGTGCAGCCAAATTGGTCTGCTATGCCTCTGGTTCTTGTTGCTTTGTTGGAGCTGGGGATTATGGGCTTGGGTGTAGGCATCATCATCTCCAGCCTCACTACCAAGTACCGTGATCTAGCCATCCTTGTTACCTTTGGTGTATCCCTTTGGATGTACGCCACTCCCATCGTCTATCCCCTATCCCAGCTTGGTGACGGTATGATGCGAACCGTTTTAGAGCTGAATCCTGTTACTGCACCTGTAGAAATGTTCCGCTATGCCCTTTTGGGGCACGGATCCTTCAATATGTTACAAATCACCATTTCTTGGACATTTACCCTGATCGTGATCGTTGCCGGCATTATGATCTTCAACCGTGTAGAGAAGACCTTTATGGATACAGTCTGACACAAGGAGATACACAAAATGGAAAATCGTGAAATTGCAATCAAACTCTCTGGAGTAAAGAAAATGTATAAATTGGGTCAGATTGGTGGCGGCACCCTGCAGGCAGACCTGCAAAGCTGGTGGGCAAGAGTCCGTGGAAAAGAAGATCCCAACACCAAAATCGATCAAGATCAGCGTCTCATCGGCAAGACCTTTATGGCTCTCAACGGCATCGATCTTACAATCTATAAAGGTGAAGCCTTAGGCATCATTGGCGGAAATGGTGCCGGAAAGAGTACCATGCTCAAACTACTGAGCCGTGTTACTGCTCCTACCGAAGGAGTTATTGACATTTATGGCCGAATCGCCTCTATGTTGGAAGTTGGCACTGGCTTTAATGGCGAAATGACCGGGCGTGAAAATGTCTATATGAATGGTGCTATTTTGGGTATGACAAAAGCGGAGATCGACGCTAAAATGGAAGACATCATCGAGTTCTCCGAAGTCCGTGACTTTATCGACACCCCTGTAAAGCGCTACTCCAGCGGTATGTATGTGAAACTGGCATTCTCTGTGGCTGCCCATCTGGATTCAGAAATTATGATCATGGACGAGGTTCTAGCTGTTGGCGATATGAAGTTCCAGCAGAAGTGCCTTAATAGAATGCGAGATGCCGCCCATAAGGAAGGCCGAACAGTTTTATATGTTAGCCATAATATGAATACCATCCGCCAGCTATGCCAAAGGTGTATTGTCCTGTCCCAAGGGCGGGTTATTTATGAAGGAAATGTCGAGTCTGCTATCGAAGTATACCTAGATAATAACACCGACTTCCCAATGCTTACAGATATCGACTTGTCCAACTCTCGCATGTCACACTTGCCGAGAAACATTGAGGGTAAAATCAAGCGTCTTGTCCTAACAGGAAAGGAAAGGCCCATCTACGCCTTCGGCGAAAACATTCCTTTCCAACTGTGGATCAATGCCATCAGAACAATCAAACATCCTTGTTTCCGCTTTGAAATCCGCAGTGAAGACGACACTCCCGTAGGTGCTTCTTATTGCCACGATATACCTACGATAGATGCAGGCGCTACTTCCGTTATTCACTTAACCTTTCACAACCCAGGTTTAGTTCCCGGTCGTTATAAGACATGTCTCGTATTATATGAAATTAACGATTACGGCGGATATGGCGATCTTGACGCCGTATGGCCTGGTTTTGTATTCGAAGTAGTCGATTCAAACCAGAAGCTCAAAATCAATTGGAGCAATCATAACTGGGGACGATTTTGTTTCGATCGTATGCTTTAGAAGGAGGAATTTAAATGGTGCCAAAGATAATACATTTTTGTTGGTTTGGTAGAAATCCTAAACCTGATCTTGCCAAAAAATGTATTAAAAGTTGGAAAAAATATTGTTCAGACTATCACATCCTTGAATGGAACGAAGACAGCTTTGATATTTCCGCTGCACCGCTCTATGTTCGCCAGGCTTATGAGTCTAAAAAATGGGCGTTCGTTTCTGACTATGTTCGACTTTGGGCAATGACACAATTTGGTGGCGTATATATGGATACTGATGTTGAGTTATTAGGCTCTATTGATAAGTATTTAACGCACAAAGCATTTTCTGGTTTTGAAAGCTCGTCAAGTATCCCAACAGGAATTATGGCTTGCGAAAAGGATTTTCCATTATTTTTGGAGTTTCTAAAATACTATGACACCGCTACATTTATCAACGATGACGGAACCCTGAATACTACAACAAATGTAACCATAATAACCAACATTGCTTTGGAGCATGGCTTAATTCCACACAACCAATACCAAGTTGTATCAGATTTCGCTCTATATCCAAGTGATGTATTTTGCCCCATTGAATATCACTCCGGCTCCCTAAAAAAAACAAAGAATACCGTGGCTATCCATTGGTTTTCCGGGAGTTGGCATTCTGTGGAAGAACAAAAGAAACGAACAAAATTGCTCAAAAAAAACAAACGGACCACAACATTACACAACATCATGCATCTTCCTAATTATCTGTTGCTTTCTATTCTCGGTCAGGAAAAATACCAAAAGCTAAAACAGTTCTTTGGAAAGGGTTAATTAACTATGCCATTAATTAGTGTTATCGTACCTATTTATAAAGTCGAACAGTATATACATCGTTGTATCGACAGCGTTTTGAATCAATCCTTTTCTGATTTTGAGCTGATTCTTGTAGATGACGGGAGCCCCGATAATTGTGGTGCAATTTGTGACGAATACGCAAAAAAGGACTCCCGAATTATAGTAATTCATCAGAAAAACGGAGGTCTCTCCGCTGCCAGAAATGCAGGAATCGATTGGGCCTTTGCCAATTCTGACAGCAAATGGATCACCTTCTTGGATAGTGATGACTATTGGTATGAAAGATATTTGGAGGTCATGCTCCAAGCTGTTACCGAATGTAATACGCTCATCAGTACTTGTAATGCTACCATTGGCGATTTTTCCTCTGACCCTTCTTACTACATCCCTAAGAAATATGAAGCCGAAATCGCTTACTGCGACAGTTCCATCATTCGTCATCGAATCCCCGCTTGGGCAAAGTTGTATGCCAAAGAACTCTGGCAGGATATTCGATATCCCGTAGGCAAACTTCACGAAGATTGTTTTACAACTCACAAATTGCTGTTCCAAACCCGAGAGATTGCTACGATCAAGGCTCGCATGTATTTCGTTACCCCTAACCCCAACAGCATCACACACGTAAAATGGTCCCCAAAACGGTTAGATGCTGTTGAAGGAATGGAAGAAATGTTATCCTATTTCCAAGATAGTCCTTATCGTAAGGCAGAACTACGAACAGCGTTAACGCTTCTTCATACCATTGCAGATTCTATGTCTCAGATAAACGCCTGTGACGAGACACCTCAATTTAAGTCTCGGTACATCAATGATCTGCAAACCAAACTTCGCAAATATATCAAAAACTATCACAAGGCATTAAACCTGTCACGCAAAGAACATGCTCATATTTATGAGTCTGCTTATCCCACACAAATGCGGCTGTACTGGTCATTCCACGCCATCCTGAGGAAATTGAAGCTATGCCAATAATCAGTGTTATTGTTCCCGTATATAAAGCCGAGGCCTTTTTGGATCGCTGTGTGGAGAGCATTCTGGCACAGACTATGGGGGATTTCGAACTTATTTTAATAGATGACGGCAGTCCCGATCGCTGCGGAGAAATGTGCGATGCCTATGCAAAGCGCGACTCCCGTATCAAGGTCATCCATCAGGAAAATGCCGGACAAGCCGCCGCACGGAATCGTGCCTTGGACATTGCTTGTGGCGAGTATTTTGCCTTCGCAGACAGTGATGACTACATCCATCCCCAATCTTTTGAGATCCTTCTTTCCAACGCAAGGACACACAACGCAAAGATTAGTGTTGGCAGTTATCAGTCTGTAACCGGTCTTGTGGATCACGCACAGCTTGACCCGATATCCAGTCAGTCATGGAATGGAAAGGAATTTCTCCGTCACTGTCTTCTGGACAGTGTAGACAAGAAACCTTGGGTTCTGTGGGACAAGATTTTCCATCGAGATTGCTTGAAACCTATCCGCTTCCCGGAAGGCCGAATCTTT
>JAZOXB010000119.1:0-2193 GCA_045659585.1 Faecousia sp. | reverse complement strand
CATACTGCTACCGTATTGAGCATAATCGTGGTAATTACTTCGTTGACCTTGACCTTTACCTTGAGGACACCGGGAATGAAGGCGTAGATCCCGCCTACAGCCATGGCAGTCAGGGCGGCACAGAGAAGAGTCAGCCATTTGGCCTGATCCTGCATCCAGACACCTACCTGACAGGCGAAGATGGCACCTAAAATCAGCTGACCTTCGCCGCCTACATTAAAGATACCCACTCTGGCACCCAAAACACAAGCCAGACCGCACAAACACAGCACCATGGCATATTCCAGCAGGTCACCGATGTGTCGCTTGTTACCGAAGGCACCTTCTATAATAGCTCCGTAGGCTTTCAGGGGGTTAAAGCCTGCAAGGAGAAGGATGACAGCACCCAAAAGGAGGGCGGCAAGGATACTCATGCCCAAAGAGAGCAAATATCGGGTGTTCAGACTACGGGACTTCACTTGCAGTGACCTCCTTTCGACGGTTGCCGGTCATGAAATAGCCCAGCTCGTCTTTTTCTATGGAATCCGGGGTGAATTCTCCGGTGATTTTTCCTTCATACAGGGTGATGATCCGATCGGACAGGCGGTAAACCTCGTCCAGATCCGCAGAGGAAAGTAAAATAGCCTTTCCCTCGTTCCGTTTTGTGATGATCTCTTTGTGGATAAATTCGATGGCACCTACATCTACTCCTCGGGTAGGCTGAGAAATGATCAAAACAGGAGTGTCAAAGGAGCATTCTCTGGCAACCACAACTTTTTGCAGATTGCCTCCCGACAGAGAGCCGGCGGTAACATCAATGCCTGCCCCTCGAATGTCGAAGGACTCGAAAAGGGATTCTGCATAACGGGCAATGGAACTCTGCCTTTGATACCCGGCAAAGCCACGGTATTCTTTATCCCGATGTCTTCCCATAAGGAGATTGTCACCAACAGAGGCATCCTTGCTGACACCGGTTGCCAGCCGGTCTTCCGGAATGTGGGCAAGACCCAGAGTGCGGATCTGCCCCGGATCCTTCCCTGTGGCATTTTGGTCACAAACAGTGACAGTGCCTGAGAAGCAGGGGCGGAGCCCTGTGAGGGCTTCCAGTAATTCGCTCTGACCGTTGCCCTCAATGGCGGCAATGCCTAAGATTTCCCCTTCCCGAAGGGATAGGGACAGCTGATCCACGGCAATGAGACCACGATTATCATAGACCGTCAGATCCTTGGCTTCCAGACGGACTTGTCCGGTCGTGCCGGTCTTTTCCGGAGTTTCGTAAAGAACAGGACGACCTACCATAAGGGAAGCCAGCTCCCGTTCCGATACAGAGGCGGTTTCCCGTACATCCACCAACTTGCCCTTTCGCATAATGCCTACTCGGTCGGAAATGGCTTTGACTTCGTATAATTTATGGGTAATGAGGATCACTGTCATGGACTTTTCCCGAACCACACGGCGGATCACAGAGAACAGCTCTGCCGTTTCTTGAGGAGTCAAGACAGCGGTAGGTTCGTCCAAGATGAGAATATCCGCACCCCGATACAGAGCCTTTAGGATCTCTACCCTCTGCTGGAGGCCTACACTCAGTTCCCCAACAATGGCAGTGGGATCTACAGACAGACCGTATTCCTCGGAAAGATCACGGACAAGGTCTATGGATTTGTTCTTATCACAGAAGATCTTGTACTTTCGCGGTTCACGGCTCAGAACGATGTTTTGGGCAACAGTGAAGGAGGGAACCAACATAAAATGCTGATGTACCATGCCTACGCCCTTGGTAATGGCTTCTTCCGGATCGTGGCGTTGGGATTTTTCTCCCTTGATGTAGATGTCTCCGGCGGTGGGGGTGTGGATGCCGTAGAGCAGATTCATGAGGGTGGATTTTCCCGCACCGTTTTCTCCTACAAGGGCAAAGACTTCCCCCTTGCGGATCTCTAAGGAAATATCATCGTTAGCAAGAACTCCGGGGAATTCCATAGACACATGGTCGAAACGAACTGCAATCTTTTCCATGGGATCCTCCTTAAAAATAGATTTGGGTATTGATTGAAATAAAGCAAAGTTTATCGCTCGGTTTGAAATTTCAATTTGTGGCAAAGTGACGCAAATAAAACGATCAGAAACAAGGAAACGATAGTGGGACGCACCGCCGGGAGGGGGCCGGGGGAGGGCGGTTTTTCATCCGGCGAAAAAGGAAACGACACCACCGGGGTA
>JAZOXB010000118.1:0-8038 GCA_045659585.1 Faecousia sp. | reverse complement strand
TTTCTTGCACAACCTACCTCATCTGTTTGTAGGGGAGACCTGTGGTCTCCCGGTGCAGGAACTCGAAATTTGAACATTCTACCGTTGAAAATCACCGCTTTCTCGTCAAAACAGGCGGGCGACCACAGGTCGCCCCTACCGCGAGATGCGATGTTTTGTGCATCAAACAGAGCGATAAACTGTGATTTGACTGTATCAGAAAACGCCGTGAGGCAGAGGGCATAGCACAGCGGAATACTCTTTGGATCCCCATGTATTTCTTGACAGAATTACAAGATTAGAATATAATAATGATAAAGAACCTCTGTGACATACCACAAGACACTGCACAGTCCTGTCCTATGACCGAATCCGGGATTTATGCAATCGATTTATTGGGGGATAAATAAAGATGAAAGAATGCAAACTAATACGAAAAATCAATCCACCGGTTCCCTTCTTTCTGTATTATGGCATTACCGTTATTCACTGTGTATTTTTCTATCTAACTTCTATCTGGCAGGCAGAACCAATCTCTTTTTTAGGGAATCAGTCGGTATTACTTCCCTTATTCGGTTTGTTAAATGCGGCTGACTCTAATTCTATTTTTATGGGATGTATTTTGTTATGTTATTGGATCGGAAGTATGCTACTGCTTTTCATTTGCTTTATTACCACGATCCTGAAACGAAAGTTTACTTTATTTTCTGTTTTGGTACTACTGGATGCTATTTTTACAATCGTATTTATGGTAGTAAATATGTCCCAAGCCGGTGTTATGAATTTGCATTTTCTGATGTTATTTGGGGCACTGTTGGATTTTATACTGTTTGGTTATCTTTCGTACAGGACAGGGGGAAAGATACAGCCCCGTTCTCTGTCATCTTAACAAAAGAAATGCTATGAGGAGGGATATCATGGTTTTTCAGAGGTCTGAACACTATAAGTTTGATGATTTGAAGAGCACCAAGGAAGCCCTCGTCGGGGCTCAAGATGTACTGACCGGTCAGGGTTTTGAGAATACCCATGATTTGTCTTTCAGAAAAAAAGCCTGGAATCTATCGTACAACTCTTTTTCACCAATGGTTACATTCCGATGCAGTGCAGTGAACATAACTGTAAAGTATACCTTAGCACCATCAACGCGAATGGTTTTCGGGGCGATAAACTATTGTCTGGCCTTTTTTTGCATTCTGCTGTTTGCTTTGTCTTTCTCCGGGTCGTGCGAATGGTTTTATTGCGCCATTCCTTTGGGAATACAGATTTATTCCTTTGTTATATCAAAGATTTTATTCCATTTATCTGTTAAAAGGGTATCATCCGAATTGTATTCTGTCTTAGGAGATGGGGGCAGAACCGAAACTGCTTTTTAAGCACAGAGAACTGTCTCCCTCGTGTTCCCTGTTATGAAGGCAAAGCAACAGTAACGTCTATGTACCGGGAGGGTGTATGAGAAAATATCTTGGCTCAAAAATAACCGCCTTTGCTGCCATTGTAGCACCGTTGTTTATCTGCTTCCCATTACTATTTGGAGTTTGTGCGCTGTGTGCGGAAATTAGCGGAGCAACCCTGTTCTTGATGCTCGGATGTATAGCATGTGCATTTGTTTGGGGATTTTATATTAAGAACATTCGGAATCAGCTATATTCGTGGGGTTATTTTAGGAGAGACGGTGTCCAAATAATGACTTTCTTCTCGAAAAGCACTACACTGGTATATGAGAAATGTAAGGGGTGTGGAATTGGGTTTTACACACATGGTATTCTAAATTCTAAGGTAGGCACGAAAATATATTTCATATACTTGTCTTACGATATGTTTAACGAACGGTTTCGTGAAGAGATCAATTTATGGAAACCCTCCCCAACTCAAATAAAAGTACAGTTTGACGCAAAACTATATGACTACTTGCTGGCAGTTCTACCGGAAAAACAATCGAGAATGCTTTTACGGGATCACAAAAAGTATTTTGGATAAAGTTGTGAAACAGGGAGACTTGACTTCCCTGAAAGATAAAGATCTATCTAAATCAGCAGAGCCTTTTGACTCAACTACGCAACACAGACGGTTCTCTGTGCTACGATAAATAGTTCTATTTTCTTCGGAAATGACGAGTATTTCTGTGTTATGTGTTATAGAGGCAAATTCTTGGTGTACATATATTTATGCTTGATTTCAATTATTTTATTCCATTCCATGTTTAGCTACTTGACACTACGAGTATAACCATTGTAGAATAATAGAACAACATAATAGAAAGAATACTATGAAACGGTTTACCGCCCTTTTGCTGACAGTTGGTCTTCTCTTTGATCTTTTTCCCTGCGTCGCCAACGGCGCAGTGGCAAAGGAAGAGAAAGTAAATAACACATGGGACGGTTCCAAACCACAGGACACAGGACAGGGGACAGCTCTCTGTCTTAGTGTAAAAAGTTATGAATTTGTTAGAAAATGGACAAAATAGCTTGAGATTTGATGTGAAAAAAATACACAGGACACAGAACCGTCCCCTGTCCTGTTAATTTTTTACTACACTTTGTAAAAATGTCACAAGCTTAGTTTAAAAATTGCTAAGAATATAACCTGTATCATGGATGAATTGATATGCTATTGATAGTATATTTTGTTATCGCGAGATACGAGCGAGTAAAAGGAAAGGTAGGTTAAGAGATAATGTTATTTCTCCTCTTTTTCGCAACATTTTCCGTTTTAACTCTTCTTGTGTTTTTGAGGCTATCGGTGAGGATACTTCTATCAAAAAAACGATATAAAAACTATAAACAGAATGTTTCGTTTTTAAATCGATGGTTTTTATGGTCTGCTCCTCAAATGGCAAAAGACAAATTTTCAAAAAGCGAACGCCGCGTGATTCATTATACCGCCGTTGTTAAATTTTATCGTTTTTTGGACATTTTTATACATATTGCATACGTTGCTGTATTGGTAGTTTTGGGAGCAGAGTGGCTTGGAATTTGCCCCGATATACTTCTAAACAGTGTTCTATTTTGCTACTTTGGAATTGTGTTGATGATGTTTTTTGCCTTATGGATACTTGAATTTGTTATACGTGGAAAAGAACACAGATCTCGTTATTAACAAGTAGGACAGGGGACGGTTCTCTGTGTTGATAGGACAGGGGACGGTTCTCTGTCTTAGTGTAAAAAGTTATGAATTTGATAGAAAATGAACAAAATAGCTTGAGATTTGCTGTGAAAAAATACAGAGGACACAGAACCGTCCCCTGTCCTGGTCCCCTGTCCTGTAAGTGGAAGAAACAAGATTTCGTGTATAAGCAATATTCTTCGGCAGACGCCGAACTTGGAATGGCTGTTTCTGGATCATGTTGTGGAACAGGGAGACTTGAGTTCCTTGGAAAGCCTACAGCACGCTGTCATTTTCCGTGATTGTCGCCATTATTCCTTGAAAGATAAAGATCTGCCTAAATCGGCCGTACCTTTTGACTCAAATGCTATTCCTGATCATCTCAGGATCCTGCCGTATGGCAAGTAACACAGGGAGCGTAATAAGCTTCCTGTGTTCTTTCTTTCTGCAAAAAAACATTGACCGAGATTCCCTTTTATGGTAAGATTTCCGAGAGAAAGAGCAAAGGAGAACGAAACCATGAAAGGTAAAAAAATCAAAGAATTCCTGACAACCTTAATAGGGGTGACGATCGCTACCTTTTTGTTCGGTGTGGCGGTTTGTTGCTACATCCACGGAGGGTTGGGCAGTGACAGCGTTACCGTATTCCAGCAGGGAGTGAGCAATGCCCTTTCCGTTTCTATGGGAACGGCGGCGTATATTTATATTGCTATCGTCTTCCTCATTGATCTGTTTATTTCCAGAGAGAACATCGGCTGGACAACGGTCCTCAATGCCCTGATGCTGGGAACCTTTATTGATCTGGTGAACAAGTGGTTTGCAGGATTTTACAGCCTCACAGATGCCTTGACCTTCCGGATCCTGTTGCTGGTCATGGGGATCTTGCTGGTATCCGTCAGTTGTGTGATCCTGATCCGTCTGAACAAAGGCAAGAACGCTCTGGATGCTGTGGCTTGGGGTCTGACCACCCGTCTGAAATGGCCCTACCGCTTGGTTCGGATCTGCGTAGATGCAGTGCTTATGGGCATTGGCTGGCTCTTGGGCGGTGTCGTGGGCTTCGGCTCTGTTGCGGCGGTGTTTTTGACCGGGCCTACCATCCAGTTTCTCTTGGGTCGGCTCCAAAAGAAAACCCGATAAACGCAGTATATAGATTGAAAAATGAGAGAAAATATGGTATACTTTTCCCGAAAGGGAGAAATATCCCCTTTCATCCCCAAATATCATCCGCAAGGAAGGAAAACCTATGCTTGAAATAAAGAATTTATCCTATCGTGTACAGGGTGAGGATGGCCCCGTTGACATCCTGAAAGACGTTTCCCTGAATATTGAAGACAAAAAATTTATCGTCATTACCGGCCCTAACGGCGGCGGTAAGACCAGCTTGGCCCGTGCCATCATGGGTATCTACCAGCCTACAGGTGGGCAGATCCTGTGGAACGGCACAGACATTACAAACCTGTCTGTAACGGATCGTGCCCGTATGGGCATTTCCTACGGCTTCCAGCAGCCCCCTCGTTTTAAGGGTATGAAGGTTCGGGATCTCCTGACCGTCGCCGCAGGAAAGAAGATCAGCCACGACGAGGCTTGCTCCTATCTGACCAAGGTAGGTCTCTGCGCTCGTGATTACATCGACCGTGATGTGGACAATTCCCTGTCCGGCGGCGAAGTCAAGCGAATCGAGATCGCTACCATTCTGGCACGGAAGTCCGATCTCATGATCTTCGACGAGCCGGAGGCAGGCATCGATCTGTGGTCTTTCGCCCGTCTCACTGAGACCTTCAAGGAGATCCACGACAAGAAGGAAGCTACCATCCTGATCATTTCCCATCAGGAGCGGATCATCCGTCTGGCAGACGAGATCATCCTCATTGCAGGTGGCTCTCTCAGCGAGCGTGGCTCTGTAGAGGAGATCTACCCCAAGATCCTTGCAGACACAGTCTCGAGCTGCAATATGCTGGAGGTGAACAACAAATGCTGAACGACATCCAGAAACACATTTTAGAAATGGTTGCGGATCTCAAGGGCACCGGGGAAGGTGCCATTAACATCCGCTCCGACGGACAGAAGGCATTCCGCAGAAACACGGAAAACATCGTCATCGAGTCCAAGACCGACAAGGACGGCATTGATATTCACATTGCACCCAACACCAAGAACGAACGGGTTCATATTCCCGTAGTGGTGACGGAGTCCGGACGGAAGGATCTGGTGTACAACGATTTCTTTATCGGAGATAACGCCGATGTAACCATCGTTGCAGGTTGTGGCATCCACAACTGCGGTGATTGTGATTCCGAGCATAACGGCCTCCATACCTTCCACGTTGGCAAGTTTGCCAAGGTCAAGTATGTGGAAAAGCACTACGGTGATGGTGAAGGAACCGGCAAGCGGATCCTGAATCCCCAGACGGTGCTGTATCTGGAGGAGGGTGCCTCCGTGACTCTGGAGACCACCCAGATCCGTGGCGTAGACGACACCAAACGCTATACCAAGGTAGTTTGCGAAGGTGCAGGCAGTGAGATCATTGTCCGTGAAAACCTCTTGACCCATAACGACCAGCATGCCGATTCCGAAATGGATATTTTTCTCAACGGCGAGGACAGCAAGGCGCAGGTCATTTCCCGTTCCGTTGCACAGGACAGCTCCACTCAGGTGTTCTATCCCAGAGTCGAGGGCAATATCAAGTGCTTCGGTCATGTCCAGTGCGATGCCATTATTATGGGCAATGCAAAGGTTCGTGCCATTCCCGAGATCACCTGTAATCATGTGGATGCCAGCCTCATCCACGAAGCCGCCATCGGTCGGATCGCAGGGGAACAGATCCTGAAGCTCATGACCTTAGGCATGACTCCCGAAGAAGCAGAAGCCAAGATCTTAGAAGGCTTCCTCCGCTGAGGGCAGTAGCATGTTTTCCGTTACACTGATCACCGTAGGCAAGTGCAAGGAGAAGTTCTACCTTGCCGCCGCCGAAGAATATGCCAAACGGCTGGGAGCCTATTGCAAGTTTAAGCTCATCGAACTGCCGGAAACCCGACTGCCCGAAGATCCTAACCCCACAGAGATCCGAGCCGGTCTTGCCAAAGAGGCAGAGCTCATCGAAGGTCAGATCCCCAAGGGGGCTTGGTTCTGCGTTCTGACCCCGGAGGGGAAGGAACTGTCTTCCGAGGCATTGTCGGAGAAGATCCAACAGGTGAAACTCAGCGGCAAAAGCGCCGCCTGTTTCCTCATCGGATCGTCCTTTGGTATGGATCCCCGAATCAAGGCTATGGCAGATTTCCGCCTGTCCTTCGGTCCCATGACCTTCCCCCATCATCTCATGCGAGTCATGGCGCTGGAACAGCTCTACCGAGCAGAGACCATCGCCGCCGGTACCCGGTATCATAAGTGATCCCATATTGAGACAGTTGCGAACCATCGCAACTGTCTCTTTTCTTAGTTTACCAAATTCAGCGGTGATTTTATCAAAAATATTGCAATTTTGGGGGAATGAGTATTTTTTTGGATAATAATGTTGACAAAAAGGGGAATGAGGATATAATGAAATCATATTCATCTCATTAGAAAGAGGGGTTCCTGTTTTATTAAAATCACAGAAGGGAGTGGTTTTTATGGGTATGTGGTTATGCCCGAACTGTACAGCGAAGATACACATTCCTCCCGGGACATACACAAAAAAGTGTCCTGCTTGCAGAGAGATTTTCGAACTTCCTCAGTCACCCGGAAAGAGGGAAAGTGTTGATCGGCTGGTGATGTGTGCTATGGATGCCTTGGAAGATGGCAATTGGGACAAGGTCCGGGCCTTCTGCATGTCGATCAAGAGGTTGGATCGTGGGAGTCCCGATGGGTATTTACTGGAACTGATGGCAAGACTGGAAAAACGAGACTTTACAGAGTTGGAAAACAGCGGTATTTTGTTCTTGTGTAAAAAGGAGTACTTAGCCTTTGCGGAATATGGAGACGAAGACACGGTTCGCTATGTTACCGAGATCGGCAAGAGAAATCTTCGGGAACAGAAGAAGCTCCTTGTGTGGTTCCGCTACAATGTCGCAATGAAAAAATACAAGGAAGCAACGACACCTTGGCAGTTGAGAGAAGCGGCGGAGCGTTTCGGACAGGTTTATGAGTTCCGAGACTCGGCATTTCTCCGAAAGTGTTGTATTGAGAAAGCGGAGCGGATGGAGGCCGGCTTCGGAAGGAAGATTCTCAAGTTGTTTTTACCCTATGGTGCTTAAGAGGATCTTACGATCAGTGTGAAAATAAAGAGCGAAAAGATTTAGATCATAGCATGGAAACCGATTTTTGGTTTGATAGAGTGCGATTGAAACGGCAGTGTGATCTGCTGTGATATTCTTATATAATGTATAGAGACGCGAAAAGATAAAATTTCAAAAAAACAGTTCAATAAAAATATAAAAAATAAATTAAAAAAGATTCATATAAAGATCCCCGAGGTTCGGATCGCGGGAAAATAGAATGATCCGAAAAACGAGAAACGAAAAAAGCAGAAGATTTTAGAGAAGCTTTGCATTCGTAACAAGATAAAAAGAGAAAAAGATACGAAAAAGATCGTTATATATAAATGATTTCACTATCAAAACGACTACCGAGTCGGTATCGTTTTTTTACATATTATATTTTCATGGAGAAAAGGACACTTCTTCCGACACGCACGGAGAAGTGTCCTTTGTGTTTTTTGTGGAAAAAACCGAAACAAGTCGAACAAATGGGAAAAAGGCAGAACAGTCAAAAAAGTCAAATTCCCGTTTATCGAGCTGTTGCCAAGTCCGTACACGCTCTTGGCTCTCCCTCTGGGAGAGCTGTCAGCGTAGCTGACTGAGAGGGCAGTAGGGGTTGGAAGTTAGCGAGAGAGTTTAGAGGATCATGGGCGCCTTTTGGCTTGCCAAACTTACGAAATACGACAATAAATAAGGAAAAATTATGACTCGGTATTGGTTTG
>JAZOXB010000117.1:0-4145 GCA_045659585.1 Faecousia sp. | reverse complement strand
AGTAGTACTGGTTTTTCTTCCCAGTTAAGAAGGCGCCAAGGTAAATTGTAGAGTCCATCAAGCGAAGATAGGCAGATTGCTCCCCATGAGGTCCGGGGAAAACAAGATTGTCCTCTTGCTCATTTCCCCGTTTAGTCCAGGCTGTTTCCTTGGCTGCGTCCATATCCAACCATCCGATCTCCTCCGGGGAAATATTGGGAGCCAGGGGAAGCTCCGAGGCAGGAAGAGACTCTGCTCTCCTTTCCTCCGCACTCACGGAAGCAGCAGGAAGCATGGAACACATAAGAACAAGGATCAAGAGAATGGAAAGAAATTTTTTCATGATAGTTGTCTCCTTTCGGATGAATTTAAATCAGAATGGAGCTACAGTCCCCGGATGGAAGCTCCTTTCACATCTGTACTAACATCATAAACTACACTCTAATCTTTGTCAAGGGAAATATTTCTGTATAGGTCTGTTTTGGTCTGTTTTTTACACCACAACCGCCCCGACCGGGCACCTGAAGGTGAATTGCCCATAAGGGCAAGAGAGGCCACCCTGGGGTGGTGTAAAAACAAACAGCTCGACAAACGAGAATTTACTTCTTTACAGAACCAAAAGGGCGACTGACCCTGGGGGGATCAGCCGTCCTAACTCATGATTTATTGGTCTAAGAATCTGCAGGCATTGAGGGCGGCGGTTGCGCCGTCTGCAATGGCGGTAGCTACCTGACGATAGCTCTTGGTACGGCAGTCTCCTGCAACAAAGATGCCCTCTCGACCGGTGTGGCAACTTTCGTCAGCGACGATGTAGCCCTGATGGTTCTGTTCTGTTACTGCGGCATAGGGCTGATTTTCCGGCTCGGTTCCAACAGCCAAGAACAGGCCGTCGATGTCCAGAACTTGTTCTTCCCCCGTTTCGGTGTTCTTCACACGAACCTGACGGAGTTCCGTATCCCCGATGTACTCGGTGACTACGGTGCTGAACAGATAAGACACGTTGCCCCGTTCACGGAGTGCGTGTACCAGCTTGGTCTCTCCTGTTAGGAAAGGCAGGTTCTGCACCACAGTAACATGAGAGCAGGTCTCGGACAGGAGGATAGCTTCCTGCAATGCGGTATTACCGCCGCCGATAAGGGCAACATGTTGGCCGGTATAGAAGGCTCCGTCACAAACAGCACAGAAGGAAATACCGTTGCCGATAAATTCTTCTTCCCGATCCAAGCCCAACCTGCGATGCTTGGCACCGGCGGCAATAATGACGGTTTTACCCAGATAGGTGGCATTTTCACCGATGACCTCTTTCACTTCCCCATCCCGAACCTCAAGGACCGTATCCATATCGATCTCTGTTCCCAAACCAAGGGCTTGTTCCAGCATTTTTTGTGCCAGTTCATTGCCGCTGATGGCCTCGAATCCGGGGTAATTTTCCAACTTGGGAGAATAGGTGATCTGACCGCCAAAGGTATCTTTTTCCAAAACCAGAACAGACTTTCCGGCTCTTCTGCCGTAAATGGCGGCGGTAAGGCCTGCAGGACCTGCGCCGATAATGATCATATCGTACATATTGAAAACCTCTGTATTTATAACATTATGAGTAGTAAGATCATAGTGACACCTTTGGGCGAAAGCTCACCGTTTCCCCTTTCGGAAAGGAGATCCCACTACGCTCTGTTATTATAGCAATTTTTCGGAATATAGTCAAGAAACACATAGGTATAATCTTTAAAAATCATAGAAAAAAGGTCACTTGGACAGGCAATGCACCGGTACCGGACTCCAAGGTTACATTACGCAATATCTTAGATCCGGCAGATCCCCCTTCCCCAAGAGGGATGTTTTCTCTCCCATAAGCTGTGATTTTAAGGGTTAATTTATTGTATCCATGGAAAATGTATAATCTTCTTTACGATGGCATATAATGGGCTATGAGGTGATTGGATGCTGCGGTGGTTCATGAGGAAGGCTTTGCTGTGTATGGTGATTTTGGGACTGTTCTATTATTTGAACGAGCGGAATCCCCAATGGATGCAGACCCTCGGACGATGGATCGGTGGAGAGGTTGGAAACCGAGTCAGCGTGGCCGTAGGAAATATGCTTGATGACGTTGGCGAAAAAACAGGGCTCCGTGATGTTGTGGAGGTATTCCGTGAAGGGGATTAAAATACAGCTTTCCACGGGATGCCTCATCTTTCTGTGCGCATATGAGATCTTTGACCCCTACGGTAGTTTTTGGTATTTCCTCCTATCTGCAACACTCCACGAAGGGGGACATCTCCTTGCTCTATGGATATTGAGGAAGAAGGTTACAGGGATCACCGGAAGTGCAACCGCCATGGAGATCCACACCGGGCCTCTGTCCTACAAAGAAGAGTTTTTAATTGCAGGGGCAGGTCCTGCTGTAAATCTGATCTTGCTCCTCCTTTCTAAGGATCGTCTGCCTGTTATGACTTTAATCAACGCCCTCTTACTATGGTACAATCTCCTGCCCATGTATCCCTATGACGGAGGCAGGATGCTCAGAAGCAGTCTCCGTTCCCACTTACCGCTGTCCCTGAGTGATACCATAGAACAGATCATCGGCCTGTGTACCTTCAGTCTCCTGTTTGTGGGTGCAATGTATCTTTCCTTTGGATTACATAGCGGTATCTGGCCCTTCCTGTTCTGCGGATCTTTGTTTTATCGGGTCGGAGATGTTATTTTTCCCTATAAAACAGGAAATCCTTGTATTTCAAAAAATTCCTCTTGACAAATGTAGGCTTCCATGGTAGAATAGTCACGCTTGATTCGGAGAGATGTCCGAGCGGTTTAAGGAGCCGGTCTTGAAAACCGGTGACACAGCAATGTGCCGTGGGTTCGAATCCCACTCTCTCCGCCACATTTCTCTTCATATACTTTCTTTTATTCGGAGTGATACCCAAGAGGCCGAAGGGGCTCCCCTGCTAAGGGAGTAGGCGTGTAAAAAGCGCGCGAGAGTTCGAATCTCTCTCACTCCGCCAGAAAAAGACCGATGCTTTGATACAAAAGCATCGGTCTTTTTCAACGAAATAAATCCCTTACAGGATTTGTGAAATACGCTTCGCGTGTGAAATATTGCTTCCCAATGTGAAATGCGCTGCGACGCATAAGGGATTTATTTCATTTCACTTGATGCGTCAGCATCAAATTTCATAATTTACAAAGTAAATTATTTCACATTTGCCCTAAGGCAAATATTACATTCGCTTCAAATCGTTAAAAGATAGCGAGTTTTACGATAAAACAAACCTGAAGAAGGCGACACAAATGAAAGTACATCATGTAAAATGCATACGGCAAAAACCGGCACTCCGGGAGACCTGTGTAAAACTCTCTTCGCTTACTCCGACAGTGCCAAGGTGTACTTCTCATAAATTCCAATTTCAAACAATCTGCCCCACCGTATTCGCGGAAACGGTGGGGCAAGCTCTGTGTCTTTCTCATTGACTTCCTCTAAAACCACCGGTATAATAAGAAAACCGGATATTCCGAAAGGAGCACAATTATGGTAAAAGAACTGATCCATGATCCCATATTCTTGGGACTTCCCTCCTCTCCCGCAACCAAAGAGGATCTTCAGGTTGCACAAGATCTCTTAGATACCCTTATGGCTCATAAGGATAGCTGTGTAGGTATGGCTGCTAATATGATCGGTGTACGGAAACGAATCATTGCCTTTGACAACCAAGGCTCTCATATGATCATGCTCAATCCCGAGATCCTGAAATGCTCTGAAGCTTATGACACCGAAGAAGGATGTTTGTCCCTCTTGGGCGGTCCCAGAAAGTGCAAACGATACGGCACCATCAAGGTACGGTGGGAAACCACAGATTTTCAAATTCGGATCAAGACTTTTACCGGTTGGACCGCTCAAATCATTCAGCATGAAGTAGATCACTGCAACGGCGTGCTGATCTGAGTATTATTCTCCTTTTGTTGGGATATACCTACTTTTCTCCACAATTCTACTTGACAAAAACAGGGATCGTGAGTATAATAGTTACGATTTCGGGGTGTGGCGAAGTTTGGTATCGCGCTTGGTTCGGGTCCAAGAGGCCATGGGTTCGAATCCCGTCACTCCGACCATATCGAGTGTTCATAACGGACTTGAGTTATGAACACTCGATTTCTTTACCCTTTTGGGGTTT
>JAZOXB010000116.1:0-2275 GCA_045659585.1 Faecousia sp. | reverse complement strand
TTGATTTTTCATGGTAGTTAAATTATACCACCAAAGGGCTGATTTTTCTACAGAATCAGCCCTTCTTCTATAAAAAATTCGCAGGCTGTACCTTTCGGCACAGCCTGCTTTTTTATGGGACTTTTTTTACAGCCCCTTTTTAAAAAATCAATGGAAGGGGGGATAGTCGGACAGAGATTTGGGAGCAGTAACCTCGGTAATATGGGCACCGGTATAGCCCTTATCATATAGGAGCCTGCATACCTGTAAAATACGGTCTTCGAAGTCTGCAAGATAGCCCTCATAATCCTCATAGAAGTATTGCTCATGGATCATCACAGAGACAAAGCCACCTCGGTGGGGATCCTCCGTGACCTGCTCCACCATGGAGAGCCGATCGGAGAGAGTGCGGTTGTTGAGCACGCAATCGATCCGACCAAAGATCATGTCCTCTTGGGTATCCATCCAAAAATCACGGGAGCCAATATGATCCACGGTTTCCGCATCTATATAGTAGCTGACCAGGGGAGATCCGTCTTTGGCCTTTATAAAATAGCCTGTGAGAGAGGTGAAGCCCAAAGCACGAAGCGCCTGTACACTTTCTCGATTTGCGGTGCCCCAATGAATGGTCGCGGAGTTGCTGATACATTCCTTCCCTGCAAAACGGCAGATCTCCCTGCATACATCTATACAATCCTTCTGTATCACATCCCCACCTGTAGTGCTGTAGGGGAAATCGGGGAATTCGCTTCTGCTATGGAAGGCAAGCTTCAACCAGTGGCTGTTGGCACGGAATTCTCCTTTATAACGGTCGGTCATCATGGATAGGTCAAAATAAGCGGGCTTGGAGTCGAACCGGGAAGAAGCTTCTTGATCCAAGGCATAGAACAGATTCAAGTGGACTTTTGCACCGTAGAGATCGTGAGCTTTTTTATATACCGACAAATAGGGATGGTCAAAAATGGAGGCATATTGCCCTTCGGTCAGTTCCTTTAAGAATCGGATATTGTCGTCACTGGACAGACGGTACTTTTTCAGATGCTCCTCCGCTGTTACAAAGACGGTAATGGTTTGTTCATGGGTGCCTATCTTTGCGGTGACTCGATTCCGATACCCATAGAGAGGGATTTGGGCTTTATAGCAGCCTAATCCTTCGTCAAAAAGGGCGGGGATATCACACACCATGGGACAGCCATGGGGGGATTCTACCAGAGCATCGATATACAAAACCCCATCTTTCCATAGGCCGTCGCGGCTGTTAACAAAATCTCCATCTAAGGGAAACAGAAATTTCGGTTGAGACATGGTGAACCTCCCCACAACAAAAATGATGAAAATATTATATTGTGGATAGATAAAAAAGTCAAGGAAATACAGGTTATTCTTGACCTTGACCGGGAAAGGGTGTATCATAGTATTTAGAAAGTATTTTAAACTAAGGAGGGACTATATGCTGAAATTTATTTGCTATCCCAAGTGTACCACCTGCCAAAAGGCGAAAAAGTGGTTGGACGAAAAGGGGATCGAATATGAATTGCGAGATATTAAAACCGACAATCCCACAGTAGAAGAACTGACCAAATGGTACAAGGAAAGCGGTCTGCCTCTGAAAAAGTTCTTTAATACAAGCGGTTTGCTGTACAAATCCCTTGATTCAAAAACCAAAATTCCTACCATGACGGAAGAAGAGATGCTTGCACTCTTGGCCACGGACGGAATGCTTGTCAAACGCCCCCTGCTCATTGGGGAGACCTTTGTCCTTACAGGATTTAAGGAGGCTGATTGGGCAGCTGCTACAGAGAAAAAGTAATGGATATGGTTGCCCGCAAGGAGCTGATCCGTAACCATGTGGGAAAGGTCGTTCATGTGGTCGTGGACAGACCCATAGGGTATCTACATCATGGCAAGATCCTCTATCCCATTAACTATGGCTATATCCCCGGTGTCATCGCCGGAGATGGAGAGGAACAGGATGCTTATATTTTGGGAGTCAACGAGGCTGTAGACACCTTTGACGGACAGGTGATCGCCGTTGTTTGCAGAGCAGATGATTGTGAGGATAAGTTCGTCGTGGCTCCCGTAGGCTCCTGCTATACCAAAGAAAAAATCAGGGAAGCCGTGGAATTTCAGGAACAATATTTTAACAGTACCATCGAGATGATATCAGACATTAAATAAGAAATCGTCATGAGGCTCAAAGAGAGTTTCATGACGATTTTTTCTGATCTTAATGACAAAGGAAGCTCAAGGGTGGCTTTTGGCCAGGCGGGGGGGAAAGGTGAGAAGAAAGAAATCA
>JAZOXB010000115.1:0-2188 GCA_045659585.1 Faecousia sp. | reverse complement strand
TCATGCCTACCAAGCGGTTCTCCACAATATCAATGATACCGATGCCGTTGGCACCGCCCAGCTTGTTCAGCCCCTCAATGATCTTGGAGGCCTTCATCTTCTCGCCGTTCAGAGCCACCGGCGCACCGGCCTCAAAGTCGATGGTCACATAGGTGGGCTCGTCGGGAGCCTGCATGGGAGAAACGCCCATTTCCAGGAAACCGGGCTTTTCGTACTGGGGCTCGTTGGCAGGATCCTCCAGGTCCAGACCCTCATGGCTCAGATGCCACAGGTTCTTGTCCTTGGAATAGTTGGTCTCACGGCTGATCTTCAGGGGGACATTATGGGCCTCAGCGTAGTCGATCTCCTCGTCACGGGACTTGATGTCCCACTCACGCCAGGGGGCGATGATCTTCATTTCAGGAGCAAAGCGCTTAATGGCCAGCTCGAAACGGACCTGGTCATTGCCCTTGCCGGTAGCGCCGTGGCAGATGGCATCTGCACCTTCGGCCAAAGCGATCTCCGCCAGCTTTTTGCCGATGACGGGACGGGCGAAGGCAGTGCCCAGCAGATAGGTCTCATACTTGGCATCCATCTTCAGAGCAGGGATAATGATCTCATCCACCATCTCATCCACCAGGTCTGCCACGATCAGCTTGGAAGCGCCGGTCTTGAGAGCCTTCTCTTCCAGACCCTCCAGTTCATCGGCCTGACCTACGTTGCCGGCCACAGCGATGATCTCGCAGTTGTTGTAGTTCTCCTTTAGCCAGGGGATGATAATAGAGGTGTCTAAGCCGCCGGAATAGGCTAAAACGACTTTCTTGATGTTATCTTTACTCATTGTATATTCCTCCTGAAAAGTTACGGATTAAGATGCTATGGATTATACACCCATAAATGGATAAAGTCAACGATATTTGCATAAATATTCACACTTTGTGAAAGTTATACACATAAGTAACGACTGAACACGCCGTTTTGGACAAACTGCCCTTTCCGTACACAATGAATAAATATTAAGCCCCAGCGCATGGAAAACGGGCGGACAGGATAGCCTGTCCGCCCGTTGGGGTAGTAATTATTCAACTACATCGCTGTTAGTGGGATCTTCAGAGACTTCAGGCGCGGCAGGAACAGTGAGATCTTCGGAAGGGATGGTTTCATCGGTAGCCCCAACGAAGTCAAACTCTTCGCCCAGGTACACGTCACCGTAGTCCACCTCTTCCAGCTCACCTTGGTAGACACTGCCGGTAACGGCATCAACGATAAAGCGTGCATTCATGTCCCCGGCAGTCAAAGCGAAGGAGTACAGGCCGTCGATGGGTGCTGTAGTGCCATCCAGGGTATCGAAGTTTTCCAGAACCAAGTGAGCAAGCAGCAGCTGCTTGGCGGAATCCAGATTGATGTAGCCGTTAGCATCCAGGTCTCCCTCGGTGAGGAGGATGACTTTAGCAGGAGAATACTCCTTAACAGCAGCTTTGGCCTCGGAGTCGATGGCCTCCAGGAAGATGGTGTCGGGCAGAGTGGAGCCGTAGGCCTGCTTGATCAGCACGAAGCCGGTCCCGGCAGACAGGAACTCGGTGGTACCGCATTGACCGATCAGATCGCGGACAGCCTCAGCAACGGGCTTGCCCAGATATCCTGTATACGCACCGGCAACGAAGGAGCCGTTATCGTCGGCACCTTCTACGTGTAGAACCAGACCGTCGGAATCGTAAGTGATATTAACGGCTGCACCGGCATTCAGAACCAGCATACCAACAGCAACAGGTGTAGCGACGGAATCGTTGGTAGAGGAGGGAGCGTCGGACTGATTGCCACACCCGGCAAGAAGGCCGAGCAGCAGAATTGCGGATATAAGTATAGCCAAGATCTTTTTCATAGTAGGGATCTCCTTTTTGTAAAAATAACAGCGCAGGAAGTTATAAACACCCATACGAATGGATATGCTGAGTATATCACAAAGGGCATAGGATATACAAGTGGTTTTTATCTATTATTCCACAAAAACCGCGCAGGAATTTATACTTGACAAAGAAATGCCCCTGTGCTATACTAACTAAGCGCTTTAGATGCGCCCACATCGCGGAGTAGAGCAGTTGGAAGCTCGTCGGGCTCATAACCCGGAGGTCGTAGGTTCGAGTCCTGCCTCCGCAACCATAAAAACCACGGCTTTTGCCGTGGTTTTTCTTTGTTTTTATGACTTTTT
>JAZOXB010000114.1:0-13143 GCA_045659585.1 Faecousia sp. | reverse complement strand
CTGAGAGACAGGGCTTTACTGTTGTGGAATGGGGCGGAGAACTGAAAGGTAAATAATTTGAATTCAAATTATTCGAAGCACAATGTTGAATAAGAGAGGTTGGTTGTAATGAAAAGAATGATTCCTTTATTGCTTGTAGTTGCTATATTATTTTCGGCATGTGGTAATTTAAGGTCAGCGGAAGTAACGTCTGCCTATGAGCAGATGGAAGCTGAAAGGGGTAGGGAGAATGCTGTTGCAATGGTGATCTACGACAGTGAAGCTGTGAATTTGGAGGCATCTTATCGGATCGGAGGACGTTATAAAAATATAGTCCTGATCCTGCCTCGCTATGTTGGTAGCAAGGTGAGACTTTGTTCCATTCGGGCGACGGGG
Organism: Faecousia sp.; assembly: GCA_045659585.1. Taxonomy (GTDB): domain Bacteria; phylum Bacillota; class Clostridia; order Oscillospirales; family Oscillospiraceae; genus JAZOXB01. Next base: position 12,768 of record JAZOXB010000114.1, on the reverse strand, counting down.
TATGATTCTTTTGAAGCTGACGGAGATTTGGAATATGAACTTGTAGCAGAGAGGGATACTGTTATTGAAGTTTTTGGGCGGGACTTTATGCGCAATCAAATGTGGTATTTGGAGATAGAGACTCCGGATGGAAAAGTTTACGGATCTCCCTTGCCGGAGAGTTGCGAAACGGATGAAGATACTATTTACATTGGAAAAGATTGGGACGAAAAAGATAGGCTTCCTTCCGATTGGGGTGAAGTGGATGTTATAGAGACCTTAAAGCCTGTGATCTACTTGTATCCGGAAGAACCTACCGAGGTTTCCGTAAAGCTGGAATACGATGGAACCCTGACTTGTACATATCCCAAATATCGGGATGGGTGGACGGTTACAGCATATCCCGACGGTTTGCTGACAGACGACCAAGGGAAAGAATACAACTACCTGTATTGGGAAGGACTCGATAACAAACAGAGTGATTTTTCTACAGGTTTCTGTGTTTCCGGAGAGGAGACAGGCGCGTTCTTGGAAGATGCTCTGGAAAAGCTGGGGCTGACTCGGAGAGAGGCCAACGAGTTTATCGTTTATTGGCTGCCTCTCATGGAGCAGAATCCCTATAATGTGATTGCTTTCCAGACTACGGCCTATACAGATATGGCAAAGCTCTGCATTACTCCCGAGCCGGATACCATGATCCGTGTGTTTATGTCCTGGTATGGTTCCGATGTCCCGGTTTCCATTGAGGCACAGGAATTGACCGCACCTGAGAGAGTTGGGTTTACCGTTGTGGAGTGGGGCGGAGAAATGAAAGCCAAAGATTGATTTGGGATTTACTTTCCCCTCTGTTCGTGTTATACTGTAGGGCAGAGGGGAGGGATACCTATGCTGAAGAAAGCTTACTTAGAGATCACCAATGTCTGCAATCTGGCTTGTAGTTTTTGCCATGGCACCAAGCGAGAGAAACACTTTCTTTCTGTAGAGGAATTTGAGATCCTGACAGATAAGCTGTGTGGTCATGTGGAATTTCTATATTTCCATCTTATGGGGGAACCTCTGCTTCATCCTCGACTAAGCACTTTTTTTGAGATCGCGGCGCGTAAGGGCTTCAAGGTGATCCTTACCACAAACGGCTCCCTTTTACATAAAAGGATGGAGGAGCTTCTTTTGGCAAAGGCTCTGTATAAGGTCAGTATATCCCTCCATTGCTATGAAGTAAATGCCATGGGACTGACCTTGGAAGCCTATTTGGAGCATTGCTTTGCGTTTTGCAAGGAAGCCTCCCGAAGAGGGATCTTGTCTGTCCTTCGCCTATGGAATCAAGGAGGAGAGGATCGCCTGAATCAGAAGATCCTTGCGAAAATGGAAGAAGCCTTCCCGGAGCCATGGACGGAGACTCGATCCGGTAGTCGAGTGGCGGATCGGTCTTTCCTGGAATGGGGCGAACGGTTTGAATGGCCGGATCCGGAAGCACCGGAGCAGGAAGGCTCTTACGGCTGTTACGGCTTGCGTGATCAGATAGGGATCCACTGCGACGGTACCGTTGTGCCTTGCTGTTTGGATGCAGACGGTGGCATTCCCTTGGGGAATTTGTTTCAACAGGAACTGTCCGAAATTCTATGTTCGCCACGAGCCGTTACTCTAAAAAATGCTCTACGGAACAGAAAACCCTGTGAAGAATTGTGCCGACATTGCGGTTATGCCGCACTGAAAGGGTATTAAAACAGGATATTGTGAAAAAATTTAAAAAAATTAAAAAAAACACTTGCATTTTGTGCTCAAGTGTGATATCATGTGTGAGCATGAAAAAATAAGGGTGTTTACGCCCTGTTACCAAAAAGAAAGAGGTGAAAGCAATGAAGGAAGGACTCCATCCGAAGTACGAACAGACTACGATCAGATGCGCGTGCGGTGAGATTATTGAGACCGGTTCTACCAAGAAGGACATTAAGGTTGAAATCTGCTCTAAGTGCCACCCTTTCTATACCGGCAAGCAGAAGCTGGTTGACACCGGTGGACGTGTTGACCGTTTCAACAAGAAGTTCGGTCTGAAGTAATGACACAAGCCCGTACCGTATCGGTGCGGGCTTTTGTTGTTTTTTTCCTGAAGAATGAAGGTGAATTTATGGAACAGTTCGATCGTGTAGTTGTTGAGAAGGCCATACTGGTCGGCTTGAATGCCGATTGCTTTAAGCCTGAGGACACTGCCACTTATGAAACATTAGACGAATTGGAAGCATTGCTGGAAACTGCCGGCGGTACCTGTGAGGCAAAGGTTCTCCAGAACAGAAAGACCCCGGATCCTCACAGCTTCATCGGAGAAGGAAAGGCACAGGAGGTTTGCGAACTGTTAGAGACCACCGGTGCCAATATGGTGATTTTTGATAATGAACTGTCTCCCTCTCAGATCAGAGCCTTGGAGGAAATCACCGGTGTAACGGTTCTGGATCGCAGTGCTTTGATTTTAGATATATTTGCACAGAGAGCGAAAACAGCCGAAGGTCGTTTACAGGTCGAGCTTGCACAGTATAAGTATGTCCTGCCTCGCTTGTCCGGTATGGGTAAGTCCATGTCTCGTCTTGGCGGCGGTATCGGAACCAGAGGCCCCGGTGAAACCAAGTTGGAGACGGATCGCCGTCATATCCGTGAGCGGATCAACCGCTTACAGGAAGAACTGGAGGCTGTTCGTAAAGTACGAGGAGTCCAGAGAGAGCGGAGACAGAAAAATTCTGTTCCCGTGGTTGCTCTCGTTGGCTATACCAATACCGGTAAGTCTACCTTGCTGAATTTGCTGACTCAGGCGGGGATCCCTGCCAATAATCGACTCTTTGATACCCTTGACACTACCACTCGTCGACTGCGGATCTCCGATCATTTAGAGGTTCTGCTTTCTGACACTGTCGGTTTTATTGCCAAATTGCCTCACCATCTGGTAGAGGCTTTCCAGGCTACCCTTGAGGAATTACAGTATGCGGATCTGCTGATCCACATGATCGATGCCTCGGATCCCGAGAGAGAGGCACATATTGCAGTTGTAGACAAGCTCGTTGACAAGCTGGCAAAGCCCGGTGTGCCGGTTCTTCGGTGCTACAACAAGGTGGATCTGTTGCAGGATCCTACGGATCTCCCTGCGGGGGAAATGGATGTATACCTCTGTGCGCGCAGTGGTGTTGGCTCTCAGGAACTTCTGGAAAGGATCGAGAAGATCCTTACAGGAAGCCTCCATCATGGAAGGTTTCTCCTTCCTTATGCACAGGCCGGCGTATTGGAGATCCTTCACCGACAGGCACAGGTGCTGAATACGGAATATTTGGGAGAAGGTGTCCTTGTGGAAGCAATCTGTTCGACAGAACTCTTTGGACGCTACAGTGCATACCTGCAGGAGACATTATCATAAGTTTGAGGGAGGATATTTCATGAAGGAATATCGCATTCCTACCAAAGATGCAACGGCTGAATTTGTGGAACGGAGATCCCGTTTCCTTGGTCATATCTTCCTTACAGAGACGGAAGAGGACGCACAGAAGCGGATCAAGGAAATGCGTGAAAAATATTGGGATGCTACCCACAATGTGTATGCCTATATTATAAAAGACGGTGCTACTCGTTTTTCCGATGACGGAGAACCGGGAGGGACTGCCGGTATGCCTGTGTTACAGGTGCTCCAGCGTGAGGAGATCTATAATGTGACATGCGTTGTCACTCGGTATTTTGGCGGTATTCTTTTGGGTGCGGGCGGATTGGTTCGTGCCTATGCCCATAGTGCCAAAATCGGCTTAGATGCCGCTGGAAGGTCTATGAAACGGGTTTGGAGCAGTATTTATATGCCATGTCCCTATAGCTGGTTTGAACGGATCAAACTGGAGGTACTTGCCTTTGGCGGTGTGATCCGGAATACGGACTTCGGTATGGATGTTGAATTTGACCTACTCCTGCCGGAGGCACAGACTCAGCCCTTTTTAGATCGCGTTTTTGATCTCTCCTCGGGTACCATTGAGGGGATGATCGTGGGACAGGAGTACAGAGCCTTTCCCATAGAATAATACAGGAAGAAGTGACCTCTATGATCTTGACCACTCGTGAGGATCTGGAATATCTGGAGCATGTGTATCTCAGCGAAAGAGCGCAATTCTCCGATCAAACCAAGGGTAGAATTCGGGAAGAAGATCCTCTGGAAATGGATGTTCGTACCTGCTATCAGAGAGATTCCGATCGGATCCTTCATAGCAAATCCTTCCGCAGATTGATGCATAAGACCCAAGTGTTTTTGCAGCCGGAAGGGGATCATTACAGAACCCGTATGACTCACACCTTAGAGGTTTCTCGGATCGCAAGAACCATGGCCAGAGCCCTCCGCTTAAATGAGGATCTGACAGAAGCCATTGCATTCGGACATGATTTGGGACACACACCCTTTGGTCATGCAGGAGAGGTTGCTCTGTCTGAGGTTATGGGAAAGCCTTTCCGTCATAATGAGCAATCCCTCCGCGTTGTGGATGAGCTTGAGAAGGACGGACAGGGGCTGAATTTGACTTATGAGGTTCGCATGGGGATCCTGGGACATACTACCGGAAGTCGTATGCCTGAGACCTTAGAGGGACAGCTTGTTCGTTTTGCTGATCAGATCGCTTATATCAATCACGATATTGATGATGCTATGCGAGCAGAGATCCTGTCCAATCGTGATATTCCCCGGGAAATATCTTCTGTATTGGGTGACAATCACAGAGACCGTATCAATACCCTTGTGACCAATTTGATCCTTCACAGCAGAGATAAGGAAGAACTGGGAATGGATGAGGAGGTCTATGGAGCGATGCAGGCTCTTCGGAGTTTCATGTTTGAACGGGTTTATAAGAATCCCATCGCAAAAGGAGAAGAATCCAAGGCGAGACGGATCCTGCAACAATTATATGAGTACTATATCAAGCATCCGGAAGAGTTGCCGGCAGATTTCCAGCCTCAGCTTAGCTTTGAGGGTATGGAACGAATCGTTTGTGACTATATTGCCGGCATGAGTGATAAGTACGCTATGTTTAAGTACGAAAAGATTTTTATTCCCGCAGTTTGGCAGCTACGGGGTTAGGAGGCTAAGGAATGGCATTTTCTCCTGCATTTTTGGAGGAACTGAATCATCGAAATCCTATTGAGGATGTGGTAGGGCAATATGTTTCTCTAACCAGAAAGGGAAACAATATGTTCGGTCTCTGCCCCTTCCATGGGGAGAAAACTGCATCATTCTCTGTGGCTCCGGATAAAGGGATCTACTACTGCTTCGGTTGCCATAAGGGCGGGGGAGCTGTGAACTTTGTTATGGAGATCGAAAGCTTGACCTATCCCGATGCGGTACGATTTCTTGCCAAAAGAGCCGGCCTGGAGGTTCCTGAGGATCCTGTGGAAAACTCCCAGTACAAAAAGAAGGAACGGCTATGGAGCCTGTGTAAGGATGCAGCAAGGTTCTTTCATCAGCAACTGAAAACACCGGCGGCAACAGAGGTCTGGGATTATATTCGTAAGCGTGGCTTGAGCCCCTCTACGGTTACACGGTTTGGTCTTGGGTTTGCTCCCAATCAGTGGACAGGCCTCATGGATGCAATGGTAGCTAAGGGCTATGATAAGTCCGAACTTCTGGAAGCGGGACTTGTGCTGAAGCATAAGGAAAAAGGAACTTTTTACGATCGGTTCCGTAATCGGTTGATGTTCCCCATTATTGATGTTAGAGGGAATGTGATCGGCTTCGGCGGACGAGTCATGGATGATTCCACGCCGAAATATTTGAATTCTCCGGAAACTTTGATTTTTAATAAGAGACGGAATCTTTTTGCTATGAATGTGGTGAAGAAGACAAAGTCCGATTGTATTATATTGACAGAGGGCTACATGGATGCCATAGCACTCCATCAGTACGGCTTTGACTGTGCTGTAGCTTCTCTGGGCACATCCCTGACACAGGAGCATGCAGACCTCCTCAGCAAGTATACCGATCAGGTGGTTCTGACCTATGACGGTGATGCAGCAGGGCAGAATGCTACCCAGCGTGCCATTCCTATGCTGGAGAAAACGGGATTAAAGGTTCGGATCCTGCGAATGCAGGGAGCCAAAGATCCCGATGAATTCCTAAAGAAATTCGGCGCGGATCGGTTTAAGCTTCTGTTGGAAGGCTGTGAGGATCAGGCCCAGTATCGACTTCTGTCTCTGCAGAAGCAATTCGACCTCTCTCTTGCGGAACAAAAGGTTGAATTTGCGGCAAAGGCGGCGGATCTGATCTCTACATTTCCCTCAGCTGTACAGCGTGAGATCTACGGCATTCGTGCGGCAGAAATGGCGGGACTTACGGCAGAGGTCATGAGCTTAGAGATCAAAAAGGCATATAAACGCCGCCGAGCCATAGAGAAGAAGGCACAGGAAAAACGGGATCTGGAGGTGGCGGCTTCTCGACAGCCGAAAAATAAAGAGATTGCATATGATAATCTCCGCTCAGCTATGGCTGAGGAGACTGTGATCCGTATGCTACAGAAGGATCCCTCTCTATTCCAGAGAGGAAAGAATTTAGAAGAAAAGGATTTCTCGGTTCCCATGTTCGGAAAAGTGTTCTGTGTATGGGGTGAGAGTTGGAGAGCGGATATACCCTTATCTCCCGGAACACTCAGTGATGTTCTGAGCCCCACGGAAATGGCGCATTTATGCGGTATATTACAGAATAACGAGGGGCCGATCTCCGAAGCGGCCTTTGACGATTGTGTTAAAATTATCAGAGAGGCAGGAAACAAAACAGAGGATCTACTTGCATTGCAGGTTAAAATGAAACAGAAGAAAGGATACGGAGGTACATGATGGAAAACAGACAGAAGCTTGATGTTCAGAAGACCGTAGACGCATTGGTCGCCAAGGCAGGCGATCGGAAACTCCTTTCGGCAAAAGACTTGGTAGATGCACTGGAGGCGATCCGTGCTACAGAGGAACAGACTCATTGTGTGTATGATGAGATCGAGGCTCTTGGCATTCGCATCGATGCATCGGAGATCTCTGAATTGCTCTTATGCAACGAAGAGAACGACCCCAGCAACGAAGAACTGCAAACTGTAGAAGAAGAACAGCTTGTAGACCCGGAAGACCTTAGCGATACGCTGGACACCAGCGATCCTGTTCGTTTGTACCTAAAGGAAATCGGGAATATAGCAATGCTTACTCCCGAAGAAGAAATAGTCCTGGCCCGCAAGATCCGTGACGGTGATGAAACGGCCTATCGTAAAATGGTAGAGGCCAACCTTCGCCTTGTGGTTTCTATTGCAAAGCGTTTTGTGGGACGGGGAATGTCTTTTCTGGATCTGATTCAGGAAGGAAACCTTGGACTCATTAAGGCTGTTAAGAAATATGATCCCGAAAAGGGCTTTAAGTTCTCTACTTATGCTACATGGTGGATCCGACAGGGGATCTCTCGCTCCATTGCGGATCATTCTCGCACCATCCGACTCCCTGTGCATATGGTAGATCAGATGAATCGGCTGTCCCGTGCGACGCATAAGCTGATCCAGGAATTGGGGCGTGAGCCTTCCGCTCAGGAATTGTCCGAAGTCACAGGCTATTCCGTTGAAAAGATCACGGAATTCCGCCAGATGTCCCAGGAACCAATTTCTCTCCAGACTCCTGTTGGAGATGAGGAGGAAAGCAATCTGGGTGATTTTATCAGTGGATCCAAGGATATGGAACCTGCTACGGTAGTTGATAATATTATGATGGGAGAGCAGATCACCAATATGCTCAAGACCCTGTCTCCCAGATCCGAACTTGTGATCCGTCTGCGATATGGTCTGGTGGATGGTAAGCCCTACACCCTGGAAGAGATCGGAGAACGCCTTGGAATTACCCGTGAACGGGTTCGACAGATCGAGGTAATGACCCTCCGCCAGCTCCGTGGCCGTGCAAAATCTAAAATTTTGAGAGATTATTGGGTCTAATTTTAAATTCGTACTTGACAAAGTCAAAAAAATCATTATTATAGAATAGGAAATATAAAAGAAGGAGATACAAAGATGCTTGAAAAGATTATTTCCTACTTGGCACAGCAGTTGGACGTTTCTGCTGACGATCTGGATGCCAATACTACTTTTGAGAGCCTGAATCTGGATTCTCTGGATATGGCAGAAATGATCATCGATATGGAAGAGGAAGTCGGCGTTGATTTCGAGATCGACGGCGAGGTTCGTCTGGAAACCATCGGTGAGTTGGCTGAGTATATCGAAGATAAGCTGGACTGATCTCTGTTTGGCAGTCCCGATAGCCTAAGAATTTACATAGCTTCGACTTATGACAAGGTCGCACTAGTTGGGGAGATAGCGGTGCCCTGTAACCTGCAATCCGCTACAGCAGGAATGAATCCCCATGTGAGGGGCTGTGTTGTATTGTCTGTCCCGATAAGTGGTGTTGAGGAATCGGTCTCGCGCAACGGGCTCCCGTGAACCATGTCAGGCGGGGAACCGAGCAGCATTAAGCGGATCGGTCCGTGTGCCGTGAGCCAGCCGTTTCTGAGCTAACTGTTGGGGAAACGAATATAATGCAGTTTCGAGTATGGGTGTGCGATCTTGTCATGGGTCGAAGCTATGTTTGTTTAAAAAAGCACTGTTCCTACGGTTCTAAACAATCGGAGGGACAGTTTTTTTGTGGAAATGTTTGGATATTTCCATATCATTACTTGATTTTTACGATCCTTGGTGGTAAAATTAGGTACTGTAGTTTAGACGGAGAAAGGAAGGGTCTTATGCATAAATTCGATACGAAGGTTCAGTATCTGAAATATAAAGTCCTCCGAGAAGTTGCTCGTCTTGCTTGGGAAGATACTCTGATGGAAAACATCCTGAATATTCCCAAAACTATCGTCCCCGGGAACACACCTACCATGCGTTGCTGTGTTTATAAGGAGAGAGCTATCTTAGGAGAACGCGTTCAACTTGCCATGGGACAGGATATTGCCAGCTCCCGTGTGATCGAGGTCATTGAGATCGCCTGTGATGAATGTCCCTCTGCGGGCTTTGAGGTAACGGATACATGCCGTGGCTGTTTGGCTCACCGCTGTGAGGATGTGTGCAAGAGGGGAGCCATTACTTACGACCATAATCATGTGGCACACATTGATAAATCTAAATGCATTGAGTGTGGACGCTGTGCTACGGTATGTCCCTACGGTGCCATCATTAACCGGAAGCGTCCCTGTCAGCGTGCCTGTAAGGTAAAGGCTATCACCATTAAAGAGAATGATGCCGCTTCCATCAATTATGATAAGTGCATCGATTGCGGAGCCTGTGTATATCAGTGCCCCTTTGGTGCGATCTCGGATAAGTCTTATATCTTGAATGTGATCGAGATGCTTAAGGATCCGCAACAAAAGGTCTATGCCCTGGTAGCACCTTCCATTGCTTCCCAGTTTAGTTACGCGAAGTTGGGTCAGGTCATTTCCGGTATTAAGGCTCTGGGCTTCTGTTCCGTGGATGAGGTTGCCTTGGGAGCAGATATGGTCGCATGGGAAGAGGCAAAAGAGTTGGAAGAAAAGGGCTTCTTAACAAGCTCCTGCTGTCCTGCCTTTGTACGCTATATCGAAACGACCTTCCCGGAACTGAAAGATCATATTTCTCACAATCTTTCTCCCATGGCCATGCTTGCTAAGCATATTAAGGAACAGGATCCCCACGGTAAAGTCGTCTTTATCGGCCCCTGTACTGCTAAAAAGGCAGAAGTTCGCAAAGAGTCTGTTAAGCGATTTGTGGATGAGGTCTTGACATTTGAAGAACTGCAGGCGTTGATCGACAGCAGGGATCTTGACATTCTTTCTATGGAAGAGGCTTCATTGGAGCGTGCTTCTTACTTCGGTCGGATCTTTGGCCGATCCGGAGGGCTTACGGATGCCGTTGCCCAGGCTCTTAAGGAGCAGGGAAGTGATTTCACACTCTGCCCTGTGACCTGCGACGGTATCGAGGAATGCCGCACGGCACTCTTTAAGAAGAGCAAAAATCTCTTAAAGGAAAATTTTGTAGAAGGTATGGCTTGTAAAGGCGGTTGTATCGGTGGTGCAGGTTGCCTGACTCATAGAGAAAATAACAAAGCCTTAGTGGATAAACATAGCACAGAAGCTTCGGGAAAGACCATCTCCGATGCTTTGGCTACGAAATAAATATTATCAATCAAAGGAGAGATAAAATAGTATGGAATTGTTTGGCGGCGTGATCCCTGTTACCGGGGCATCCTTCTTCTTGCTGTGCCTCTTTGGGGTACTTTTTGTGGGCTATTGCTTCGGCAGGATCACTATCAAGGGCGTTTCCTTAGGAGATGCCGGTGTGTTCATTATTGCATTGCTTTTCGGTGCCTTGTTCTGCAAGGAAGGCGGTGCTGTCAGTCTTGAGGCCAATGAAAAATGGCTTGATTTGATTGAAAGCTTCGGCCTTGTTCTTTTCGTTACCGGCGTCGGTTTCATTGCAGGCCCCAAGTTCTTTGCTAACATGAAGAAGAACTTTAAAAGCTATGTGCTTCTGGGTGTGATCATTATTCTTTTCGGCGGTCTGTCCGCTATTGGCTGTATCTTCTTAGGAAAGTACGTTTTTGGTTACGGTGCGGATACCATTCAGGATATCGACGGATTTGTTGCTATGATCGTTGGACTCCTTTCCGGTTCTCTGACTTCTACTCCTGCATTCAGTGCCGCCAAGGCCACTGTAGCCGCAGAGTATCAGAGTCTGGTCTCCGTGGGTCATGGTATTGCTTATATTTTCGGTGTCATTGGTGTTGTACTCTTTGTACAGCTGATCCCCAAGATCACCAAGGCTGATATGGTTGCGGAACGAGCAAAGATCGCTACCGCACAAAAGGAAGAAAAGTCCGGTAAGATTCTGAAGCTTCTGAGCCTGGATCATATGGGAATTGCGGCATTTGCGCTGGCAGCTATTCTGGGCACTGTTGTGGGTAAGATCAAGATCCCCATGAGTGGGGAAGGCCTGTCCGGCACTTGCTTCTCTCTTACTACTACCGGCGGGTGCTTGCTGGTATCCTTGATGCTTGGTCATTTTGGTAGAGTAGGCAGACTCAACCTGATGCCTGAGAATTCCACTCTGAAGCTATTCCGTGAACTGGGTCTGGTTCTCTTCCTGGTTGGCGCAGGTATCCCCGGTGGTGCGGATTTCGTTGATAACTTCAACCCCATGTATTTTGTATATGGCGTGATTATGACCGTAGTTCCTATGTTTGTGGGCTATTTCTTTGCAAAGTATGTGTTGAAACTGCCTCTTCTGAACAATCTGGGATCTATCACCGGTGGCATGACCAGTACTCCTGCGCTGGGTACCCTCATTGGTACTGCAGGCACAGAGGATGTGGCCGCAGCTTACGCCGCTACCTATCCCATTGCGCTGATCGCAGTCGTCCTGATTTCTCAGTTTATTATTCTCATGTTCTGAGCATAAAAAATAACCCCTGACTGTCAGCTAATCACTCTGACGGTCAGGGGTTACTTTTCATTGATTTTTGTATCTAACATCATTGGTTACCTCTCTTTCTGCGGGATAGGTCGGTTCGGTGTTGAATTGCTTCCGTAAGACAATTCCTAAGGCAGATACGAACCCGGGGATCATATATAAACGGAAGATAAAGGAACCAACCCTCATATATTGACAAAGGATGAGATCTTCTGTGGTACCTACAGAAAGGATATCTCCTTTGTGCTTTTAGTATAAACGAAAATTGTCCAAAATGCAAGATGGGATACTATACAAAATAGACAAGGAAAATTCGTAAATATCCACCAAATTATGTAAAATGTATACGCGCTAAAATATCTCAATTTTCATAATTTTATGATTTAATGGCTTCCAAAATGAAGAGATATGTGGTATAATGGATCTGCATTATGAAACAAATTACAATCGTCCTATCATTCGGATGATTGAGAATGGAGAGATATCATGTATAAGATCGTTGAGAAAAAGGTTCTGAACCCTACTGTGGTCCAATTGCAGATCGAGGCACCTTTGGTTGCTAAGAAGGCTAAGCCCGGCCAGTTTATCATCCTCCGTGTGGATGAGACCGGCGAGCGTATCCCTCTGACTGTTGCAGGTACCGATGCCGAAAAGGGCACTGTTAAGATCATTTTCCAGATCGTTGGCGGTACCACCGAAAAGCTCAGCCACAAAGAAGAAGGCGAGTACATTCAGGACTTCGTCGGCCCTCTGGGTGTTGCTACCCATTTGGACGGCCTGAAGAAGGTTTGCATCGTTGGCGGTGGCGTTGGTTGCGCCATTGCAATGCCCATTGCCGAAAAGCTTCATGAGATGGGCGTTGAGGTTACCAGCATCATTGGCTTCCGCAACAAGGATCTGTTGATCCTCGAGGACGAGTTCCGTGCTTGCTCCAACACTCTGCGGATCATGACCGATGACGGTTCTTATGGCGAACACGGTAATGTTACCGTTCCTCTGAAGGAAATGCTTGAACAGGGTCAGGATTTCGATATGATCATTACCATCGGACCCCTGATCATGATGAAGTTTGTTGTTGCTACTGCTAAGCCTTTCGGTACTCCTGTTACCGTTTCTATGAATCCCATTATGATCGATGGCACCGGCATGTGCGGTGGTTGCCGTTTGACTCTGAATGTTGACGGCAAGAAGGTCACCAAGTTCGCTTGCGTAGACGGACCCGATTTCAACGGCTACGAAGTAGACTTTGATGAGGCTATGTCCCGCGGTAGAATGTACTTTGATTTCGAGCGTCACGCACATGACGCCGCTTGCAACCTGTTTAAGAAGG
>JAZOXB010000113.1:0-4800 GCA_045659585.1 Faecousia sp. | reverse complement strand
GTGCGAACCCCCTCACACGGCCCGTGACCCCCAACAATGCGGCGGATTGTGGGGGGTCAATGATATCCGTTCCCTGAGGTAACGGATGATATACCCTATGGGTATGATATCTGCTTCGCAGATGATATACGCTTACGCGTATGGAGGGAACGGATATTATATCATATTTGCTCTGCAAATATATCATACGGCTTTAGCCGTATATCATATTCCGTAAGGAATATATCATTAAAAATGTAGCAAATTCGAATATGTGTGCCCCACTGACAGCATTTCTTTCATTTTCATCAAGTCCGTTATGAACACTCGTACCATAAAAACCACCGTTTTTGCTCTTTATCTCGGACATCGTTCTTTTTCGGTCTGCCCAATGCAGGCCCTGAAAGCCGGATTCCGTGTTCCTTGCAAAAACGCAGATTATCACAGTTTCGATATATCTTATCGGCTAAAACTCGGCTTGGATAATGACCTTCCCGCATTCGGAACGCCTCAGTCATGTTTTGCAGTCAGGTACCAATTGACATTTTATTTACCGCAGTAGGGGTAATAAATATTCCTCCCGAAAAGAAAATGATCGCAATAATGGAAGAAATGCGAAATAATCCGATAAAAACAGCCTGAAAAAAGGAAAACGGTGCAACCCTAACAGGCTGCACCGTATCCTTTTACGGTTTGTCCTTTAGCGTACGGTTCATTCTTCCGACTGCTTTTTTAAGCTTTCGCATTAGGACTGATTTTACGGGAATTCTGTTTCAAGCTGTTTCTTGCAGGTACCGGCGGCAATTGCAGTTCGGAATAAGTACACAATTTCCATTACGTAAAGAATGATAATGAAGATGCAACTTATCGCAAAGAGAAATGCAAAGATGACCGAGGAGATGACGATAATCAGGAAACTGCTAACGGCTAAAATGATCATGGTCCATTTAAAGGTTTGCCACAGGGACGCCCATTTATCGGACAAATTCCTATCCACAGGAAGCAAGGTATCTGTATGACCTTGGCACAGATAGTACATCCGGAAAATAGATGCGACGGACGAAGCGGGGAAGAGAATTTTCCACATGGGTGCCATATCGTAGGAATAATAGGGGGCGCAAGTCCAAAGGGTCAATGCTGCGATCCCGGCTTCGACGAAGAGGAGAATGGCGGCGGTACGGTAGGAAAGATCTGCTTTACTCATTCTGAGAACCACAATGCCGGTAAAGATGAAACTGAACAATTGGATCCAAGAGGAAAGTACCTGCCCGCCTAAGGCAGAGAGGATCGATGCGATGATCGACGGGAATACAGATAGCAGAGCAAGTGCCCAATAGCAACCTGCCAATTGAGAAACATTACGAAGGGAGAATTCTCGCTTTTGCTGATCTGCTTGGAACTTTTCTTCTCGGAGGAGAGCCATGGTATGACGCTTTGCATAGTGATCACAGCTGCTTCGGAAAGTGCAATCGGAACAGAATTTTTTGCCCTTTTGCCGAGCGCAAACGGCGATAGAGCATTGGGTGGATAGGGTTTTTCCGGGGTCTTCGGCACAGCCGGGGCAGGTGGAATCCACATAACGACTACAGCCATGACAATCTTTTTCACAGAATGATGTGCTCATAGGAAGTCCTCCTTTGTCTTTGATCCAATAATATTTTAACAGATTAGATCAGCTGTGTCAAGAGGAGGTGCTCAGTTTTCGGGAGTATAGATCATGTCGATGCCACGCTGTAGGGTTTCAGCGTTGATGGCTCCCGTGGCCTGAGCAATGGCGTAGCCCTCGGCGTCGATAAAATAGGTTGTGGGGATGGAGTAGACCCCGTAGGCCATGGCAGCTTCGGAACTTGTGTCATAGTACACGGGGAAGGTATAGTCTGTTCCTGCAATGAAAGAAGATGCGGAATCCGTGGTTTCTTGTGAACCGTCTGTCAGGTTGACCATGAGGAAGTGGATGTCTTCCCCCAGCTCGCCGTAGGCGGTGTTGAAGTCCGGCATTTCCTGCTTGCAGGGACCGCACCAGCTTGCCCAGAAGTTGAGCACCACGGGCCTCCCGCGGAAATCGGACAGCTTGTAGGCGTTGCCTTCCGGATCATACACGGTGAAATCCGGAGCAAGGGGAAGCTCGGTGGTGGAGGGGGCTGTTTCTTCTACAGAAATCGTGGTCTCGGCAGAAACGGAATGTGTGGGTTCTTCTTGTTCGGTGGGGGCAATGGTCGTTGCCATGGTTGCCAACTGCTCCGGCATATAGTCCGAGCTGAGACGGTTATATAGCAGAACTGCTACGATTAGGAGCCCCATGAGGGCGAAAAGGCAAATGGTCAGGGCTTTGTTTTTCATAATACAGCCTCTCTTAACTTAGTAAATTCAGGAATCTGCCTAAGATACCTGTTGCCATAAGAATGCCAACCAGGATCAGGAGACTGCCACTGATGATGTTAATGATCCCATAGTGCTTCTTGACCCAATCGAAGGCGGATTTCAGCCGATCGATGAGAACTGCACTGAGGAGGAAGGGGACCCCCAAACCCAAGGAGTAGCACAGGAGCATTCCCATGCCGGTCAGCGTATTGCCCTGTTGGGAGGCTTGCATCAGTGCGGAACCGAGGAAAGCACCTACGCAGGGGGTCCAACCTACAGAGAATACGATGCCGAAAACCAAGGCGGAAAAGAAGCCCATGTCTCGTTTCTGTACTCTACTACCGCCGTGGAAAAGATTCAGGCGGAATACGCCCAAGAAATTCAGACCGAAGAAAATAACGATCAAACCGGAAACGATATTGACGGCGGTTTGATGTTGATGGAGGAAGCTACCGACGGTACCTGCCAGAGCGCCCATGGCAACAAACATCAGGGTAAAGCCCAGAACAAAGCCGAAGGCGGAAAGCAAGGTCTTTCCGGTGCTCCGTTCTTTTCCCCCGGCGAAATAGGAGATATATATGGGAAGCATAGGGAGCAAGCAAGGGGAAAGGAAGGTGACGATCCCTTCCAGAAAGGTGATAAAGTATTGCATGGCAAACTCCTTTTAAAGGAAAACATGAGTTTCGAGACGGCGGAAGGCTTCTTCCACACGACTCTTAGGCAGGGCAAGATTCATTCGTAAATGGCAGGAACCGTGGAACATCCGACCATCCTGTACCGCCACGCCTACAGACCAGGCCCGTTTTTCGATCTCTTCAATATCTACACCGTGATCTTGACACCACTGGGTACAATCCAAGAACAGCATATAGGTTCCCTGGGGGCGGAAGCATTCCACTCCGGGGAAGTGTTGTTTGATGTAGCTGCAAGCAAAGTCGATGTTATCGGTCAAAACCTTTCGCAGTTCCTCCAACCATGCCTCTCCTGTGGCAGTGTAGGCACCGATGAGGGCATACATGGACAGAACATTCATGGAATTGTAGTGAGAAAGACTGCTTTCCTTCCGCACTCTGCTACGGAGAATAGGGTTGTAAATAATATGATAGCTACCGATCAGTCCCGCTAGGTTGAAGGTCTTGGAAGGGGCGTAGAGTGCTACGGTGTTCATTCTTGCGTAGGGAGAAATGCTTTGGGTGGGAGTGTGCTTGTAGTCCTGTAAGGTCAGATCCGACCATATTTCATCGGAGATCACCTGCACACCGTAACGCTCAAAAAGATCCATAGCGGCTTTGATTTCCCAAGACTCCCAAACTCTGCCACAGGGATTGTGGGGGGAACAGAAGATGGCAGTATGGATGTCCTGCTCCTTGAGCTTTTGTTCCATATCCTCTAAATCCATACGCCACACGCCGTTTTCATCCCGCACTAAGGGGCTGTGTACGATGTGGTAGCCGTTGTTTTCCAGAGAATGGGTAAAGCCGATATAAGTAGGGGAATGAACCAGAACCTTGTCTCCACGAGAGCACATAACATTCAGAGCACTGATGACACCGCCTAAAACACCGTTTTCATAGCCGATGGCTTCCGGGGTCAGGCCTTCCACACCATTGCGTTCTCGGTGCCAGCGGATGATACTGTCATAGTATTCCTTCCGAGGCTCAAAATATCCGTAGGCGGGATGGGATAGCCTTCGGGAAACTGCCTCTACAATGGAGGGGGCTGTGGGGAAATTCATATCCGCGACCCACATGGGGATCACATCGAAGCCTTCTTTGGGGCCACCGGGAGCAAAGCCGTTGTCCTGACCGATACAATCTACAGCAATGGCATCCATGCCCCTGCGATCCATAATGGTAGTAAAATCAAACATTGTTGTAAGTCCTTTCTTTCTGTCAAGAGAACGACAAAGGGTCATTTGTTGCGGTAACTTTCGGTACACAACAAATGATCCTTTTTCGTATAACAACAGGGGTATTACAGCATAGCCAGAATAGCGGCTTTGGAACGACCGCCTACGGCCTGATTGACGGGCTTTCCGTCCTTCATGACGATGAGGGTGGGAATGCTCATGACGCCAAATTCATTTGCCAAATCGGGAACGTCGTCAACATTGATCTTAGCGACCTTGATGTCGGTGCGTTCGGCGGCGATTTCTTCGATCAAGGGCATGAGCATACGGCAGGGACCGCACCAGGGAGCCCAGAAATCCAAAAGTACGGGTTCCTTGGCTTCCAGAACTTCGGAACGGAAATTTTCTTGGGTGATTACGGTAATAGCCATCTTTGGTTCCTCCTTGTAACGGTAGTAGAAAGTGGATGTTGAGATCCTTTATGTGCCTTTAGTATATGCGAAAAAACAAAATAATGTTGTGACTTTTGCAACAATACAAGCTGTATATAAAAATTATATCATAGGATGAAGAAAAAAGGAAGAGGCAGAAAGATTTTATACAACCTATTG
>JAZOXB010000112.1:0-22071 GCA_045659585.1 Faecousia sp. | reverse complement strand
ACCTCTCAGCTTGAAATTTTGATGAGATTTTTGACGGGTTCGACGCAGCCTTGCTGTCGCAAGGCAAGAAGAACCAAGTCAAAAAGATCACAAAAGGTCTGCTGAGAGGCTGTCGGGTTCGACTCCCCTCAGCTTAAATTGTGCGAAAGAAGAAGTTATTTTGAACTGAAGTATGCCTTTGCCTTGTCGCTATAGGCAAAGAGGGCGCGGCACAGTTCTCCCAGTGTTCCTGTGATTCCGTTACCGTAGGTGTCGGGGCGATACAAAATGGATTGGGATACCTGTTCCTCTCCTGCGAAAACCGCAACGGAAAGGGTGGTACGAAGTTCAGCGGCTAAAAGGTCATCAAAGGAAAATGCATACCAGTTACGGGAGGGAAGATAATCTTTCAGCTTACGAACCTCTGCTGTTACGGTAGTTCCTTCTACATTTGTATAGGTGACATGTAGGGAGAGAGAGTCCTTATCTCCGTGGAATGCGCTGAGATCTACGATGAATTTTACACCTACACGGGAGTTAAGATCCAAAGCTTTGCCAATCCAGCCTACAGTAGGAGCATCTAAGCTGTCCATAGTGACATTCTGCACTCCAAAGGAAACATCCTCTAAAGGAGTCAGGAGGGCAAGCTGTTCCTCTGTCATAGCGGCATCTCCGCGGGCAGAGGCACGATAGCCCTTGAACAACTGGGCAGCTGCACCATAACGGAGCAGTTCTGCACACAGAGCCTTTAGTTCTGCACTTGAGGCAGATTGATTCAGCATGGCATAGGCATAGGTTGCGATAGAATAGGAATCTGTGGGACTGTAATAGTCTCTTCCGTTCTGACTCATATGCAGGGTAGCTTGAATCATGTCATTCGTATGAACTGCGGTAAGGCCGTCTAAGGTGAAATAATAGTAGGAACCCTTTTCTACAGGGGAGAGGGAAATCTTGCGGCTTCCTACCTGATAATTTCTGTCATAGACGGGGAGAACGCATTCTAACCGAATTTCTTCGTAATTCTCTAACTGTGCTTTGGGAAGGATATAGTTGATAGAGATATCACTTGCTAAGTTGAGACTATGTCGCAAAATAGCGCCCGTATCAACAGCAGCATTCTGAACAAGGGCACGGACAAAGGTTTCAGCGGCCTTGGTTGTGGAATTGTCTACGAAAAACTGTACCATTTCCCCGGTATCGGAGGATGTATTCCGTTTGTTGAGAGCCATAGAGGCAGGTTCGGGCCAGATCTCGGGGTCGGTCGTTTCGTCTTCGGGAGCATCAATGGAAGGATTCTCGAATACGATCTTGATGTCCGTAATAGAGATCACTCGGTTTGCGGCGGTATCTGCCGAAGTCTTTTCTGCGGAATCATTATAGATTACAAGATAAAGATCTTTTCCCTGAGACTCTGCAATAGCGGTAGTATCCAGAGCATAATACTGAGAGGTGCAGGAGTGGATGGTAACATACAGATCATCGGCTACCAGAGAAGGATCGGAAAGATCACTTTCCTTGGTTACAAAGCCTACAGCTACGTTGCCGCCACCGTCCGTAATGGTTTTGACACCTAAATCCATGCTGACGGGAACTTCTCCTTGGGGGAACTGCAGTTTGAAGACCACAGCCTGTCCCGGATCGAGGTAAACCTCATTCTTGGGACCAACCTTGTTATAGGTGTGGACATTGGCGCTGATGTGACCGGTTACTTGGATGTTCGGATCATATTCTTCCGTGGGCGTGGGGGAGCCATCGGCTTCTGTAGAGACGGGAGGCTTGGTGCTGATTTCCATGTCTACAAAGAGGGCACCTTGGGTTTCGTCGGTTATGGCATCAAAGTCAGCGGCTTCCAGAAGGAGATTGCGAACTTCTTTTATATGGGGCAATCCTTCTTTTTGCTGATTATGGAAGCCGAGGGCCACAGAGTTGCTTGCTTTTGTTGTGTCGATGGGGGAATAGATCCTTACAGCATCAAAGTAGAATTCTCCGCCGCGATTTAAGAACTCGTAATTGGATTCTACGGCCGCTTTTATGCCAATAACAACGCTATAGGTTCCGTGCTGCAGACCCTGCAGAGAGAATACAGGGATTTGATACAGATCCAGTTCTCCCTTGTTGTTCAGAGTAACGTGTTTGACTACATTGTTTTTGGAGTCCTTTACGGAAATATCCAGAGTTGCCTGCTTGGGACCGGTTCGGCTGATAATATCGAAACCGGTACCCTTAAATTTGAAGCTGACTTCCGTATATTTTGTGGCGGTACCATTAAGGTTATAGCCTGCACCCTCTACAAAGAGACTTGTGCCGTTTGATAGCAGGTCATCGTCCAGATAGGAGGAATCATAACCATAAACAGGGTCGGGGATTTCTTCCGCAGGACCGAGGTAAATATGGTCAAGAATGATCCTACCCGGGGTTCCCGAAACCAGCTCCTGCAAGCCGTCAAAGCACAGACGAATGGCGTTGACATTGGTTTCCCTGCGAATGTTTTCATTCAGAGGCTGAATGATGGTTAGATAATAGGGATTGTCCAAGTAATAGGGGTCGATTCCATAGGGAGTCATGGATTCTTCCCATCCACCGGTACCTGCATCATAGAAAAGGGTGAGTCCGGGGGTACCGTTGGGAGCGAAGCCTTCCATCTTAAAGCGAAGTCGGAGAACTTCGGCATCCTCGGGTCGGTAGGTGAGAGGCTCGGTGGTTTCTATGACCAAGGAGGAAGTACCGTTGGGATCGGTAATGGATAGAGTACCGGAGAGGTTATCCAGCTCCAGCCCCTCTTGGCTTCCGCTTTCCTTCTGCCAGTGCAGGGTATCTTCATCGTCATAGTTTACACCGTTATAGGGTTTGTCGGTGTAGCGTTCCCGGTCTTCTTCCAGATTGTCGAAGCCGAAGTACAGGCATTTTTCCGGGATGGGGGCATCAGACAGGGGGCCGATGTAAATGTAGTCCATAATCAGGGTAGGTGTTTGTCCCTCGATGACAGAAAGATCGCCTATCTGGGGGTGTACGAGATTGATATATTCCATCTCGAAGAATGCGGGTTGACTATTGAGCTTAATGGTGACGGTTACAAAGCCTTGCCCTATGACTGTGTCTGCATCTACATACCATTCATAAGCAGCCCATTGTTTATTGTTATTGCTGGGGAGCTTGTTTGTGCAGTCGATATCGAAGTCCATAAGAATCTTGTTGTCCGAACGGGCGGATTTTACACCATCCAGCTTAATGCGGTATTGGGCGACATGGTCATCACCGGGATAAATGCGAAGGGGCTTGGTCATTCCTGTGGTTTCTCGGTCGGAACGGAAGCCCAATTCCTTATTGTTTAATCCCTTGCCGGTTTGGGGAGTGGTGTAAATGGCACCGTTTTCGATCCAATGGGTGTCGTTTGGTGTGTATTCTGATCTCCATATGGATTCCAAATCGAAATTGAAACCACCGTATTGGATGCCGCTGTAACGCATCTTATCGGAGTCGGTGTTGGTGAAATCTACAAAGAAGGTATTGGATTCAGGCATGGAACGCTGATATTGGGGAGACTTGGGACCAATGCGGATATAGTCGATGCTAAAGACTGCGGTCTTTCCGGGCGGGGAGCTGATATAGCGGAAATAGGGACGGAGCCATTTTACACGATCCTTGGTCTCATGAATCCCATCCTTCAGGGGAACAGATAGGAGATAGTAGCCGTTATCAATATATTCTGCCGCTTCAAAGTCCATAGAATGGACAGCCGTTGTACCGTCGGAATAGACCAGCTCAATTGCAAAGCTTGCTTTTTCGTCGGTTCTGGTTGCGACGGCGTTTTCGATCTTAAAGCGAACCTCGCAATAGTCTGTATCGTCGGGGACATAGTTGAGATCACCCTTTATTTTAATACCGAAGGTCTCGCCTTGGGCATTGGCAACGGGGGAAAATTTGATACAGCCGTCAAAAATGCTATTGATCACAGATTCGTTGTTGTAAACATTCCAGTTGGCGGTCTTATCGTAGTTTCTGCCTCCGGCATCATATTGGGGTAGCTGGTAGCGAGTTTCGTCGCTGACCATGTTTGTAAAGCCGAAGAACAGATCGCCGGTTTCAATCAGAACCTGCTCCGCAGTTTCGGATACGGGGCCCACATAGATGTAGTCTACATAGAATACAGGGGCTTCGGAGTCCGGATCTTTCCCAAGATCTAAGAATCGGAGAGAGATCATGTCCGCATAGTCCATGGCTTTGTAGATTTGGGTGCTTGCATCGTCCTGCTCCATGGGAACGGTCCATGTCATGTAACCGGTATTTGTAGTTTGAGAAACCGTAAAACCGTGGGTATAGGTGGCACTAACGGGAGAACCTCCGCTTACACCGTGGACTTCCAGCATCAGTGCTCCGAGACCGTCATCTCTTGTGGATACAGCGTGGGACATTTTGAATCGGATCTGCAAATAGTCGCTATTGCCGGGAATGTAGTGAAGGGGACGCACAAGTTCATCTCCCACAGGGGATGTGGAGAAGCCGTAGGTGCAGTAGGGATCTTCTGCTGCAATCCGAACTTCCGCAACACCGCCGGAAAGAGTCAGAGAAGAATTGCTGTTATAAAGTGCTAAATTTTCAAGGGTGTCATAGTTGAGATCACCGTACTGGGTGCCGGAATAGCGGATTTGATCCTGCTTGGAATTGCTGAAGTCAAAATACAGGGAGTTGGGACTGACAGTAATACGCTCCTGTCCCTGATGGGGACCTATAAAAATATAGTCCATGGTAATGGAAGCGTCGGCTCCACCGGCACGGATTCCTTGGAATGCCAGTGCAAAGCCCTTGATGGTCATGATCTTACTCAGCTCAGAAAGAGGAAGATCCATAGACAGGGTCTGGAAGGTTTCGGTTTCTGTAGGATCAAAGTCCAACAAAAGAACCTCTTCCGGTCCAAAGGAGTTTCCCAAGGTGGTATAGAACAGATTCAGTGCAATTTTAGGAGCCTCTCCTGTAGCTACACAGTTGTTCAGACGGAAACGGAGCTGGATATAGAAATCATCGGTTACATTTATATGGAGAGGACAAGCATTCAGGGTGTTGTCCGTCAAAGAGGGGTAGACACCGTGAGCGTTGGTGGTGGCGAGTATAGGAGTTCCGCTTCCTACAGGGAGGGTCATCATACCGGCACTCCGGAGGATCTCCGGACTGCTTCCCTCAGACATGACCCAGTAGACGGGACTGACCGAGTCAAAGTCACAGCCACCGTAAAGGGGATTGGTGTAGTATAGGGAATTGTTTCCCTCGAAATCCGCAAAAAAGGCATTGCTGGGAATATTCTCTCTACCCGGCTTTTCTGTAATAATATACTCTGTGGTATAGCCGGGATCCTGTACGGAAACGGGACGATCCTTCTTTTCCTCTGAGGTCAGCTCGGTTCCGTCATCCTCCAGCGTCTTCCATCCTTCTACGCCATCGCCTTTAGCAGTGGTGGTAAAGATGTTATTGGCAAAATCCGTCTCATAGTACATCATGGTTGCGGGGACTACCTGGATGGGTACACTAACGGTGGTCGTTACACCGTTGGCAAGAGTGACCTCCATTTTTGCCGTAAGGTTTATGATGCCGGAAAGAAGACTGCTGGGGGTAAAGAGGACAGATTCTTTGATGCCGTCTCCGTCATCGTCTATGACCGAGCCCTTACCGCCGGAGGGAACAGATACGCTTGTTAGATTACCGGTGCTTTTTTCTTTGGCAGACAGACCTTGGTAGGTCATGTTGTCCAGAACGTTGATTTTGACGGGTTTTCCGTAGTCGATTACAACGGTAATGGGATCGCCGGAAATCTTAGGGTTCTTTAGATAAATGTTTGTACAGGTAAAATCCAACTGCTCCGTTGCCTCTGCTGTACCGGAAACACAGACAGCGGTAGATGTGTTAGAAAGGGAAGTGCCTACAGTAGTGGCTGTTGCACCCTCAGACACTTGATGTTCCCATTGGGAGGGCGCCCAAACGATCTCGCTGAGGATCTCGGTTACCTCATAGGTATAGGTGTCGGAAAGATCTACGGTATCAAAATGGGCACTTTGCCCGTTCTTCAGAGTGAACAGACCGGTGTCGTCTGTAGTACCTCTGCCAACAACAGCACCATCATGATAGACGGTATAGGGAAGACGAGCCAGAGGAACCGGGGAGGTAGAACCGCCCTCTGATTCTGTGCGGCTTAAACGGAAGCAGAAATCGGTGCGGTTAAATACGGTCATGTAGTTGGCAGGGATGGCTGAATCGGTCAGGGTGACTTGATCGTTGCTTTCTTCGCCATAGTATTGGGATATTACCTTAGCTACCGTAAGGGTATCCGTTCCGGTGGTGGGGGAAGGGACGGCCTGCTCTTCGCCGAAAGCGTTTATGGGGAGTAAATTTAGTAACATCCCCAGAAGGAGCAGAAAAGAAAGTGAGCGCGTGAGGTTGCGTTTGTACATGGTGTGTCCTCCTGTCGTTTCCGTTATATGATTTGCAGTGGGAAATAGTGGATTTTAAATTTTGTGAAAATCAAAAAAATTATACACAAATTTAGGGAATTATCCTGTTCATTATAAGTCAATAGTGAGGTTTTTGCAATAAGAATTTCAATTTTTCGGATATTATTTTCACTTAAGACAGGAATCATGCCCCTATCCTGTAAGAGACTTTTGCCTACAGTGAAAGCGAAAAGTGTGATTTGGCATAAGGCGTGTAGTCGTGTACGGCACTCTTTGACAGCGAGGATGCCGGATCGGTTCCGAAGAGTTAATACCCGGCATGTTAGAAAATAGAAAAAAACGTCCTTGAGAAGGACGTTTTTTTATGCTAAAAATTGAACGAATGCTTTTTGTAAATGGGACAGATCTTCCGGGGAATAGTAGCAGTGGCCGGAGTTGGGAAGAACCGTTACAGAAATGTTAGGGTGTTTCCGCAAATATTTGCAGGAGCGGATAGATACCAGTTCATCTTTACGGGACTGGAATACCATGGTGGGACAATTGATCTGTGGAACCAATTTCCTGATTTTTCGGCTTTTTAAGAGCAATTCCAAGAAACGAGGGAGCCACCCTATATAATGGAAGAAATTCTTGTCCGGTGCGATACTGTAGCTTTGGGCAAAACCGTTCATTACCGGATCCGACAGATCGCCCTTTCCACGGGAGAACTGTAAGGCAATGGGAACCATACAGGGTTTGACATAGATCCGCAGGGGAGAGTCCAATAAAAACATCCGAGTGATCTTTTCGTTTTTGAGAGCCTGCTCTATAGAAAGAAGGGTGCCGAGAGAGTGGGCAAGGATATAGATCTCTCGGTGATCCCGAGACAACGCTTCTACTGCTTGGGAAACTTGGGCTTCCCATTTTTTCATAGAAGTTTTGGAAAAGTCCTTGACGGTTTTTCCGTGACCGTCCAATAACAGAGCATGGACAGAGAATCGATCCGGGATCAGACCTAAGAGATCCCGAAAATGGTTGGGTGAACTTGTGATACCGTGTACCACAAGGATCCCTACAGTGGGATTCGCGGCAATACGCTTATACTCCCTATGCATAGCCTTCAACTCCTGAAAATCATAGAAGAGAGGGTGTGTTAGCCCTCGGACTTGTTTCCGTTATGGTTGTGCTTGCGATATTTATGATAGCGATGGTAGTGATTGCGGGGCTTATGAGTTCCGGCGGGAGCGGATTCCTGCTCCGTATCCTTGGGGGCGGATTCCTTTTTGGGAGCATCCTGGCTCTGGGGCTTGGGACCTTCCTTCTTGGGGGACTTGGGATGTTCCTTCTTGCCGGTATCGTTCTTGGGGCTTGCCTGCTTGGGAGTTTCAGGCTTGGTGGAAAGAACCTCTGTGAGTTCAGCATCGGAAAGGGGCTTCTTTTGCTTGAAATCACGGCGGTTCTTATTAGGATTTCCCTTCTTGGCGGATTTTGCCACAGCTTCTGCAGGCTGTTCCTTTTCCGTTTCTACCGCGGCAGTGGCGGTAGAAAGGGTCTCCTTGGGTTCAGGGAGGTTGAGCTCTTTGTTGAGAGCGTCGCCTAACTTTTGTGCTTTGACACGGCGGCGAGCCTTCTTATCTTCTGCCTGGGCATCGGATGCCACGGGAGTACGGTTGCGATTTTTCGCCTGATAGCCGGGATCCAGATAAGCGGAGAAGGCAGGCTTTTCTGCGGCCTGTTTCTGCTTGTTGCCGGAAATGGGAGCCAGATCCTCGGGAATGGGCTCATCGGTCTTTTTGGCCTTGCCACTGCGGAGAACGCAGATGTCGCAATTCTTGTGGCATACGATGGTGTCGGGCTGTTTTTCCAGACGGACGCGAACACTCTGCTTCAGAAGATTTACATCTGTAACGGTGCCTCTGCCGTCGGGAGTATCTACAAAGGATTCTGCCTTGGGGCTGGTGCGGTGGAGATCCTCGTAAGCAAGCTGTTCGTAGTTCAGACAGCACATGAGTCTGCCACAGGTGCCGGAGATCTTGGTAGGATTCAGGCTGAGGTTCTGGGTCTTGGCCATTTTAATGGAAACGGGCTGGAAGTCCTTGAGGAACTGTCCGCAACAGAAGGGACGACCGCAAATGCCCAGACCGCCGACCATCTTAGCCTTGTCGCGAACACCGATTTGGCGGAGCTCAATGCGATTGTGGAGGGCATAGCCCAACTGCTTGACCAGCTCGCGGAAGTCTACGCGACCTTCGGAAGTGAAGAAGAACAGGATCTTACTGCCGTCAAAGGCACATTCGGCGGAAACCAATTGCATTTCCAAACCTAATTCTTCGATCTTTTTCAGGCAGATCTGATAGGCCTTCTTTTCCCGTTCCCGATTGCTCTGATCAATGGCGGTGTCTTGCTCTGTGGCAATACGGACAACATTCCGCAGGGGAGAAATGGTCTCGCGGACGGGAATGGTATGGTTGCCACGGACACACTGACCGTATTCCAAACCACGGGAAGTTTCGATCACCACATCATTACCGGTACGGACATCTAAGTCCCCCGGGGCAAAGTAGTAGATCTTGCTGTTATTACGGAACTGTACATCGCAGACTACTACGGTTTCTGCGGACTTGTCTGTGGTAGGTGCTTCCTCTGCGGGAACTTCCTCTACGGGAACTTCGGGACAGGGATCGGGGATGGGAGTTTCCTCTATATCTTGGGGGAAAGCTTCCAATGCTTCATTCTGTTCGAAAGATAAATCATCTTGTGGTATCTGTTTCATAAGAACTCCTTTAGCGAAGTAAAATTGATAGGGCACCGCAAATATGAGCGGGACCCACATTGGCCTCAGTCAGCTCTATGGCCTCTCGAATGGCATCTGCACCACGGAGAAGAGCGGCGGTAGAGCGGGAAGCCGCAAGCCCATTACACAGGGGATGGGCGGAGGGTAAGCCGTTTCGAACCCGGAGCGCGGCGGAGATCAGCATGAGCCATTCCGGGAATATAACCCGAAGCTGTTCGCGCTTCATCTTTTCCATGGGAACCAGGACGGATAACAATGCCGCGGGATCGCCGCCGGAATAGGCTCTGATAAAGGCCTCGGTTTGAGGCAGAAGTGCGGATTTTTCTTCTACAAGGGTAATGGCTTTCCCTAAATAGCCTTCACTCCGTAATTGGGCGGCAGAAAGTGTTTCGGGATCACCGTTAGGGAAGCGACGGCGGAGCTCTCCACGGATAAGGTCGTCGGATAAGGGCGACATACGGAGCTCTACACATCGACTGCGAATGGTGGTCAGTAACTGCTCGGAATGCTCCGAAAGGAAAATAAAAGCACCATAGGGAGGAGGTTCTTCGATGCATTTCAGCAGGGTGTTCTGGCTGTCTGCTCTCAGATCCTGTCCACGGGGGAATAGGTAGATCTTTTTATTCCCCTCGTTGGGACGGATGTACAGATCACTGCAGACATTACGAACCAATTTGACGGAAATGGTTTTTTTTTCGGGGTCATCTACGGTGATCACATCGGGATGGATCCCCTCCAGCACCTTGCGGCACTGGGCACAGCGACAACAGGGCTTGTTAGCCTCGGTACATTGCAGGGCGGCGGCAAGAAGCTTGGCAAGAGTATGTTTGCCGGAGCCTGCGGGGCCGGAGATCAGATAGCTGTGAGACAGTCGGCCCTGAGACAGAGAGGTGGATAGCCGTTGTTTTAATCTTTCGTTTCCGATCAGTGTATCAAAGGACATCCTTCCACCTCCTACTATCATTATACAAATACATATTATATCTCATATTTTGAAATTTTGCTACTGTTATTTCTGAAATTTATAAAATTTTCCGGATTTTCTTTATAAGTCGGGAGGAAGACCCTGGGACAGGGATGGCGGAATTTATGACATGCTGAAAATTCTTTTGGAACAGAATGACGGAGTAACAGGGATCCGACTTTTGGTTGACAGATTTCGTACTATGGTGTATAATAACAAATCATAGAGAAAAGAGGGAAGAAAAAATGGGTCGAGGATCATCGAAAGAAAACAAAAATGCCTATCAGATTGCAAGAGAGGCACAGCAGCTCAGCAGAGAAAAGGCCTCTACGGAACTGGAATGGATTTCTCCGGAACGAATCGAGCGGATCGAGAATGAGAAAGCGTTACCTCATCCCGATGAGGTTTGCCGTATGGCGGAGGTGTATAAAGAACCCTTCCTGTGCAATGAATATTGTGCGACACAGTGTCCCATCGGAAAGCGATATGTCCCTCAGATCAAGACCACGGATCTGTCTCAGATCGTGCTGGAAATGCTGGCTTCCCTCAATGCGGTGCAGAGACAAACGGAACGTTTTGTTGAGATCACCGTTGACGGAGAGATCAGTGATGAGGAGCTCGTGGACTTTGTAAAGATCCAGAGAAATCTGGAGCGGGTCTCTGTTACCGTTGAGACTCTGCAATTATGGGCGGAGCAAATGATGGCAAAGGGTCGGATTAATTTGGAACAATATCATTCCCTCACAGAGAAATAATCTATAGGATATGATATAACAGCATTTTCGGCAAATAGTGTCCGAAAATGCTGTTATGCATTCTATACAGTGAGATTATGGAGAGAAATGTCTTCACATTCTAACAATTTTCGGAATAAACTTGACAGAGAGGGAAATAAGGAGTAAACTACCTCTATGGACATTCAATGTTGCATTTTGCAGAAGGAAGGAATGTAAAGCGTGAAAATTATTGCAGATACCGCTTCTTTGATCTCTCCACAAGAGGGCAAGGATATGAATATCTCTGTGATCCCTGCATGTGTGGTCATGGGAGGAGAATGCTACAGAGATTATATAGATATTACTCTGGAAGAATTTGTGAAACGGATCGACGTAGGAGAAATCCCCACTTCTTCACAGCCGGCTGTCGGCGAGTTACTGGAGGAGCTGGACTCCGAAGAGGAGACCCTGTACCTGTCTCTGGGTGCGGGATTGTCCGGTACTTATGACAATGCTATGGGAGCGCGGAGCATGGCAGAGGATCCGGAACGTGTTCATATTGTAGATACCCAAACCTTGGCAGGCCCTCTCCGTTACCTTGTAAAAAAGGCTGTGGCATTGCGAGATGAGGGTGTCGATTTGGAAAGGATCAAGGAAACACTGAAGAAGTCCATTGCATCCTCGATCTCTTTTGTGATCCCGGAGGATTTCGACTTCCTGAAGCGGAGCGGACGCTTGACGCCCCTTACGGCAAAGATCGGTGGAGTCCTGAAGCTCCTGCCTGTTCTGACCCAGACGGAAGACCGCAGACGGATCACGCCCGTTGCCATCAAAAGAAGTTGGAAGGGTGCTCTGGAAACCATCTTCAACCGTTTGCAGGACTTGCAGGTAGGCAGAGAGCATTTGATCTCTGTATGCCACGGGGGAACTATGGAGAAGGCCACTCGCATCCTGGAGCAGATCAAAGAACGATTCTCTACTACCGAGACGGAGTTGCTGGAACTGTCTCCCGCACTTTTGACCCACGGCGGCCCCGGATGTATCGTGATCCAAGCTGTTTTAAAATAATAGGTACTATGAAGCCCAGCCCTTTCCGAATGCCGGATGGGGTTGGGCTTTTTAGCGGTGTGCAAAATAGTCCCTCCTATTTTGCACAGATAGGGGCTATATTTTAGGGGAGCGACCTTGTATGATATGGTTACAAGGACGATAGGATCCTCCCTGTTCCCCCTTGGGAGGTGAATATAGTTTCTGCCTCACGGGAGGAAAGTTCCTGTGAGGCAGAAATTTCAATCAAATGCCAGACCCAGATAGCCGTAATCGGGAAAGGGTCCACCTTTCAGGGCTTTGAGCATGCCGAAGGGCTGAGCCTCTCCCATGGTGCGTACTATGGCTGTTTTACAGTTCAGGTGTGCACAAAGGGCGGAAGCGGCTTCCGGGGAATCCGGAAGCAGTTCACGAATCAGGAGAGTGTCGTCTTTTTTGTAACAGCAACCGCAGTAGAGACCATCCTCCGTCTCGATGCGATAAAGCTGTCCTGCACAGGGAAGGAGGTATTCTTCGTAGGATAGGAAATTATCATATAGCTGCAGTTCCCGAATGGAGCGATAGACCTCCGGCGTGGCCGGGCGGATCTTGCCACTCTTTATGGGCTTTACGGTGTACTGATTGTGGTAAAATGCGGTTTGGTAGCCTAACTTTACATAGAAGTTAAAGAGACCCGGTTCTGCAGGGACAAGGGCAGTATAGGCAAAACCGCAGGTCTTGTGAATATGTTCCATAAGACCCCGACAAATCCCGCGCCCACGGGCTTTGGGATCGGTACAGACCGCATAGATATAGCCGCAGGAATGGGCTTCTCCCTCTTCGTCAACGAAATGGGTAGGGATCACACAGGTCATGGAAAGGATCTTGTTCCCCTCTGCGGCGGTGTAGACTTGGATCCGATCAAAGGTGGCAGACCAAAAGCCTTGGATCTCCGCAGGATCATCTCCGAAACAGGTTGCCCATAGCTTGGTCAAAGCCGGGAGATCCGATTTTTTGGCAAGGCCGAATTTCATAGGATCACCTCTGCGATATATTTTTCTAAGAGGATGTCGGGATAATAGCTTTCCTTGGCTCTCCGCAGACCGGGGATGCCCATGTCATCTTCTCGATTCAGGAAGCGGATGTCGGGGTATTTATTCCGAATATACCGTGCGAATTCCCGATTGACCATGGGATAGGCACCGTTGACGGCAGCAAGAGCCTTTTCGTAATTGACATCGAAGAAATCCTCACGAATCTGATTGCCCATGGAGAAGCCGACCAAGCCGATATCACAGAACAGGGCGATACCGTCCATAGATAGGGTATCGTAATTGTCAAAAGCCTTGGTAATGGCGACTTTTTCTCGGTCGTAATCCGAGGGGTTGTGAAGGTGGGCGTGCTCTTCGTACCAACGGAGGGTAAAACCTCGACACTGCTCCAATAACTCCGGTGTAAGAGGCTGAACGGTATAGTCGGGGTGATCTTGCTCAAATCGGTTACAGTGATTCCGCTTGGATTGGAGCTTTTTGCCGCTGAGGGTGCAGAGCCGATCAATGTCATATACATAGTCAAAGCTGTCTCGATAAGCTTCGATAGAGAACTTGTCGGGGAAAGCCTTTTCCAGCTCTTCGGCTTCCTCACGGTTTATGCCCCAATAGCGGAAGGGGATCCCGCGTTCCTTGGCATCTTCCCAAAGCACAGGAGTGTACTTTGCGGTGCGGGGATACAGATAAGCTGTCCAATTGCCGAAACGGCTCAGGATCAGGGGTGCATCGAATTCTGTGCAGATCTGCTGGTCTCCCCAGAAAAACAAAGTGGCAAAGGAATATTCACTGCCGTGACCTTCCGCATTCCAAAATGCGGAGTGTAGCAGTTCCCGATCCTCTAAGGTAATAGGTCTGAATGATAACATATATCTCTCCATAATTGTAAATTTTTCGTGATTCTACTTTATATTATACCGTAAAATCTCATAAGGTCAACAGAGGACTTGCATTTTTTATAAAAATGCGGTATTCTATTAGGAAAGGATGTGACTTTATGAAGAAAATTTTAGTTGCTCTTTCCGGAGGTGTGGACTCTGCCGCGGCGGTCATTCTTTTGCAACAGCAAGGCTATGAGGTCGGTGGTGCCACCATGCTCCTGCGAGACGGCGGAGAGTCGGAAGCAGAAGATGCGAGACAAGCGGCCAATACCCTTGGGATCCCCTTTTATTGCTTCGATCTGCGGAAGGAATTTGAAGAGACCATCATCGAAGATTTCAGACAGGTCTATGTATCCGGTGGGACTCCCAATCCCTGTGTCCTGTGCAATCGGAAAATGAAGTTCGGCTTATTTTTGGAAAAGGCTCTGGAACTGGGATATGACGGTATTGCTACGGGACATTATGCAAGGCTCAAAACAGAAGGGGATCGCACCCTCTTGATCCGTGCTGCCGACAATGCCAAGGATCAGACCTATATGCTCTGCGGTCTCAGCCAATATCAGCTGTCTCACAGCCTGTTCCCCTTGGGAGAGGTGTTGAGCAAGGACGAGACACGGAGCCTTGCGGAAAAGGCGGGGCTGGATGAGGCTCGAAAGAGAGATAGTCAGGATATCTGCTTTGTTCCCGATGGGGACTATATGAAGTATCTGACAGACCGTGGACTCATCCCACAAGAGGGGAACTTTATTACACCTCAGGGTGAGATCCTCGGCAAGCACCGTGGGGTGGAGGCCTACACTGTAGGTCAGCGACGAGGTCTGGGAATGGCTTTCGGTCAGCGTGCTTATGTTCTGGGAAAGCGGGGTACCGATGTGGTCATCGGGGACAATGTGCAACTGTTCTCCACTCATGTATGGGTAGAGCAGGTGAACTATATTCCCTTTGACAGACCTACGGAGCCTATAGAGGTAGAGGCCAAGCTTCGCTACAGCGCGAAAACCGCAAAGGCGACTTTGATCCCTTATGAACAGGGATGTGAGCTGATCTTTGAACAGCCCCAACGGGCAGTAACACCGGGACAAACCGCCGTATTTTATCACGGCGATATGGTCATAGGGGGAGGCATTATTACCGATGCGCCCTCGGATATACAAGGTTAATAAACAGGAGGAAACGAAAAATGAAGTGTAAGAAATGTGGACGCCCCATGGGCAATAAGGGCTATTGTGCTCTCTGTGACGGAAAACAGGTCGCAGAAAAGAAGGCTGCCGATGCAGTGAAGAAGGCAAAGCTGAAGAAGTTGGGACTCTATGGCGGTATTGCTGTAGCAGTGATCGCAGTTGCTCTGATTTTGATCTTCTGCGTGGATTGGACCAAGGATACAACCTTTACAACCAGTGACGACGGCACCGGTACTACCATCTCTACCGAGGCTGCAGTCACCGGTATCCATGCTCCCGGCAGCTATGACTCTGCCACCATCAGCGGCAAGCATCATGTTGCCATTGATGTTGCAGACTACGGCACCATTACCGTAGAACTGGATGCAGACGTGGCTCCCATTACTGTTGCCAACTTCCTGAATCTGGCAGAAAGCGGCTTCTATGATGGTCTGACTTTCCACCGCATTATGGAAGGCTTCATGATGCAGGGCGGCGACCCCATGGGTAACGGCCTCGGCGGTTCCGATATTGAGATCAAGGGTGAGTTCTCCGCCAACGGCGTGACCAACAACCTGAGCCACACCCGTGGTGCTATTTCCATGGCAAGAGGCGGACACAGTATGGACAGCGCAAGCTCTCAGTTCTTTATCGTTCATGAGGATTCCACCTTCCTGGATGGTCAGTATGCTTGCTTCGGCTATGTTACCGAGGGCATGGATGTTGTAGATGCAGTTTGCGTATACAGCACTTCTGTTGTCACCGATAATAACGGCTCCGTTCCCGCAGAGAAACAGCCCGTTATCAACTCTGTTACCATTCTTAACTAATGGGAAAGTCTTTAGTTTTAGCGGAAAAGCCTTCCGTCGGTCGTGAGCTTGCCCGTGTTCTGGGCTGTAAGCGCGGGGGCGAAGGCTATATGGAAGGGGATCGCTATGTAGTGACCTGGGCACTGGGCCATTTGGTGACTCTGGCAGACCCCGACGTGTACGAAAAAAAGTGGGAAAAATGGGATATGGCCGATCTCCCCATGCTTCCCCAGAATATGAAATTAGTGGTCATCGGACAGACCGCCCGTCAGTATAAGGTGGTTCAGAGCCTTATGAAGCGGGGGGACATTTCCGATTTGATCATTGCCACCGATGCCGGTCGTGAAGGGGAATTGGTTGCCCGATGGATCATGGTCAAGGCAGGGTGGAAGAAGCCCACCAAGCGACTGTGGATCTCTTCTCAGACGGATAAGGCTATTAAAGAAGGCTTTGCCAAACTCCGCCCCGCAAGTGAGTATGACAATCTCTTCCGTTCTGCACAGGCTCGCAGTGAGGCAGACTGGATCGTAGGCCTCAATGTGACCCGCGCCCTGACCTGTCGTCACAATGCACAGCTTTCCGCAGGTCGTGTCCAGACACCTACATTGGCTCTCATTGTAGACAGAGAGAAAGAGATCCGCAATTTCGTTCCCCGTGAGTATTACGGTGTGCGGCTCAAGGCCGGCGGATTCTCCGCTACATACAGGGATAAGAATAACAATGCCCGTAGCTTTGACCGTAATGTTATGGAGAAGATCGCCGCGGCATGTGAAAAGGGCGAATGCGTCCTGACTCAGGTGCGGAAAATGCGTCGTCAGACTCCGCCCCCTGCGGCATACGATCTGACAGAGCTGCAGCGTGATGCCAATAAGAGATATGCATATTCCGCAAAGGAAACCCTGAATCTCATGCAGTCCCTTTATGAACAGCATAAGCTGTTGACCTATCCCAGAACGGATTCCCGATACATTTCCGACGATGTGGTTTCTACATTGCCGGATCGGCTGAAGGCAGTTATGGTAGACAGCTACAAGCCCTTTGCACAGGAGATCATGCGGAATCGTCCCTTAAAGACCAAGTATCTGGTGAATAATGCCAAGGTGACGGATCACCATGCCATTATTCCTACAGAAGAAAGCCCCGACCTGTGGCAACTGTCCGGACCGGAACGAAATATTTACGATCTGGTAGTACGGCGGTTCTTGGCAGTTCTGATGCCACCCTATGAATATGAGGAAGTGGAACTGACCCTGAACTGCGCCGGACATAACTTTACAGCCAAGGGAAAGATCGTTCTCAATCAGGGGTGGAAGGCGGCATATGATCGGAACTTCTCCTTTGAGGAAGAAGAGGATGACAGCCAGAGTCTGCCGGATGTACGGCAGGGTCAACGGCTGAAGGTGTCTTCTGTTCAGGTGACTACAGGAAAGACCCCGCCCCCTCCCAGATATACGGAGGCAACTCTCCTCACTGCTATGGAGCATCCCCAGACTCAGGTACAGGACAAGGAACAGCGGAAGATCTTGGAAGAGACCGGTGGCTTGGGTACCCCTGCCACCCGTGCAGATATTATTGAAAAGCTGTTCTCTGCCTTCTACATCGAGCGTAGAGGAAAGGAACTGGTTCCCACTTCCAAAGGTATGCAGTTGGTGGAATTGGCACCCAAGGATCTCCGCTCTGCCACACTGACTGCAAAGTGGGAGGATCGCCTGTCCTGTATTGCAAAGGGGCAGGAGAGAGACTTTAAGTTCATCGAGGAAATGCGAGCCTATGCAGGAAAGCTGGTCAACGATGTGAAGCTCAGCGAGGCAAAGTACACCCACGATAACCAGACCCGAAAGGCCTGCCCCGATTGCGGAAAGTTCCTGCTGTTGGTGAAGGGTAAGAAGGGGGAAATGCTGGTCTGTCCCGACAGAGAATGCGGTTATCGCAAGTCTGTGACCCAGACCACCAATGCTCGTTGCCCCAACTGCTTCAAGAAAATGGAACTCCGCGGAGAAGGGGATAACCAGATGTTTGCTTGCGTTTGCGGCTACCGTGAAAAACTGTCTGCTTTTAAGGAACGGAGAGCTTCTGCGGGAGCCGGCAAACGGGATGTGCAGAATTATCTGCAAAATCAGAAGAAAGAAGAGCCGAAAAACAACGCCATGGCAGACGCTCTGGCACAGTGGATGGCTCAGAATAAAAAATAAATCATTAGGAGGAATCTAATATGGCACTATTTGTAATCGGTATTGTGATTACCTTGGCACTGTTCCTGATCCTGGGTATTACCTACGGTACCAAGGTGGAATGGAAGCTGAATAAGAAACAGCTTCTGGCAGTTTTTGGCTTGGGTATTATGGTTCTGGCTTGCTATGTGTCTGTTCCTACGGGACATACCGGTGTTGTGACTACCTTCGGTAAGGTAGAAAACTTCACTCTGGAAGCCGGTGTCCACTTTAAGCTGCCTTGGCAGGAAGTTGTGAAGATGGACAACCGTGTTCAGAAGAGCACTCTGGATATGTCTTGCTTCTCGTCCGATATTCAGGAAGTCTCCATGACCTATACTGTCAACTATCAGATCAGCAAGCAGGATGCTATGACCATCTACAAGACCATCGGTACAGATTATTACAATACCGTCATTGCTCCCTGCATTACAGAAGCTGTTAAGATCGTAACCGCTCGCTACAATGCAGAGGCTCTGATCTCCAGCCGTAGTGATATGGCCAGCGAGATCGAGGCCGTTCTGGAAGAGAAGCTCCTCCAGTACAATATTGAGCTGGTAGGCACTTCTATCGAGAACATGGACTTTACCGATGCCTTCACCGATGCGGTAGAAGCCAAGCAGGTTGCAGAGCAGAACAAGCTCCGTGCCGAGACCGAGGCAGAGCAGAAGGTTATCGAAGCCAATGCCGCCGCGGAGATCAAGAAGGTAGAGGCAGATGCTGCCGCTTATCAGATCGTTACTGCCGCAGAAGCAGAAGCAAAGGCAAACCGTGAGATCGCAGAATCTTTGACTCAATCCCTCATCGACTATACCTATGCCCAGACTTGGGATGGTAAGCTCCCCACCTTTATGACCGGGGAAAACGGCATCGTTCCCTTTATGAATGTGGAATCTATGGTAGAGGATGCCGATACTTCCGATACTCCTGCTTCCACTACCCCTGTGGAATAATCCAACAGACCTAACAAAAGGCGGCTATGTTTGATCATAGCCGCCTTTTTATGGCGCGCCCGGTAGTGGGAAGGCTTAGCCAAAGGCAGGGGTGTCCATGGTGAGGTGGAATCTGAAAAAAACCGGATTTTAGGAGGGGCGACCTGTGGTCGTCCGCCTGTTTTGACGAGAAAACGGTGATTTTCAACGGTAGAATGTTCAAATTTCCAGTTCCTGCACCGGGAGACCACAGGTCTCCCCTACAAATAGATAGGGTAGGTTGTGCAAGAAACAAACCGACAAACGGGAATTTGAAGATCATGTATAATATCTCGGAGGTGTTTTAAGAAGACTCTTTCTTTCCATATTGGTCGTGTAAAGTATTGACAATAAAAGAGTCATGGGTTATAACAGATGTGAAGTACCGTTGAGAGGATGGAGCGTATGAAAAAGACAGCTGTTGTAGATCGCAAGGTATGTGTTGCTTGCGGTGTTTGTATGAAGGCTTGTCCCAAGGGAGCGATCTCTGTTTATCGGGGATGCTATGCCTTGGTAGAGATGGAAAAGTGTGTGGGCTGTGGCCTGTGTGCCAAGGCTTGCCCTGCGGGATGTATTGAAACCAAGGAAAGGAGCGAAGGAAGATGAAGAAAAAGCATTGGTACGATTACTTATGGATCTGGACGATCATTTACTTCGCTTTGGGATTTTTTAATATCCTCTTTGCATGGTTGGGGATGATCGATTTCCTTGTCCCTCTGATCATTGCAATTGTTGGTGGTAACAAGTCTTTCTGTAACCGCTACTGCGGCAGGGGACAGTTGTTCGGTGTTTGCGGCAAATGTTCTATGAAAAAACAGGCACCCAAGTGGATCTCTTCTAAGTGGTTCCGATACGGATTTTTGGTATTCTTCCTGTCTATGTTCGGCAACATGATTTTCCAAACCTATTTGGTTGCCGCAGGTGCAGAGAATTTACAGGAAGCCATTAAGCTCCTGTGGATGTTCCGTGTGCCTTGGGGCTGGACCTATACTGCCGGAACCGTGGCAGATTGGATCCCACAGTTCAGCTTTGGATTCTACAGCTTGATGCTGACTTCTACCATCATCGGTTTTGTGGTGAACATTCTCTTCAAGCCTCGTACATGGTGCAGCTTCTGCCCCATGGGAACGATGACCCAGATGATCTGCAAGATCAAAAACAGGGGAGGAAATGAACATGTTTAGTATGGAAGGAAAAGTTGCTGTTGTAACCGGTGGGGCACAAGGAATCGGTAAGTGTATTGCAGAAACCTTTGAAAAATACGGAGCCAAGGTGGCAATGATCGATCTGCAGGATAATCCCTATTTTGTAGGGGATCTGGCCGATCGGGAGACACTGGAACGGTTCTCGGCTCGAGTCATTGGCGACTTTGGAAAAATCGACTTTCTCATTAACAATGCCATGCCTAAAATGTGTGGCATTACAGAGGGAAGCTATGAGGATTTTGAATATGCTCTGAAGGTGGGGGTGACGGCACCTTTCTACCTTGCAAAGCTGTTTGCACCTTATTTCAATGACGGGGGCAGTATCGTCAATATTTCCTCCTCCCGAGATAGAATGAGCCAGCCGGAGACGGAGAGCTACACTGCCGCAAAGGGTGGGATCTCCGCCCTTACCCATGCCCTGTCTGTCAGTCTGGCAGGGAAGTTGCGGGTCAATTCCGTTTCCCCCGGCTGGATCGAGACAGGGGACATTGTTTACGAAGGTGCGGATGCCCTGCAACAGCCCGTAGGCAGAGTAGGCAACCCCATGGATATTGCCAATATGGTACTCTATCTGTGCTCGCCCATGGCAGGGTTTATAACAGGAGAAAATATCTGCATTGACGGTGGCATGACCAGACAAATGATCTACCACGGCGACCACGGCTGGAGTTTGGATCTGTGATGATAAAATATACCCCGAAGGGTGG
This sequence comes from Faecousia sp., assembly GCA_045659585.1. Classification (GTDB taxonomy): domain Bacteria; phylum Bacillota; class Clostridia; order Oscillospirales; family Oscillospiraceae; genus JAZOXB01. Next base: position 1,184 of record JAZOXB010000112.1, on the reverse strand, counting down.
ACTGTTCCATCCTTCGGGGTATGATGCATATTGGGGATCAGAGGATCTTTTCCAAGAGGGCGGCACAGCCACGGTCTACGTCATTTTCCGTAGCGCGGAAATCACGGGTATACCAGGGGTCAGCTACATCTCGGCAATCTCCGGTGTGATCCATAAGAAGGGAAATCTTACCCTCCGGGTCACCGCCGAACTGACGGTGCATGGAGCGGAGGTTGTTCTGATCCATGCCTACGATGTAGTCAAAACGGTTGTAGTCCTCGTTGGTGAGCCGACGGGCGGTCTTACCTTCTGTAGAGATGCCACGTTCTGCAAGGAGCTTCCGCACAGGGGGATAGACGGGGTTTCCCAACTCGTCGGAGCAGGTGGCGGCGGATTCAATGTGGAATTCACGGGACAAGCCCTTCTTTTCCACCAATTCTTTCATAACAAACTCTGCCATAGGGGAACGGCAGATATTACCTAAGCAAACGAATAAAATACGGGTCATAGTACCTCCAGAACAATTAAGGTCTCTTCTTCTACGCGGAAACGGATGTTCTTCCCTGCGAAACTCATGCCGTAGACTCTTTGAGGATCCTTCTGGTAAGAGGGTCTGGGGTCATGGGACAGGAGATCCAAAGCAGTCTGCCTCCGATCTTCGGGAAGCTTCTTCAACTCCGATTCCGGGAAATTCACTTTTAGCAGATAGCTTGATGCATTGGTGGTAAAACCGCCTAAGGCCTCGGGCTGACAATCTGCGTAAGGGATATAGGGTTTAATATCATAAATAGGGGTGCCGTCCATGAGATCCGCACCGGCAACTACCAGCACGGCACCATCCTTGGTCTGTTCCACTCCAATAAGGCGAACACAGGACAGTCCGATGGGATTGGGACGGAAGGGGGAACGGGTGGCAAAGACACCCAAACGGCTATTGCCTCCCAAGCGAGGGGGACGGACAGTAGGAGACCAGGGCTTTCCTACGGATTCGGAAAATTCCCAAATGAGCCACAGGAGGGAGAAGCCCTCGATCCCACGGAGGGCGTCGGGATTCCGATATTCCGGAGTAAAGACCACACGGGATATGAGAGAATCTACCAGACCGCTCTGACGGGGAATGCCGAATTTATCGGGAAAATCACTGCGAATATGGGCAATATGTTCCATAGTCTTACCTCAAAGTTGGGAGAAAATGTTCCCCAGAG
>JAZOXB010000111.1:0-7228 GCA_045659585.1 Faecousia sp. | reverse complement strand
AAAACGCTTTTGGTTCCCATAAGTCATAAATGCTACATCCTCCGACTTTGAAAATAACGGTTCAAATCACAGTTTGTCGCTCTGGTGGAGCGAATGATATATCTTCGATATGATATACCCTTCGGGTATGATATCTGCTATGCAGATGATATACGCTACGCGTATGTCGGTGTGGCTACGCCACAAATTAAAATCATGGGCTTTAGCCCATTTTATAATCCGTGCCCTTTAGGGCACACATTCATGCCCCGCCATGGCGGGGTATATCATACCGCAGGTATATCATGCCGTAGGCATATCATTCCCCACAGCCGTGGGGAATATCATTCGCGACCTTGGAGCGATAAACGGGAATTTGAAGACGAAAGATGAATGGAACGGAATTGAGATAAATAGGAGAAAGTATGAACAAGATACCTTTTTTAGCAATGTTTTTTGAATACACGCCCTCGGAGGAGCTTCTGCCTCTTCTGGAACAGGCACAGATCCTTCGGGCAGAGATCCGACAGGATCAGCGAAAATTGAATTTACAGGTAGCATTTCCTGCCTACCTTTCCGATAGTGTTCTGCGAGAGGTCAAGAATGAATTGCTCCGCATCTACGGCTTACGGGATATTGAGATCCAGGCACAATTTCCCTCTGAGGACTTTGAGAAGCTGGATGGAATGGAGCTTTCTCGTTTGATGGTCAAGCAATATTCCCCCTGTTCCGCTATTTTGGCAGGTTGCAACTGGAAATTCGGGAAGGAAACGACCCTGTCTCTGGTGGCAAACGGCAAGGATGAGATCCGCTCCCTGCTTCCTATGGCGGAACGATATATTTTTGACCGATTTGGGGTCAAGACCGAGATCCGTGTAGAGACCAACAGAGGGAACTATTCCGAGGATCTTTTTGCGGAAACGGAAAAAATGCGCTTAAATGCCATTAAGGCTGTTCCTACGCCTAAGTTCGTAGATCCCAAAGCACCGGCTTCTGCTTCTAAGGAAGCACCGAAGTTGGAAGGAGATATGATCTACGGAAAGCCTTTCTTCGGCAATGCTATTAAGATGAAAGACATCTCTATCGACCGTCAGGACGAGAGAGTGATCATAGAGGGCAAGGTCTTTGCGGTAGAGCACAGACAGAACCGTCAAGGGACGGCTACCATTATTTCCTTTGATATGACGGACTATACCGGTTCCGTCCATGTAGGCGGTTATTTTAAAGGCGACACAGGAAAGCCCATTGCAGACAGTATCAAAAAGCCCGGTATGTGGATCCGCGTTCAGGGCAAAATAGATTATGATGATTATACCAAGGAAGTGGTTCTGCGTCCCTTTGCCATTCGTCCGGCAGAGGCCCCCAAGCGAGAGGACAAGGCACCGGAGAAGCGTGTAGAGCTTCACCTCCATACCACCATGTCCATGATGGATGCCTTGACTAAGACAGGGGATGTAGTAGCTACTGCCGCCCGTTGGGGACATCAGGCCATAGCCATTACAGACCACGGCGTGGCATCCTCTTTCCCGGCAGCTCTGAAGGCCAGCAAAAACAAGGTTGCAGGTACGGACAAGCCCATTAAGATCCTCTACGGCTGTGAGGGCTACTATGTCAACGATGTGGATGACCGTATAGTCGTTCACGGAGATACCAACATGCCTCTGGAAGGGGAGTTTGTGGCCTTCGATTTGGAAACCACAGGCTTATCCGCCCAGAATGATGTGATCATTGAGATCGGTGGCGTTTTGTTCCGAGACGGACAGGCGGTAGAGGAATTCCAATCCTTTGTAGATCCCCATAGGAAGCTGACACCGAAGATCACGGAGCTGACGGGTATTACGGATCCCATGCTGATCGGTGCTCCCGATATTGAAGAAGCACTCCGTAAATTCCTGGAATTCTGCGGAGACAGACCCTTAGTAGCCCACAATGCAGACTTTGATGTAAGCTTTATTACTGCGGCCTGTGAGAGGTTGGGGATCGATTATATCCCCACCTCCATCGATACCCTGATCCTGGCTCAGAATTTAATGCCTCAGCTGAATAAGCATAAGCTGAATATTGTAGCCGATGCCTTGAGCCTGCCTGAGTTCAAGCATCACAGAGCCTCCGATGATGCAAAGACCTGTGGTCTGCTGTATCTCCGTTTTGCTCAGATGCTGAAAGAGCGAGGATTGAAGGAGATCCGAGAGATCAATGACGATATGGTCAACCTTCGCTCCGGCGGTAAGATCGGCGACAGACAGACCAAGCATATTCTGGTATTTGCCAAGAATCAAATGGGACTGCGTAATCTCTATCACCTGATTTCCGTTGCTCACTTGGAGCATTTTAAGAAGAATCCTCGTATGCCTAAGTCGGAGATCCTGAAATATCGGGAAGGTCTCATTATCGGATCTGCCTGTGAAGCAGGTGAGCTGTTCCAAGCAGTTTTGGAGAATAAGAGTTGGGCGGAATTGAAGCGCATCGCTTCTTTCTACGATTTCTTGGAAATTCAGCCCTTAAGCAACAATATGTTTATGTTGCGGGAGAATATGTCCCTGGCGGATCAGCAGAAAAAGAAGCATATTGCAGAAAGTATCGAGGATCTGCGGGAATACAACCGCACCATCGTCCGTTTGGGCGAGGAACTTGGTAAGCCTGTGTGTGCCACCGGTGACGTTCATTTCCAGGATCCCGAGGAAGAGATCTACCGCCGTATTTTGCTGGCGACCAAGGGCTTTGCGGATTGCGACAGACCGAACCCCTTGTACTTCCGTACTACGGATGAAATGTTAGAGGAGTTCTCTTATTTAGGTGCAGAAAAGGCCTATGAGGTTGTTGTTACCAACACCAACCGCATTGCGGATATGTGTGATTTGGTGCGTCCTGTGCCTCATAATCTTTTTGCTCCCAAAATCGAGAATTCCGTTGAGGACTTAAAGTCTCTGGTTTATGGAAAAATGCACCGTCTCTACGGAGAGAATCCTCCGGAGCTTATCGTCAAGCGTGTTGAGACAGAACTGAATGATACCATAACCTGTCACTACGATGTGATCTATATGTCTGCCCAGAAACTGGTGCAGAACTCTCTGGAAAACGGCTATCTGGTTGGCCCCCGTGGTCCCGTCGGATCCTCTCTGGTTGCATATATGTCCGGTATTACAGAGGTTAACTCTCTGCCACCCCATTATCGTTGCCCCGATTGCAAATATTGCACCTTTGAGGTTCCTGATAATGTCAACTGCGGTGCAGACTTGGCAGATGCCGTGTGTCCGGAATGCGGAGCACAGCTGGAAAAGGATGGATTTAATATCCCCTTTGAGACCTTCCTTGGATTTGGCGGTGATAAGGTTCCCGATATCGACCTGAACTTCTCCGGCGAATATCAGGCCAGAGCACACCAGTATTGTATCGAAATGTTCGGAGCCAGCCATGTGTTCCGTGCGGGAACCATTGGCACCGTTGCGGACAAGACCGCCTTCGGTTATGTGAAGAAATATTTGGCAGAACGGAACATGGTAGTTCCCAGAGCGGAAGAGAATCGCCTTTCCGCAGGCTGTGTGGATGTTCGCAGAACAACGGGACAGCACCCCGGCGGTCTGGTAGTTATTCCCCAGGAAAATGAGATCTGGGACTTCTGCCCCGTACAGCATCCGGCAGATGATGTAAATACAGACATAATCACTACCCATTTTGAATACCATTCCATGGAAGAAAACCTCCTGAAGCTGGATATGCTGGGTCACGATGATCCCACCATGATCCGCTATATGGAGGACTTAACGGGAGTGGATGCCAAGCTGATCCCCTTGGATGACAAGGATACCATGTCCATTTTCCGTAACAGTCGGGTGTTGGGCTACGAGAATGACGAGATATTGGGTATCCCCGGTTCTGTGGGTATCCCCGAATTCGGCACCTCCTTTACCCGTGGCATGCTTATGGACACCAAGCCGGAGCAGTTCGATACCCTGATCCGGTTGTCCGGCTTCTCTCATGGTACTGATGTTTGGCTGGGCAATGCAAAGGATCTGATCGTCAGCGGAACCGCTACCGTATCTCAGGCCATTGGCTGTCGTGACGATATTATGATCTACCTGATCAAGTGCGGTATGCCGGAAAAGCGTGCCTTTAAGATCATGGAGGCTGTCCGTAAGGGCAGAGGCCTTCCCGATGGAGCGGAAGAGGAAATGGTAGCCGCAGGTGTACCTGCATGGTACATCGGCTCTTGCAAGAAGATCAAGTATCTTTTCCCCAAGGCTCATGCCGCCGCTTATGTTATGATGGCATTCCGTATTGCCTGGTTCAAGGTTCATCAGCCTCTTGCATTCTATGCGGCATACTTCTACCGTCGGAGCCAGAAGGATGGCTTTGATGCGGTTATGATGACCAACGGCATTGAGACAGTCAAGGAAAGTATGAAGCGGATCAAGGATAATCCCGACAAGACCGCTAAGGATGAGGATATCTTTACCACCCTTGAGGTTTGTTACGAATTTTATCTCCGTGGCTTTGAGTTTGCACCTCTGGATCTTTACGGCTCCCATGCCACCCGATTCCAGATCCGAGACGGCAAGCTTTTGCCTCCCTTTGTTTCCGTTGGTGGCTTAGGTGAAACAGCGGCTTGGGATATTCTCAGCGGACGAGAGGGTAAGGACTTCGTATCCATTGAGGAATTTGCCCGTGCCTGCCCCAAGGTTTCCAAGACCCATATCGAGAAGCTGAAAGAGGCCGGGGTATTCGGAGATCTTCCCGATACCAGCCAGATGACCCTCTTCTAATGGGTGAGATTGTGGTATTTCTCGTCAGAAAATACAAATATAGAATCTTGGTTTCGTGCAAAAATACGAAATTTCCGAAATGATTTGATGTTTTCCGAGAAATACGCTATAATACTTTAGCTACACTAAAAAATAATAATAAGGAGTACACTGTTATGCAAGAACTTGAAAAGCAATTCCACATTCGTTGCGTTGAAGGCGACGTAGGCCGCTATGTCCTTCTGCCCGGTGACCCCGGCCGTTGCGAATCCATCGCAAAGCTTTTTGACAATCCTGTGCATGTTGGCATGAACCGTGAGTATAATATCTATACCGGCACCCTTCTGGGCGAAAAGGTCAGCGTTTGCTCCACCGGTATCGGCGGCCCCTCTGCCTCCATCGCTATGGAAGAACTCCACAACATCGGTGCTGACACTTTCATCCGCGTAGGCACCTGCGGCGGTATCGATCTGGATGTTCAGCCCGGTGATATCGTTGTTGCCACCGGCGCTATCCGCTATGAGCATACCTCCATGGAGTATGCACCCATTGAGTACCCCGCAGTATCCGACCTGGACATTGCGCTGGCTCTCCGTCAGGCTTCTCAGGCTATGGGCAAGCGTACCCATACCGGTGTTGTTCAGTGCAAGGACGCTTTCTATGGCCAGCACAGCCCCGCTAAGATGCCCGTATCCTATGAGCTCCTCCAGAAGTGGGAAGCTTGGAAGCGTCTGGGCGTTAAGGCCAGTGAAATGGAATCCGCAGCTCTCTTCGTAGTTGCCGATGCTCTGGGTTGCCGTTGCGGTTCCTGTTTCCATGTTATCTGGAATCAGGAGCGTGAGGCTGCAGGTCTGGACCAGAACATGAGCGAGGATACCTCTTCTGCAGTTCGTGTGGGTGTTGAGGCTCTGAAGCTGATCATTGCTCAGGATAAGGCAATGGGCAGATAATTTTTTAGGGAACAAAAACCGAATTATTTCGTCTTACTTATGTAGGCTCTTAAAATGAGCCTATAAGGAAATTCTGTGTTAGGAGGTGAGAGCGGTGAGACGATGCTGGTGGACCGTTTGGATCGAGGTCGCTATCGTTGCAGTTCTGCTGTTCTTTGGTTATAAATATGTGACCGGAATGGTGATGGATATTGTTTCGCCCTATCTCATCGAGGAACATGAGGTTGGAGAACGGAGCGATAACCTCATTAAGCAGATGGTAGAAATGGTAGAGGAGAAGTTGGATTTCCGTGTTGATTATGAGAATCTGATCTTCGACTATGCCAATGACTACGCCGGTGAAATGATGGATCGATCCAAAGCCGAACGACAGTACCAAGTAGAGACTTTCTCTGTTGTAGAAGAATACGAGGACTTGAACACAGAAACCGAAACAGATTAAAACCGACGCCCCACCGAATCCCGGTGGGGCGTTTTGCAAGGAGAAACTATGGACAGAAGGAATCAAATCCAAGCAATTGCAGACAGTGATGAGGAGCGAATGCTCCTTGTACGGGTCTGCGACAAGCTGGAACGAGGCTATGAACGAGAGATCCCGGTGTCTACGGCCTTCCTGACTCCAAGGGAGCAGGCTCTCGTAAAACAGCTTTTGCCCCATGTTCAGTTTTGGGGTGGCACAGAGGGTGCTGATCGCAAGGTGGCCTATTATTTGCCGGACTACATGAGCAGAGAGGACTACTTTGGAGAAGCTGTGATCTCCTGTATTCGGGGAAATTTTTATGATGCAGATTCTCTGAGTCATCGAGATTTGCTGGGAGCCTTAATGGGTGCGGGGATCCGTCGGGATGCTATCGGAGATATTATTATTCGGGAAAAATCCTGTGAGTTTTTCCTCTTAGCGGATCTGACCAAGTATCTGCTGGATAATTTGACTTCTGCAGGACGGCAACATTTGCACTTGGAACAGGTAGACCCTGCCACAGTGGAGAAGCCTCCGCAGGCTATGAAGGAAGTTCGGGTTACGGTCTCTTCCTTGCGACTGGACAGTGTGCTGTCTGCGGCATTCCATCTGAGCCGAGGGAAAACTACCGAAGCTATCCAAAGCGGAAAAGTCAATCTCAACTCCCTTACCTGCCTGAAGCCGGATAAACAGGTCAGCGAAGGAGATGAGCTGTCTCTACGAGGCTCCGGAAAACTCCGCATCTTAGAAATCCACGGACAGACAAAGAAAGACCGTACCGCCATTACCGTTGGTATTTTACAGGACAGGGGACGGTTCTCTGTCTTGACAAGTGGAAACTCGTGTGGTATATTCAAATAGGGTGATAAAAATGCCAAGAAAAGCAAGAAAATTATCAACGACGGGAATATATCATACGATGCTTCGTGGGATCAACAAGCAAATGATTTTTGAAGATGCAACGGATTATGACTATTTCTTAGAAATTCTTCGGGAATGTAAAGAACTGTGTAGCTTCAAGATCTATGCGTATTGCCTCATGGGTAATCATGTTCACCTGTTACTTCAAGTGCAAGAAAATAATCTGGAAGAGATAT
>JAZOXB010000110.1:0-5047 GCA_045659585.1 Faecousia sp. | reverse complement strand
TCCGGCGAAAAAGGAAACGACACCACCGGGGTAACGAGCCGGTGAAACCCTCAGCGCCTCCCCCGGTTTGCTTCTTTGGTTCGTTTCTTGTCAAATAACAAGAAATGAACGCCCCCGGCAGGGAGCAAACCAATACCGAGTTATAAATTCTTATTCTCTTTTGTCGTATTTCGTAAGTTTAGCAAGCCAAAAGGTGCCCATGATCCTCTAAACTCTCCTGCTAACTCCCAACCCCTACTGCCCTCTCAGTCAGCTACGCTGACAGCTCTCCCGAAGGGAGAGCCAAGGGCGTGCACGGACTTGGGAACAGCTCGATAAACGGGAACCTGAAGGGCATTAGAGGATAAAAATAGGGTGCGAAAGGGATCTTTCGCACCCAAAGGGAATATATGGAATTATCGCAGGGCGGCTTCGTAGAGGCTGTTCTTGGGGAAGCCGGTGAGTTTGGAGACTTCCTTTACCGCATCCTTACGGCTCATGCCCTTTTCCATCCGTTCTTGCACCATGGCAAGGGCGGCTTCTTCCGTCAGGGCTTCTTCCGCTACCTGTGTAGCACCCTCCAGAACCAGAACATATTCTCCACGGGGCTCCTGTGCATCGTAATAGGCACAGGCCTGAGCCAAGGTCATGCGGAGGACTTCTTCGTGGAGCTTGGTCAGTTCCCGGCACAGGGAGATCTTTCGATCCTCGCCGAAGGCTCCGGACAGATCCTTCAGGGTACCCTTTAGCTTGTGGGGGGCTTCGTAAAAGATCATGGTTCGTGTCTCACCCAAGAGAGATTGCAGGTGAGCCTGACGGGATTTCTTGTTGGTGGACAGGAAGCCCTCGAAGCAGAACCGCCCTGTAGGCAGTGCGGAAATGCTCAATGCCGTAATGGCGGCACAGGGGCCGGGAATGGCACAGACGGGGATCCCCGCTTCCGCACAGAGACGAACCAGATCCTCACCGGGATCGGAAATGGCAGGGGAGCCGGCATCGGAGACCAGAGCACAGGTCTCTCCCTCTAAGATCCGAGCCACGATCTTGGGGCCGCTGACTTCCTTATTATGCTCGTAATAGCTGACCAAGGGCTTCTTGATCTCCATATGGTTCAGCAGTCGCAGGCTGACACGGGTATCCTCTGCGGCAATAAAATCCGCTTCTTCCAGAGTTTTTCGACAACGGTCGGAGATGTCCGACAGATTGCCGATGGGAGTGGGGACTAAGTATAACATTCCGCTCATAAGGTCTCTCCTCTATGATATGCGGCTCGATACATTTCTGTTTCGGAGCCGTCGGGGTGGAATTCGATGAAATCGGGTAAGTATGTTAAACCGGCTTTTCCCCCGCGGCGGCCTTCTATCAGCACCATGCACACAGGGGCGTCGGCTTTGTGTCGGACAAATTGGATCCGTTTGGGCTCGATACCGTGGCTCCGCATTTCCCAAATAATGTCGCACAGCCGTTCCGGCCTGTGGACCAGGGCAAAGGTGCCTCCGGTGGGTATGAGCCATGCGGCGGCTTCCACAAGGCTGCTGAGAGTCAGGGTCAGCTCACTGCGGTAAGCGTTGGCGGCTTTCCCACTGCCTACGGGGAAGTAGGGTGGATTGGAAACCACACAGTCAAAGCTTCCGGCGGGCAGAAGCTCGCGGATCTTACGGACATCCCCATGGATCAGCTTTAGATCCACTTGGGGATTCAGGGCGATGTTTTGCAGCCCCATGGTATAGGCGGCATCATCCAGCTCGATCCCCGTCAGATGGCAGGACGGCTCTTTCGCCCCTAAGAGGAGCCCAAGGGTACCGCAGCCGGCACCCAGATCCGCTACACGCCAACGAGGACGGAGGGAGGTGAAATGGGACAGGAGGACAGAGTCCGTTCCTAAGGGGAAGGGGCCTCGTTTCAGAACCACCCCTGCCCACAGTTGTTCGATTTGGGAGTTCAATACAGCCCCTCCTTTCGGGACACCTTGGCGGTATTAAAAAACATGCCGTCCTTTCGGACGGCCTGTTTTTGGTGAATTACTGCTGCTCGATAGCTTCCAGAGGGCAAGCTGCTGCACAAGAACCGCAGTCGACACACTGGTCAGCGTCGATAACGTACTTGTCGTCGCCTTCGGTGATGATGCCCAGAGGGCAGTTGTCTGCACAAGCGCCACACTTTGCGCAAGCGTCGGTGATGAAGTATGCCATGATAGTGCCTCCTATATATATTCGTCACAGCCTCGATGTCGCTGTTTACACGGACTTATGTAGGCTGCTACTCCATTCTATCATGTTTTTAGAAAAAAGCAAGATGCTTGTATAGATTTTTTTGAAAAAGGCAAAAATTTTCTTCGAATGACGGGCTATGCAACAGAAGGGAAGGAAAATACAATGCATACAACAAGGCTTTTGGAGCAGTTCGGTGTGGATTTGGTAGAACGGGCAGACTTGGATCGGGTGGTCATCGGCAGAGCGCGGGAGATCGAAACGGTTTTGCGGATCCTTTCCGGACGGTACAAGAATAATCCGGCACTCATTGGAGAACCGGGGGTGGGGAAAACCGCCATTGTGGAGGGGGTTGCCCAATACATGGCCGCAGGCCACGTGCCGGAAGCACTGAAAGGGAAGCGGCTGATCTCTCTGGATATGGCAAGTCTTCTGGCAGGGACCAAATATCGGGGAGAGTTTGAGGAACGGGTCAGGGATATGATCAATGAGCTCCGCAGGGTGAAGAATGTGATATTGTTCATTGATGAGATGCATACCCTTATGGGGGCGGGAGCGGCAGAGGGAGCCATTGACGGGGCAAATTTACTGAAACCGGCTCTGGGACGGGGAGAGATCCAGATGATCGGTGCTACCACCCTGCGGGAATATCGGAAATTTATCGAAAAGGACGGTGCCTTGGAACGGCGATTCCGCTGTGTACAGGTAGGGGAGCCTACGAGAGAAGAGACGGCGCAAATCCTGCGAGGACTGCGACCGGGGCTGGAGAGCCACCACGGGATCCCCATTACGGAAGAGGCGATCCATGCGGCGGTGGATCTGTCCTGCCGGTACCTCAGTGATAAATTTCTGCCGGACAAAGCGGTAGATTTGCTGGATGAGGGGGCGGCATGTGCTCTACTGCGACATGGAAAGGAAGGTCGTTCCGGAGGAGACCTCCTCCGTGGGGACAGTGAACGGGGAGTGACCCTGTGGGAGCGGCTCCGCTTGGGACAACGGCGGGAGTGCATCGTAGGTCAAGCGGATATTGCGGCGGCAGTGGCGGATCGAACGGGGATCCCCGTGGGGGTTCTGTCTATGTCGGAGAAGGAACGGCTCAGAACATTGGAGGAGACTCTGTCCCGACGGATCGTGGGGCAGGGGGAAGCCATCGGAGGGATCTGTGAAGCGGTACGACGGGGTCGCAGTGGCCTCGCGGAGGGAAAGCGACCCATTGCCTCCATGCTCTTTGTAGGCCCTACGGGAGTGGGGAAAACGGAGCTGTGCAAGGCTCTTGCAGAGAGTCTCTACGGCAGTGAGTCTGCCATGATCCGTGTGGATATGTCGGAATATATGGAGAAATTCAGTGTGTCTCGTCTCATCGGTGCCCCTCCCGGTTATGTGGGACACGAAGAGGGGGGCGAATTCTGCGAAAAGGTTCGCCGACGCCCTTACAGCCTGATCCTATTGGATGAGCTGGAAAAGGCTCATGGGGATATCTGCGGCATCCTGCTCCAGATCATGGAGGACGGGATCCTGACGGACTCCGCAGGAAGAAGGGTGGACTTTCGGAACACTCTGCTGGTCATGACCTCCAATCTGGGGAGTCACGGAGGCATAAAAGGTGCGGTAGGCTTCGGTGCAGAGGGGGAGAACCCTGCCCTAAAAGCCTTGCGGGAACGGTTTTCGCCGGAATTTCTGGGACGGATCGATTATATTGCACCCTTTCGCTCTCTTGGGGCAGAGGAATTGGGGGAAATCGCAAGGCTGGAAATGGAAAAGCTGAGACAACGGGCGGAAAAGCAAGGGATTTCCCTCCTGTATGATGGGGAGTTGATCCGAGCCATTGGAGAAAAGGCTCTCTGTAAACCGGGAGGAGCCAGAGAGGTACGCCATTGGATCCAGCGGAAGATCGAAGGGCCACTTGCAGACCTTTTGATGACGGAATGCCCACCGAAGGCAGTGGAACTGGTGCTGTCTACGGGACAGATCCGATTCAAAACGGAAATGGCATCTTGAGGGAGGGCGCACCCATGGCGGAGAGACGGCTTTAGAGAAAAAAGAGGGGAGTGCTGCGGATTGCAACACTCCCCCGTTGATATTATGGGTTATGGAATTAGAAGATGCCCTGCTCCATCATAGCCTCGGCAACCTTCTTGAAGCCTGCGATGTTAGCACCGGCAACCAGGTTGTAGCCCAGACCGTATTCCTCTGCGGCCTCTGCGGAAGCCTTGTGGATGTTGATCATCATGCGGTGGAGCTGTTCGTCAACTTCCTCTGCGGTCCATACCAGACGCTCGGAGTTCTGTGCCATTTCCAGACCGGAAACGCCGACACCGCCTGCGTTAACTGCCTTGGAAGGAGCAACGATCATGCCTTCCTGAGCCATCAGGTAGCTCAGAGCATCGTTGGTGGTGGGCATGTTGGCAACTTCGATGTAGTACTTAACGCCGTTGGCGGCGATTTTCTCTGCGGAGTCCATGCGGACATCGTTCTGCATTGCAGAAGGCATTACGACATCAACCTTAACGCCCCAGGGCTTTTCGCCGGGGAAGAAGGGAACGCCGAACTTGTCTGCATAGTCCTGAACCTTGTTACGGCCGGAGTTACGCATCTCCAGGAGGTACTCGACCTTCTCTGCGCTGGAGGAAACGCCTTCTTCGTCATAGATGTAGCCGTCGGGGCCGGACAGGGTGACGACCTTGGCACCTAAGTGCATAGCCTTCTTACAGATGCCCCATGCAACGTTGCCGAAGCCGGAGATAGCAATGGTCTTGCCCTCGATGCTTTCGCCTTCGTGCTTCAGGACTTCCTGCAGGTAGTACATGGCACCGTAGCCGGTAGCCTCGGGACGGGTCAGGGAGCCGCCGTAGCTGAAG
>JAZOXB010000109.1:0-9900 GCA_045659585.1 Faecousia sp. | reverse complement strand
TTTTAGGTGCATACTGCCCTCTCAGTCAGCTACGCTGACAGCTCTCCCAGAGGGAGAGCCAAGGGCGTGCACGGACTTGGGAACAGCCCGATAAACGGGAATTTAGGAGTTCAGACTGAAAAGAGGGTTCCGAAGGGGTTTAGGATGTTGAACCGAAAAAGGAGTACGAGGCAATATAAGGCACCTTTTATCCCCTACAGCACCTTTCATCCCCTGCCAAAAGAAAAAGCATTGCCAAATCAGGTCTATCATGGTATAATACGACTTAGAAATATTGCATATGAATGGCAGGTGAGAAACAGTGGCGATCTCTCAAATCGGAGCAGTGATCCGCAGGCGGCGGTTAGAACTGGGGCTGTCCCAAGAGGACTTGGCGGATGGAGTCTGCTCCGTTACCACCCTATCCCGTATCGAAAACGGAGAAAGAATGCCCACACACAGTCATGTGGAAATTCTTCTGCAACGGCTGGGGTATTCCGACCTAATGTTCCAGAGTTTCTTGAATGAAGAAGATTTCATCGCCCATGATTTGAAGTTCAAAATCAGACAGGCCTATATAGAAAATAATTTTTCGGCCGGACTTGCCCTTTTGGAACAGTTCAAATCTTTGGTCAAAAAGCCCTCAGCTACAGATGAACAGTTTATGGTCCTTAACAGTATCATACTCGATCGAAAACAATACCCCTTTTCAGAAAAGCAGTTACAGGATTTGGAACAAGCTTTATGTTTGACCCATCCGCAATATAGAGACGGTCATCTCCCGGAGCTGCTCTCCTATGAAGAAATTCTTCTGCTAAATACTATAGCAAATACCCAATACATCTGTGGTCGTTTACAGAAATCCATAGAGATCCTCTACCATATTATAGCCTTTTACGACACCCATATGTCCAATATAGAAGAAGCCCTGCGAACAGAGCCCATGGTTCTCTATAATCTATCGAAATACTTGGGTCTGGAGGGGCGCTACGACGAGTGCATTGCAGTTTGTGACCGTGGGATCAAATTGGCACAAGTTACCGGGCGCTGTTCTTGTTTGTCTCAAACCCTGTACAACAAGGCCTGGGCATTGGTAAAAAGAAACGGTGCCGGAGATCAGGAACTGGCAATGAAAGCTGCAACCCGGGCATACAATGTTGCCGAAGCCTTAGATAATCAGCGTAATGCAGATCACATCCGCAAATTCATCGAGGATAATCAGCTTCTATAAATTCAACGCACATATAAGCCCATGTCGAGATCGAGGAATGAAATTTTCCGATTTCGGCATGGACTTTTTATTCCACTTATGAGAAAATACCCGTGAGGCACAGAAACAGCCTCAAGGGGGATAAAAATGAAAATAGTATTTTGCGACGATAACGCAACCATCTTGCAACAGGTGCAGGAGTATGTTGCGGAGTTCTTTGCCGCTCTTGGAGGAATCCAGCCGGACTATGCCGCATACACAAGAGGCGAAGATCTTCTTGGGGGAGAAGATCACATTGACTTTGCCTTTTTGGATGTGGAATTACCGGGGATCAGCGGCATCGAATTGGGACGCCGGCTCAAGGCTCGGAACCCACATATTAAAATCATGATCCTGTCTGCACACCCGGAGTATCTGGACGATGCCATGGGTCTGCAGGTCTTTCGCTATTTGTCCAAGCCCATTGACAAGGCTCGGCTATTCCGTAATCTAAAAGAAGCCCTCCGGGAATACAACATGGAATCCGCGGAGTATATTATAGAAACTCCAAGCGCTACCTTGGTTCGCAGATCCTACGAAATCGTCTGTGTAGAAACCAAGGGGCGGAAAACTATGGTCTACACCCTCGACGGCACTTGGGAAAGTACCAAGAACATGGAGTATTGGCAATCTACACTGGTACAGCCCTGCTATTTCATCACCAACCGCAGTTATATTATCAACATGTCCTATGTCAGCTCCTTTGATAGGGAAAGTGTTGTTTTGAAATACGGAGATCGGGAACTGATCGCCTATTTGACCAAACGGAAATATACGGAATTCAAAGACCGTCAGCTTCTGTTCTGGGGAGGTGGCCACTGATGGGATTGACACTCTGCTACATAGCCACCTATTTGGTTGAAGCTCTGCTGATTTACTTATACTATGACTTCCTATTTGAAAAGAAGCGAAATATCCTTTGGATCCTGCTCTCTTTCGGGGTCATGTATACCACTCTTTATTTCGCATTTTCTCAGCAGAACATGGCACTCAATGCGGTACTGTATACAGCGGGTAATTTTCTGTTACTCCTGACACTGTATCGATGTTCTTTCAAACAAGCCCTTTTACACGCATTGTTTCTTTCCTCCGCACTTCTTTTGTCGGAATATCTCAGTTCGGTGTTGATCGGTACCATCTGGGGAGATCTCTTGTCTTACAGCACAGATCTATCCGCCGCCATAACTATGCTATTTATCAGTAAATTATTGTATCTGGTTTTGACCACCGTAGGCGCGCGGATCTTCGCACGGCAAAAGCTACTGAGCGAAAGCCCCGGCATCACTGTTTTGTTTTGTTCTATGCCTGTCCTCTCCTTGGTTTTGACATTGGTATCCATCCGAATTGCCTCCAATCAGCCCATCAATCAAGGAAACGCCCAACTCATTGCCATCTGCACGACGACCCTTATGGCGGTCAATCTGATATTCCTAATCCTGTACAACTACATGAAAAAGGCAAATGCAGAAAAACTCTTCTTACAGGTAGGTATAGAAAAAGAGCGGGCAGAATCTGCCTATTACCAAGCCCTCCATGAGGAAAAGGAAAGTAGAAACATTCTCCTCCACGACATCAAAAATCACCTGGGAGCCATTGCTACCCTTGCAGACCAAGGGAAAACAGAAGAGGTCCGCAAATACATCGCAGAACTGAAATCTACTCTGGTCTCAAAGGATTCTTTGGAACTTTGCCAAGATCCTATAGTAGGCCTGATCCTGTATCATACCTCTCAGGAATGCAAGGAAGCCGGGATCCGTTTTTACCAAGACGTCCGTGATTGCTGTGAGGATTATTTAGACAGTGCGGATAAAACCGCTCTTTTGAGCAATCTGCTCTCCAACGCAGTAGAAGCTGCAAAGAACTCTGCAGACAAAGAGATCGATTTCTCTATCCGCCACAGTGCGAATGCCGATGGTATTGTGATCACTACAGAAAATTCCTGCGACACTAAGCCTGTCACAGACAGTCGCGGAAGATTCCGTACATTAAAAGATTCCCCCGGCATTCATGGGCTGGGGATGCAGAGCATTGCAAGGATCGTAAAAAAACACGACGGTCATTCGGCTGTCAGCTATGATGAGGAAAGTTGTAGATTCCGCCATGTGGTCTACCTGCCCTCTCTCCTGAAAAAACCTTAATATCGTCCTTTTTTTGAGTATTCGGGTCGCTTCGCCGACTCGGATACTCTTTTTTCCAAAATGTTCATTCATGTCAGATTTCTGTCGTTTCATGTAGGATGTATTGACAAATGCTTCCTCTTACTATTTAATACAGATACAACTAAATTTCACAACATTTTAGGAGGATTATTTATGAAAACACTTCAAAAACTGTTCGCCTTACTTCTTGCCATGACCATGGTACTGGGCCTGTTCCCGTCTATGGGAGGCTCCGCAAAGGCCGCAAACATTACAAAGTACTATCATCCCGATAGCAAATGCTACATCTCCTTTGACAAGGACACGGGAACCATCACGGAATTTACCATGGGAGAGGTGTTTGTCTCCTACATTCGCTTACAGATCCCCGCTGAAATCGAAGGCGTTGCTGTTAAGCACATCGGCGATTCCGCTTTCGCAAACTTTTGGGACTTGATGGAAGTCGCCATCCCCGAGGGTGTCCTGACCATCGGAAACAATGCCTTCCGCAATTGTGAAATATTGGAATATGTTTCTCTCCCCAACACCTTGACTACCATCGGTGAGTCTGCATTCTATCATTGCGTTAGCTTGCACACCATCCGCATTCCGGACAGCGTGATTTCCATGGGTAAACAGGCCTTTTATGAATGCAGTAATATAGACAATGTTGTGCTCTCCAAAAATGCCACTGTCATCGAAGACGAAACATTTGCCGGATGCGAGTACATGCGAAACATCACCATTCCCGACACTATCACCCGAATCGGTTCCGGAGTCTTCTTTAAATGCCGCTATCTCAATACCATCGTCCTTCCTCAAAATCTGGAATCCATTGGTGATTATGCTTTCCACCTCTGCACCGGTCTGAAATCCGTTTCCATCCCTAATAAAGTAACACATATTGGTGAAGGCGCCTTCTACCGTTGTGAAGATCTCGCTTCCGTGATCCTGCCCGAAGGTTTGCTTTCTGTTTCCGATGCAGTTTTCGGCAGTTGCTCTTCCCTGACTTCCATTGAGATCCCCTCAACCGTTACCTCCCTGGGCCACAAAGCCTTTGCCGATTGCACCTATCTGAAGACCGTATCCATTCCCGCCGGTGTCTCTGTGATCGGAGACTATGCCTTTTCCAACTGTCTCTGTCTGTCTTCCGTTACACTGCCCGAGAGCCTGCAAGCCATCGGCTCTTATGCATTCTCTAAATGTTACCGATTGAAAGGAATCAACCTCCCCTCTAATTTACAAACCATTGGAGACAATGCTTTCGACACATGTATGGGCTTGTCGTCTATTACCATCCCCGACAGTGTTACTCAAATCGGTGCCTTTAGCTTCCGCGGATGCACCAACTTGGCAAAAGTCCTTCTTCCCGAATACAATACGACCATCGGTAGATATGCTTTCGCGGAGTGTGTCGCTCTGAGTGAGATTATCCTTCCTCTTGACACTCAGAAGATCAACGATGGTGTTTTCTCCGGTTGCACTGCCTTGACCAAAGCCGTGATCCCATCCGGTGTCACCGAGATCGAAGCCCATGCTTTCCTTGGGTGTGTCAATCTGCGGGACATTTCCTTCCCTCAAGGATTGACCATCATCGGCTATTCTGCATTCAGCGAATGCGGCAAGCTGTCCGGATCGATCTCCTTGCCTTCTGTCACAACTCTGGGCGGATACGCCTTCCATAATTGTGTCGGGCTGACCGAGATCCAACTCCCCGAATCCATCTCATCCATTGAGGAAGGCACCTTTAACGGCTGTGCCGGACTGACCTCTGTTACAATTCCCGGGGTCGTAACCGTTATCGGCGAAAGTGCCTTCTCCGATTGTACGAGCTTGACCTCCATGGAGATCCCCCGCGGGGTCACTCGTATCCGTATGAGTGCCTTCTCCGGCTGTTCCTCTCTGAACACCCTTTATCTCCCCGCAACCGTGACCCTCATAGACGGAAGTGCATTCGGAGACTGTGTCTCCCTCACCGATGTATACTACGAGGGAACCGAAGCACTCTGGAAGGAAATTGCAATCGATAGCTATAACGAAGCACTCTATAATGCCACGATCCATTATGGCACAGTTGCTCCCGAACCTACAAATCTCCCCTTTGTGGATGTAAAGGCCAAGGACTATTTCTTAGAGCCTGTTCGCTGGGCACTGGAGAACAACATCACTACCGGCACCTCTGCAACCACCTTCTCTCCCGATAAATACTGCACCAGAGGGCAGATCGTCACCTTCCTGTGGCGTGCCGCCGGTTGTCCGGAACCGACCCTTACAGAAAATCCTTTCTCCGATGTTAAGGAATCCGACTATTTCTACAAGGCAGTTCTGTGGGCGGTGGAAAATGATATTACCACAGGTGTCACACCCGAAAAGTTCTTCCCCGACAATGCCTGTCTCAGAGCTCAAGTTGCCACCTTCCTATGGAGAGCAGAGGGAAAACCTGCACCGACCTCCACAGAAAACACCTTCACAGATGTTCATGCAAACACTTATTACTACGATGCTGTACTCTGGGCTGTGGAACAGGGAATTACAACCGGTACCGGAAACAATCGTTTCTCCCCTGACAACTATTGTACCAGGGGACAGATCGTTACCTTCCTCTACCGTGCAATGTCCTGACAGTGTCCCAAAAGCATTCATTCATGTCGGATCTGTGTCGTTTCATGCAGGGCTTATTGACAAATGAACCATCTTTGTGTTACATATAGGCGTAGCTACTTCCATCGTGTCCAAACCGGGGACACAAGCCCGAAAAGCAAAAAGCATGATCTATCATGACACAGTGATTTTCAAAATATTTTCCCATTCTCGTTTTTAACGATAGTGATGGGTAGCATATCCCCCTTTGCACCCTCTCTATAAAAGGGACGCTCCGGATCATTATCCCCCGATGCGGAGCGTCTCACATTTCATCACATTCCTATTGACAAACACCCCTCTTATAGATATACTATATTTGTAGACACAATGTATCCCCATCATTTCAATTTCAACACGAAAGGAAGCCTGATTTTATGAAACGCCTAACAAGTCTTCCCCTCATTCTCTGTCTGGTTCTGCTGTTACTCCCCGCCACCCTTGCAGTCGCCGCTGAATCGGACTTGGTTCCCTACGCTGTAGAGGGCGGTAATATTTACTTCGACCCCACTACGGGAACCGTTGTAAGCTGCGATGAAACCGTTACTCGGGCAGTGATCCCCTCTCAAATCGGTGGTGTCGCTGTAAAAGCTCTTCGGCAGTCCTCTTTCTGGCTTCTGAGCGAGACTCCTGTGCTTGAGTCTGTTGTCCTGCCGGATTCCTTAGAGAGTATCGGTAGCGAATGCTTCCGAGGTCAAAGCGCCCTTACAGAGATCACCATCCCCTCCGGCATCACCACCATCGAATTCGGCACTTTTCAAGCCTGCACAGGTCTAAAAACAGTTTCCCTACCCACTACCCTGCGTACCATTGAATACATGGCCTTCTACGGCTGTACATCTCTGGAAGAGATCACCCTCCCCGAAGGTTTGGAAGAAATAAGTGACTTTGTCTTTTACGGGTGCACCTCTCTGTCCTCTTTGAACATTCCCACCACGGTGTACAATGTAGGATCTGAATTATTAGTCAATACCCCCTACGAACAGAATCCTGCCAACTGGGTAGGCGGCGGTCTGTATCTTGGCAATTGGATCCTGTGTGCCGACAGAGACAGAGAGGAACTGACCGTTCGCTTAGGCACTCGAGGCATCGCCTCCAATTTGGTAAATAAAGGCAGTAATATCAAAACCGTCCATTTGCCGGAAGGTCTGAAATACATTAGTTCCTACTGCTTCGACAGTTCCGATCTTTCTACCTTGACCATTCCCTCTACAGTGGAGCGGATCGGTGAACGATCCTTCCGTTATTTCAGCTATCCCACCAGGCTCACCCTGTACTTCAAGGGAGATGCCCCTATCACAGGAAGAGATCAGTTTGTCAGTAGCATTTACGGCAAGGACGGCCACCGTCCCGTAGTCATCTATCGCAGTGCCGATTCTACCGGTTGGGAGCAGGAACCCCTTGAAGGCTGTACCTTTATGGATTGGGACTCTCCCTGTAAGAAGTTTACAGACCTCTCCTCCGATCAGTGGTACTACGGTGCCGTTTCTGCCATGATTGACCGCGGTCTCATGAACGGTATGAATGACACCCTGTTCGCTCCCAATAAAACCATGACCCGTGCCATGCTGGTCACCGTACTATGGCGCTACAGCGGCGCCCCTGAAGGATACGAAAACATCTTTACCGACGTAGAAGACACGCAGTGGTATGCCAAAGCTGTTGCATGGGCAGCAGAAAACGGCATCGTCAACGGTGTAGGCGACAATCGTTTCAATCCCGACGGTCTCATTACCAGAGAACAGCTGGTCACTATGTTCTATCGCTTTGCAACCATGACCGGCATGGACGCAAGCCTCCGTACAGATCTGGTCGCATTCCCCGATGCCGAAAGCGTAAGCACCTATGCACAGGAGCCTATCTCTTGGGCAGTTGCCACCGGGCTCCTCAACGGCATTGCTAAAAACGGTGTTGTCACCTTAAGTCCTCAGGACAACGCAACCAGAGCCCAAGTCTGCGCCATCCTCCAGCGGTATTTGGAACAGCAGTAATCCCCTTCGTCAGCCTATCTCTGCTTTGGTGCTGTATGTTTCTTATGAAAATTCCAAGGGCGAAACCGTTATCACAGCCCTGCGGAATCCCGAAGTCTATGACAGCAGTAAAAACTACTATGCCTTCACCTTCGACGGTCTGAATGCCGCTGACCTTCGCACTGAACTGACCCTGACCATGTGTATGTATGAGGATATGGTAGTTGCCGTAGATGTACTTTACTCCATGGCAAGCTACGGCAACGGCAAGTCCGGAACCCTGCTGACACTGTGCCAAGCTCTCCTTGCATACTCCGACTGTGCCAAGGCCTATTTTGGTTAACCGTAGCATAAAAGCATGATCCAAAGCCCGTTATCGGTCACAAAACCGATAACGGGCTTTAGAATTTCATGCGTGTTTCTCTAAAGAGGTTCCTCTATTTCTAAGTATGAATTAACCGGCAAGATAGGCTCTTGCGCTGTCGCTGTAAGCAAAGAGGGCTTTGCAGAGTTGCCCCAGCGTGCCGGTCTTACCATTGCCGTAGGTATCTGCGCTATAGATCAGGTCAGGTGACAGGGGGTTATTTTCTCGGTCATATACGGTAACGCATACCACAGACCGCAGATCCGCAGCTGCCAATTGAGAGAAGGAGAATTGGTAAACAGGCAAATCTCCACCGGTGATCTGTTTGACATCGGCTTTGTCGATTTCGTAGGGAACTTGCTTTCCTTCTGCATCTTGGTAGTAGACAAGGATCTTCCAATCCTCATATGCAAGGGTGGGATCTGTCTGCTCCATGCGGAAGGTCAGACTTACTCTCGCTTCCAGATTCAGGCCCTTCCCTGTCCACCTAAAAGCGTCTGCCTTAGGATTGGGGATCTGCAAATACCGATTACCGAAGGTAACAGTGTCTAAATCCGTAAGATATGCCTTGTGGGCAGAAGTCATTTCTTCATCTGCCAACTCATCTGTACGGTAACCCTTATACCTCTGAGCTGTTGCACCGTAGCGGAGAAGGTCTGCACAGAGTGTCTTTAGCTTCGGACTTGCGTTGCTTTTATTCAGCTGGGACAAGGCATATGCCGCAACGCAATAGACATCAATGGGGGATACATATTCCACGCCATCCTTTATTCCCGAAAGCTGTGCTATAAACTCATCGTTCATCTGCACCGCAGTCAGTCCCGTTAAGGTAAAGTAGCAATAGCCATCCCTTTTTTCGTATACAGTGGGAAGCAATACAGTATCTACAATAGAATTGCCCTCATACTTGGGAGCTGTGACTTGCAGTTCCAAGGATTCCATGTCATAGCCTTCCAGCATGGACTCCGGGAGGATATAATTCAGCGAAATATCCTCGGTAATGTTCAGGCTGTGTCTCAGGGTCAGATTTGGATCGATCTGCGCAGAAGGACCGGGGTCGGGATAGGGGCCGCAAGCCACAACAAACACAAAAGAAAGTCTTCCGTCTTCCCCTGCATCTCCATGGTATATAAACTCACCCGGTGCCTCGCCCCGCTCTATTATAACAGTAGTGCTTTCCATAAGAGGCTCATAGGCTTCAGCTTTCAGAGTATTCGTAACACAGTATTGACCCGGCGTCAAGCCTACAAACCGGATAACACCATCATCCCCAACAGTGCCGGTAACTGTGTCCGTTTTGTCTGCATAAATGGTTTCCCCATGGGTTTCCTTGGTGTACTTATCTGTTAAGCTGTCATAAGCGTTGGGATCCATGGCCATTCCGTCTACAATGCTGTCAGGGGAAAGGGTCGTAAAGGCGCCGTTTCTCAGCTTCCAATAGGTTCCCTGTTCGTCCAAGATATACTCGTCCCACTCTACACGTGTGGTGGACATCTCATCCCCGGACAAAGCGAACTCCGCGGTATTGCCCAGTCGATTGCCCAGAGGATCCGTAGCTAT
>JAZOXB010000108.1:0-2253 GCA_045659585.1 Faecousia sp. | reverse complement strand
ACATGGCTACGATCCGACTTACATCAGGAACAGAAGAAACCTGTTCTGCGGCTTTATCGTACCGCGGCTGCAGTCGAGCAGATAGGAAACGGCATGGAGCGTATAGATACTGATCCCCAGAGGGAATGTCTGTTCGGACATCAGTCCTGCCATAACGCTGAAGTACTTGAATCCGATCAGGATCAGGATGTTTGCGGCTACTGAGAAGACCGTCAGTTTCCGGCTGAGGGGGTCACCGCTGAAACGCTCGATCTGGATCCCCATGAACCAGTTGAAGACGGCACTGAACAGAAGGAGCAGGAGCCAGAAAGGTTCTCCCCATATGTAAAACAGCAGAGAAAATACGAGAAGGATCGCATTCCTTATACGTATGTTCTTTGCACAGAAATAAAAAAGAAGACATATAGGTAAAAACAAATAGATAAAAAACAGATTTGTAAAAACCATCCGGCAAGTCCCTTTTCTTCTGATCACAACCCATCCAATTTATTGCAAATCCAGTTAATTATAGATTCTTACCGGGATTACGTCAAGGAAATCCCTGCCGGAGAGGTAAAGGGTCCTGATCGTATAGTACCGATCTTTTCCGGGAGAGGTGATGATCTGTTTGGCGCGTGACCTGCTACGGAATAAAGCATTTTTGAAAATTTAGCACCCAGGACGGAGGAAACATTGGGTGCTATAGATATGGAAAATGTGGTAAATAAAGCATTTTATATTAATTTAGCACCCAGACATGAAAAAGTTTTGGGTGCTGTTTCTCGAAAAAAAACTTTATTGAGGCGCACCCAAAAAAGTAGAGAAGTACAATGCGTGTTATAATCTATTTAAAGGAGGTGCGTCACATGGGATCCAAGAAGTATTCAAAGGCATTCCGGATCATGGTTGCCAGGGAGGCATCCAGGGAAGAAATGCAGGGGATGGAAGGGTTTATCGCGAAAAAGTACGGCTTATACCAAAGCACCGTCATCCGATGGAAACAGATCTATCAGGAGTATGGCGAGAATGCCCTGGGAAAGAACAAAATCAGTTCCGCCGATAAAAAGAGTGACCGGGAGCTGCAGCTGGAGAAGGAAATCGCAGAACTAAGGGAAGAAGTTGAAATATTAAAAAAAGCCGCGGCCTTCCTGGCGGATCTAGGGCGCAGGTGAAGTTCGGTTTCATGTATGTTCATCAGAACGAGTTTCGCATCGACAGGATGGCCAAGGTATTACATGTTTCGCAAAGCGGCTATTATAAATGGGTCCGGCGGAACAATGCGCCGCTGACAGAGAAAGAAAAAGAAGACATCTCGTTACGGGATCGTATATTCGAACTTTTCCGCCAGTCACGGGGATCTTACGGGAGCAGGAAGATCACCGTGCTGATCAATAAGGAATGGACAAAGCCGGTCAATCATAAACGGGTCGAGCGGCTCATGCGGGAAAACGATATGTTTTCCAGAACCAGAAAGAAGTTTCTCTGCACGACGGATTCCGACCATGGATATCCGGTTGCAGAGAACAGTCTGGACCGGAACTTTGAAGCACAAAAGCCAAACCAGAAGATGGTCAGTGACACGACAGAGGTGAGCACTGACGAAGGAAAGCTTTATGTGGCAGGGATCCTGGATCTGTACGGGCGAATGCCGGCAGGCCTTTCGATCAGTATCCGTAACGACCGGTATCTGGTCATGGATGCGCTGAGGGATGCTCTCGCAAGAGGCTGTGGCGGTCCAGGCTGTCTCCTGCACTCAGACCG
The DNA here is from genome assembly GCA_045659585.1 of Faecousia sp. Classification (GTDB taxonomy): domain Bacteria; phylum Bacillota; class Clostridia; order Oscillospirales; family Oscillospiraceae; genus JAZOXB01. The sequence goes on along the minus strand of JAZOXB010000108.1, from coordinate 513 downwards.
GGGATCCACCTATTGCTGTGAAGAATACCAGAAAATGTTGCAGGGAAATGGATTTGTGTGTAGTATGAGCCGGAAGGGTGACTGTTGGGACAATGCTCCGATGGAGAGCTTCTGGGGTAAGATGAAAACCGAATGGCTCCAGCCACGGTACAAGACCCGGGCCGAAGCCATACAGGACATCTATGAATATGTCTGGAGTTTTTATCCCTACCTGCGGCCACACGAATCCAACAACTTCCTGACACCCTACCAGTACTACAGTGCTGCCTGATCCAAGAACAGGAAAAGGGAATGATCAACCATAAACTCTACTGTTAGGGGTACACTTCATCTCCATATCTATAGCACCCACACACTACAGTCCTTGTGGGTGTTGAATTTCAAAAAACCCTGCATTCCGTAAGCAGCCACCTGCCAAATTGCCGCCGCTTTTTTGACAACGGTTAGCGAATATCGTATAATAGTTCAAACTATGTGCAGTACTCACTGTTATGCGCGGCAAGTGTGGGAGGT
>JAZOXB010000107.1:0-2794 GCA_045659585.1 Faecousia sp. | reverse complement strand
CTGTTTTCTGCCCATCATCCTACGAACTCGGTACTTTAGGGGTAATCCCTACTGCCCTCTCCGCCCCATTCGGGGCACCTCTCCCATTGGAGAGGCAAGGGCTGATTCTGATTTGGTAAACAGAGCGATAAACTGTGATTTATCTTACAGGAATAGAAAAAGGGCTTCCCCTTGGCAGATTCGTGGGGAAACCCTGTGATTTTGATTTGAATTATCCGAAAATCAGGAAATACAGCAGTACCAGAATGCCTAAACCGATCCGATACCAGCCAAAGATAGAGAAGTCATGCTTCTTAATGTATCCCACCAGGAATTTGATAGCAATGACAGATACCACAAAGGCCACTGCCATAGCCACCAGCAGGACACCCAGCTGTACCATGGTGAAGGCAAATCCGAACTTTACCAGCTTCAGGAGAGATGCGCCGAACATCACAGGAATAGCAAGGAAGAAGGTATATTCCGCCGCCATTTCGCGAGTGGTTCCGATGAGAATGCCGCCCAAGATCGTAGCGCCGGAACGAGAGGTACCGGGAACCAGAGATAATACCTGGAACACGCCGATCAGTGCCGCATCCTTCCAATCCAGAGTCTTGATGCTACGGATCCGAGGAGAGCGGGTCTTGTTCAGCTTTTCCACAAAGAGGAAGCCTACACCGTACAAGATCAGCATGGCCGCTACCACATAGGAATTATACAAATTGGCATCCATCCAATCGTCCAAGGGCAGGCCGATGATAATAGCAGGCAGACAGGAGATCAGGATCTTTGCCCACATTTGGATCTTTTCCCAATAGCAGTACTTGTCGCAGAAAACCTGCATCCGTCTGATATAAGTATTTTGGCTCTTCTGAGGGAACTGAGAGTACTTGCGAACCTTCTTTTTAGAGTGGAAGGGCCATAGCTTGGGGAAATACAGCCAAACAACCGCCAAAATCGCCCCTAACTGGATCACCACTGTAAACATTTCCATAAACGCAGGTGTCAACACCCGATGTCCTTCTGTTTTCCACAATTCATCCACCAGGATCATATGTCCTGTGGAGCTAATGGGTAGCCATTCCGTAATACCCTCAACAATGCCGAGGAAAATCACTTTCAGCCAATCCAGCAAAACCATATCATTATCACACTCCTTTATAATCTATGGGGGAGTATACCACAGGAATGCCCCTTTGTCAAAGAAATATTCGTCACATTTCTCCCCCGAATACAAATTTTCTTGCTTTTCCCTTGTTTCTTTGATATACTTTTAGAAAATAATGAATTACAGCGAGGTTTTCTCTATGAGTTCTATGCAAGCCTTCCGCAAGCTTGGTGTAAGTGAAGAAATTTTATTGGCACTGGAGAAAAAGGGTGTCAGCGAACCTACAAAGGTACAGCAGGAAGCCATTCCTCCCCTGCTACAGTGGCGTGATGTCATCGCCAAAGCCCCCACCGGTACCGGTAAGACATTCGCCTTCGGCATCCCCATGTTGGAGCATATCGATACCGAAGAAGCCGGAGTCCAGGGATTGATCCTTGCTCCCACCCGTGAGCTTGCCTTGCAGATCGGTGACGAGCTCCGGGGTCTGTTGGCTTTTTATAAGGATATCCGAGTTGCTGTTCTCTACGGCGGGCAAAAAATGGAGCCTCAGCTCAAAGCTCTGAAAGCCAAGCCCCAAGTCATTGTTGCCACCCCCGGTCGCCTCATGGATCACTATAATCGAAAGAACATCCGATTCGATAAGATCAAGACCGTTGTTCTGGACGAAGCAGACCGCATGTTGGATATGGGCTTCTTTGACGACGTGACCGCCATCCTAAATCGAATCAAAAATCGGAAAAATTTAGGTCTCTTCTCCGCTACCATTTCCCAAGAAGTCATGACCGTCAGCTGGATGTATCAGCGGGATGAGGTAGAGATCACCGTAGCCGCTACGGAAGAATCCAAGCCGGATATCGACCAGTATTCCATTACCGTTCCCCGTTTGGAAAAGACTGTGGCTCTTCTGCGGATCTTAGGCGCAGGTGTCTTTGAACGGGTCATTATCTTCTGCAACACCAAGGTCATGTGCCAGCGACTCTGCGACGATCTCCGTCGGGAGGGCGTAAAGGCAGATTGCCTCCACGGGGATATCAAGCAGTCTCAGCGCGAGCGTACCATGGAGACCTTCCGCAAGGGCAAGCTCCCTGTGCTGATCGCAACGGATGTTGCCTCCCGCGGCATTGATGTAGACGATGTGGACGGTGTCATCAATTTTGATGTTCCCGATGAAAACGAATATTACATCCACCGCATCGGCAGAACCGGCAGAGCAAAAAAGAAGGGCATCGCCTTTACCCTCATCGGCTCCTTCCCGGAAAAGGCCAAGCTGGACGAAATTGCAAAATTCTCCGAATTCCATATCTCCCCCATGTATTTTGACCAATACGGTTGCCTCCTTCCCGTAGAGGAAGAGGCCTAAGCTCCACAACAGAAAACCGCACCCCGATGGAAGCAGATCTGTTTCCACCGAGGGTGCGGATTTTTTATTGTAAGGAATCTTCGAAAGGGCTACCCTGCGGATCAATTCCATCGCAATTGCATTACCAATCACAGTTTGTCGCCACCGTGGAGCGAAAACGGGAATTGGCAGGCACCAAGTTGAGAGGAATATACAGAAACAAGGCATGGTCAGCAAGTCCAGATACCGTATTTGATCCGAAGGCGGGTGAGCTTTTCCAGTAGGGGCTTTCCGATCAGCAGGAGCGTCACCGCCACTGAGATCCCATGGGTCACATTGACTGCAAAGCCCGTGGTCAAGCAAGTAAG
>JAZOXB010000106.1:0-9948 GCA_045659585.1 Faecousia sp. | reverse complement strand
AAACTACGGTATCACCGGACAGGATCTGTACCGTCAGCACGGAGCGAAGCTCTGCGGCAAGGAGGGAGTCCAGCGTGAATGCATAGTAGCCGCGGCTTGGATTATAGATCTCAAGATCGGTGATGATCTTTTCCTTATCCTTGCCGTTAATATCCTTGTAGGTGACCTTCATGGTCAGATCCTCGGTGCTACCTGTGTAAGAACCGAGAGAGAAGATGAACTTGACACTGACCTTAGACGCCAGATCCAAGGACTTACCCAGCCATGTAATGCTGTTGGTGGCAGGGATATTCTCCGTTAGGTTCATGTTGCCGAAGGTAACGGCTTCCATATCGCTGAGGAGAGCCTTCTGCTCTTCCGTCATCTTGGCATCTACAAGAGCATCCAAACGGTAGGACTTAAAGATCTGCGCCTTGGTGCCGTAGCGGAGAAGCTCAGCACAGAGGACTTTCAGCTTCTGTGCCGCGGTAGCCTTGCCAAGCTGGGCATAGGCATAAGTAGCTATGCTGTAAGTGTCAATGGGAGAGTAGTGTACCTGTCCGTCCTTGGTGCCGTAGAGGACAGCACGGATCTCGTCATTCATGTTAACAGCGGTAAGTCCCGTCAGGGTGAAGTAATAATAGCTTCCGTTTACTACGGGGAGGATCTTGACTTCTTTAACAGAGTACTTACCATCCTTGTAGCTGTCGATCTCTGCTAAGATATAGACAGAATCCATATCATAGCCTGCCAGAGTGGATCTGCCGATAGCGTAGTTGATGGAAATATCACTTGCTAAGTTGAGGCTGTGGCCTAACTTCCAAGCACTTTCCAAAACAGGCTCCTTGACCTCTGCTTGTCCGCAGATACACAGACCTTCTGTAAAGCTATGGGCTTCGGTAAAGGTATCACCGCAATGGCAGGCGGCAATATGCCCCTCTTGGGAAGGAGTATAGGAGTAGCTATGGCCGGTGGAGGGAGTTTGCTCCGCGGTATAGACATTCCCGCAAACAGAACAGGTATAGGTGGTATAGCCGTCTGCTGTGCAGGTAGGAGAAGTTACTACGGCTTGGTAGCTATGGCCGGTCGCTTCGGTTTCCTCTGCGGTGTAGCTGTCTCCACAGGTGGTGCAGGTGTAGGTGGTGAAGCCCGTTTCGGTGCAGTTAGGGGAGGTGACTACGGCATTGTAGCTATGGCCGGTTGCGGCAACGGTACTTTGACCGGTGAGGATCAGACCGCAGGTCGCACACTTGGTGCCGGCAGTCTTACCCTCTGCAGTGCAGGTGGGAGCTACTGGGGCGATCTTTGCCACAGTGTGATAAACGATGCCACCATTGAGAGTTTTTACCTCAGCGGCACCCTTGTGCCCTGCGGCTTCACCGGTGGTAACGAAGTATTGCAGGATCTCGAACTCATTCTTAAGTCCCAGTTCCTTTAAAACGGGGTAGTTGTTGTAATAATACTTGCAATCAAAGATGGGGGACAGCTTCTTGGCACCGCCACCGGTGAGTTCTGTTTCCGAATAGGCGTATTCAATAAAGTGATCCATGCCCTTTTCGTAATCGCCCTTGCAATGGACGGACATTTTCAGGGAGTTCTGACTCATGTAGTACTTGATATCAAAATAGGGGCTGGCACAACGGCCTTCCTCCAGACCGTATTTCAGGAAGTGGTTGTACAGCTGTGCCTCATCGGTGCCGAAGGCCTTCTTGACATCGGCATACTTGTTTGCATAGTAGGTGGGATCAAAGACCAGAGGCTTCAGATCTTCGGGAATGGCGGCCTGAACATCCGGAGTGCGGAGGTCGCTCAGGCTGATCTTCTTGAGACCGTCCTTGGAGACATAGTTGGTAACGCCCAGTTCGCTCATCCACTTTTTGGTATATTCCGTGGTCAGGTCGCTGGAACTGCTGGGATTGTAGACCCAATCGGGAGCGGGCCACAGAGCAATATCGGGGTTGATGGCGGTATAGACGCTCTTGGGAACCGCATTCTGACCGTGGTGTGCCATCTGGACGATGTCGGATTTCAGGGAGAAGTAGCTGTTGGAGTTTTCTGCGTTCTTATTGTGGAAATACCTGAGCATCAGACCCTCCGGCTCTGCGGCATCCCCTAAGAACAGAACGCTCTTGCCCATGGTTGTCATACGGAAAACAGCGGTGGTGTTGTTGCCGAAGTCGGCGTTTACCAGTTGCTTAATGGTTTGGTTGGTATAGACTTTACCGTTGGTAGACAGGTTGCCGGAATACTTGGTAGTAATGTTATCACAGCCCCAGAAAACCTCATTGCAGGTCATAAGCACATCGATCTGGACGGTGTCGATGGTAAAAACGCCGTTACAGCGGTCTACATGTCGGGCGGCCAGAGTTACGGTATCCGTGGGGGTGCCGTCGGCCTTTTTCATTTTCTTAACATGGTTCTTGAAGCTCTGGACAGAGGTTTTTAGGGAGGCTCTGTCGGCTTCGGGAGCGTATTTGTCGATTTCTGCATCGGTGGCGAAGCGGTAGTACACCGTATCCACTGTCAGTTTGGTAGGCATACGGGCGGCAATGGCCTTAAAAGCACCTACATGATCCCCGTGGTCATGGGTGAAGAACCATGCATCCACATTGGGCACATCCTTGCCGGTGATGGATACAAGCTGGGAAATCAGGTAGTTGGCATCGGCGTTATTGGTGCTGTAGCCACCGTCGATGACGATGATCTTTCCGTTACGGGTGCGGATGATGTAGGACATGTTCTGGCGATACTTGGTTCCTGCATCATTCAGGGTCTTGCTGGGTAGCTGGTAAATGTCTGTGGACAGATTTGCGGCGTGGACAGTGGCTACGCTTCCGGTTAGGGGGAAAAAGGACAGCACCAACGCCACAAGGGCAAGGAAACTAAGGATGCGTCGGATCGGTTGCTTCATAAAAACAGCTCCTTTTTAGTGGTTTTTTTCAGTATACCATAAATTTTTTGGAAAAACAAGAGAATTGCAATATAAAAGGAAGCCCTTTTCAGCAAGAGAGGAGGGGCCGAAAAGGGCTTCGCAGGAAGGAGATAGTATTTTTAAAAGGGGCGGATCAGCCGCCGAAGTCACCCCAGGGGAAATCCTCCCAGGGGAAGGTGCTCCAAGGATCTTCTTCGGAAGTTCCGGGATCCGTGGGCTCCACAGGCTCGGTGTACTGAGGCTCTGTAGGAGTTGTCTGAGCGGTATCCGGTTTCGCGTCGAATACGATAGGCAGGGTAATGGTTTGACCCTTTCGATAGAGGGTGATGGTGGTTTCGTCTCCGGCACGATACTTGCGGAGTGTCTGCTGGAGATTTTCGTATGCGTTGGTTTCTACATCGCCGATCTTCAGAATAATATCACCGGCTTGAACGCCTGCCTTGTAGGCACTGCCGTCGCTCTCTACGGATTCTACATAGACACCGTGGTCGATGCCGTAGGTGGCTTCGTCTACAGCCAGCATGCTGACCATAACGCCCATATAGGCACGATCGGGAACCTTGCCGTTAATGCGGAGATCATTGAGGATCTCTACGATATCGTTAATGGGAATGGCGAAGCCGAGGCCTTCTAAGGTCGCACCGCCACTGAGGGTACCGGAGTATTTTGCGGTGGCAATGCCGATGACTTCACCGTAGGTGTTGAAAACAGGACCGCCGGAGTTACCGGGATTGATGGCGGCGTCAACCTGGATCATGCTGATGGGATTTCCGTCAGTGGTGACGAAACGGTCTACGGCACTGACATAGCCAACGGTCATGGTGTAGGTCAGCTCGCCCATGGGGTTGCCGATGGCGGCGATCTGTTCGCCTACATAGACTTGATCGGAATTACCGATGGCACAAACGGGAAGATTTTCAGCTTCGATCTTAATGAGGGCTACATCGCTTTCAGCTTCGTAGCCAATGAGAGTAGCGGGGTATTCTCTGCCGTCATACAGGGATACGAACAGTTGCTGTGCACCCTCGACCACATGGTAGTTGGTCAGGATCTCACCATCGGAAGAGATGATGAAGCCGGAACCGGTGCTGGATGCAGCAGAGGTCTGACCGTAGGTGTTCTGGGTGGTTATGGTGGAAATGCCGACGATGGCAGGGACATTTTGGTTATAGATCTGATTCAGGGTCAGCTGTTCGCCACTGGCAGTGGCCAGAGGCTGAGTTTCTCTGGGGGGATTGGTAGAAGCCTCGGTGGGAGAGGGTCTGCCGGACTGCGCGGGAGGAAGACCTTCGCCGATGGATGGGTTCTCCGAAGGAACAAGGTCTTCGGGAGAGGGTCTTGTCATATTCCCGATCAGGATGCCGCAGAGTGTGCCGATGAGGATGCAACCTGCGATCAGCAGGATCAGGAGCCAATTGCGAGGCTTTTTCTCTTTGGGAGAAGAGGCGTAGAAATTGCCGGAGGGCGGGAATTGGGAGGGAGGCACATTGCCTGTGGGGTTGGCTCCGTAGGGATAGCCGGGTGCTCCGTAGGGAGTGCCATTGGGGTTGGGGGCGTATCCATTGGGATTAGGCGCGTATCCATTGGGATTAGGCGCGTATCCGTTACCGTTGGGAGCATACCCGTTGGGGTTTGGGGCATAGCCGTTACCGTAGGGAGCTCTGTTAGGAATTTGGGTAGGAGGAACGCCGTAGCCGGGGGCTCTCTGTCCGGGGTTCTGTCCGTTGGGAGCGTAGGGAACTCTCTGCCCATAGGGAGCCGAAGGTTGACCGTAGCCGTTGTGGTAAGGCTGTCTTGCCCGTACTTCCGGAGGAATGGGTTCCTGCTGAGGAGTGGATTCCTGCTGAGCTATGGCCTCCCGGGAGGGGGCAGGCTCAAGGATGGGGGTGGACCCTTCCTCAGTGGAGGGTGTAGTAGATAGATCCGAAAGGGTCTCGGTGTTTTGAGACAGAGTCTCGGAGGAGGGCTCTTCCACGGGAGATGCAGAGGGTGTGGACTCCACCGCCTCAATTACCTCTTGGATTTCCGAAAGATCCGGGAGGCTCTGTGTAGGATAGTCTTCTGTAGAAGGAATAGGGGACACATCTGTGTCGTTGTTCGGGAAAAGAGAGTTGTCATTCATAAGGGGCGACTCCTTTTTTAGGGATTTTAGGCTTTCGGTTGTGCCGAAGACCATAGGATGTCTGACTTTGTATTATCAGCATATAGCCCGATTGTTACGGATTTATGAAGAGAATATAAGAAAATTTTAAAAAAACCGAAAAACACATGGGAAGATCCTTGGATTTCGGGAAAGGGGAACCCTTCTTACATACATTCTCCGTCTTGCATGATCCGCAGAATGGTATGGTCGGTCTGTTGCATACCTTGCTGTGCCAGCATACCTACATTGGCAATGGTGTCATCTACGGATCCTGCTACGATGCCTTCACCGCTACGGAATTCTTTGTGATGGAGGTACATCCGATATCCCATGATGCCTGCATCTACGGCGGCGGCGATCTTAGCGGCACAGGATGGCTTGGCACCGTCGCAAATGGTGCCGGAAAGGATGGCGACGGCGTTTACGATGGTATGGGATACTGCACGGTAGCCACCACCTAAGAGATAGCAAATACCTGCACCGGCACCTACACCTGCGGAAATGGCACCGCAGTAGGCAGACAGGCGACCGATACCGGTCTTCTGGTGGATGGTTACCAGATCCGATACCAGCAGGGCTCTGCAGAGCTGCTCCTTGGTGGCACCGATGTGCTTGGCATAGGCCACTACGGGCATACAAGCAGTAATGCCCTGATTGCCGGAGCCGGAAAGGATGACTACAGGCATTTCGCAACCGCTCATACGAGCGTCGGAGCCTGCGGCGGCATAGGCCTTTGCTTTCTGCTTAATATCATCCCCGTAATCTTCCAATAAAATGCGTCCGATCTTTGCACCCCAGTTTCCCCGGAGACCTTCTTCCGAAATGGCGGAGTTCAGTTCGATCTGACGCCGGAGCATGGGCTCCACATCCTCCAGAGGAACGATGTCTGCAAAACGAAGAATATCTTCCACATTGAGGCAAGTCTTGTCTGTGAGCTGTTCCTCTGCGGCATCCACAATGGGATTGCTGAGGAGAATATTGCCGTCCTTTTCCAAATGGACGATGTTGGTATGGTGGTTGGTGATCCGCACCCGAGCCATGTGCTCTCCTGCATAGGCAGTGATGTCGATATCCAGCTTGCAGGGGGAATCACTTGTGGTAACGCGGATGGGAACGCTTTCCAGGAAAGCGTCGATTTCAGGGAAGGCTTCCTCGGAGATGTCGGCGATGACCTGTAGATCCTTGCTTTCGTCTCCGGCAACCATGCCTGCGGCAATGGCAGGGCGGATGCCCTTCCGTCCGCCGGTGTTGGGGACGACGACGCTTTTAACATTCTTTAAAATATTGCCACTGAGGACAGCGGTGATCCGTTCCGGAGGACATTCCAGAAGGGTCTGCACCTTGGCGGCACAGTAGGCAATGGCGATGGGCTCCGTACAGCCGGTGGCAAGCACCAGCTCCTCTTTGAGAATGGCAATATAATTGTCTATGATTTTCTGCTCTAACATGGAGAAATCTCCTCTCTTATAGATTGCTTCTACCCTCTATTATAGCAGAAAATAAACGCATTGCAAGAAAAAATCCTTCAGTAAAAGAGGGAAAACCGTAAAAGCTTCAAATTCCGGTTTATCGCTCCACCGGAGCGACAAACTGTGATTTTATGAGAAGTGGGACATTCTGAGAGGCTATAAAATCTCTTTGCTTGACAAGTGGGGTATCCATGGTATAATAAGGAGAGAAATACCGAGAAAATTTCTATAAAGAAACAGAGGTTTATAATTATGGAACTTGCAACTTTATTATTCCCCAATGTTACCGAGACTCCCGAGTCTTTAGAGGAACGCTATCCTCTCCGCGAGCTCCCGGAGGGCGCGGTTGTTACCCGAATGGCTCCTTCCCCCACAGGCTTTGTCCATTTGGGCAATCTGGTACAGGGTCTGGTTGCCGAGCGTATGGCACACCAGTCCGAAGGCGTGCTCTTCCTCCGTGTTGAGGATACCGATGCCAAGCGCGAAGTCCCCGGTGCGGTAGAAGTCCTCATCGACTCCCTGAAGCACTACAGCATCTGCTTTGACGAAGGTGCCACTAAGGAAGGCGATAATGGTCTCTACGGCCCCTATCGTCAGCGTCAGAGAGCAGAGCTGTACCATGTTTATGCCAAGAAGCTGGTAGAGCAGGGTATGGCATACCCCTGCTTCTGTACCGAAGAAGAGCTCACCGCCATGCGCGCCGATCAGGAAGCCAAGAAGGTCAACTTCGGCTACTACGGCTCCTATGCAATTTGGAGAGATCGTCCTATGGAGGATGTTCAGGCCGCTATTGCAGAAGGCAAGCCCTGGGTTCTCCGTTTCCGCTCCACCGGCAGTATCGAGAATCAGTTCAAGTATAATGACCTTGTTAAGGGTGCTCTCACCATCACTGAGAACGACATTGACCATGTTCTCCTGAAGGCAGATGGCATTCCCACTTACCACTTTGCCCACGCTGTAGACGATCATCTCATGCGTACCACCCATGTTGTTCGTGGTGACGAGTGGCTCCCCAGCCTGCCTTTCCACCTCCAGCTCTTCCGTGCTCTGGACTTCAAGATCCCCAAGTATGTCCATATCGGCCCCCTCATGAAGATGGATGGCACCAGTAAGCGTAAGCTCTCCAAGCGGAAGGACCCGGAACTGGCTCTGACCTACTATAAGGCAGAAGGTTTCCCCGTTTCCGCTGTATACGAATATATTATGACCCTTCTCAACTCCAATTATGAGGATTGGAGAAAGGCCAACCCCACCGCAGATTCCGATTCCTTCAAGTTCTCCTACAAGAAGCTGAATCCCGCCGGTGCTCTCTTTGACTATGCCAAGCTTTGCGACGTTTCCAAGAACGAGATCGCCAAGATGGATGCAGAAAAGGTCTATGAGCTGGCTCTGGAATTTGCAGAAGAATTCGATCCCGAATTCGCACAGTGCCTCAAGAGAGATCCCGACTTTACCAAGGCTATCCTTGCCATTGGCAGAGGTGGCAAGAAGCCTCGTAAGGATCTGGCAACCTGGCAGGATGTCAAGCCCTATATGGGATTCTTCTATGACGAGTACTTTGTTTCCGAGGGCTTCGGCGATAAGTACGAGGCATCCGTGATCCGCGGTGCTTTGGAAGCCTTCTTAGAGACCTATGACCCCTCCGAGGATGCCAATGCATGGTTCGAAAAGGTCAAGGCTGTTACTGCTAAGATCGGCTTTGCTGCCGATATGAAGGAATACAAGGCCAACCCCGATGCCTTCCCCGGTTCCGTTGCCGATGTTTCCACCTTCATCCGTATTGCCGTTACCGGAAAGACCAATTCTCCCGATCTGTATACCGTAATGCAGATCCTGGGTGACAAGGCTGTGGAGCGTATCCGCACCGCCATCGCAACCCTGTAAGCATGAAGAAGATCGTTATTGATATGGAGCACAACCCTCGCAGGGATCATTTTAATTACTTTAAGAATTTCTATGATCCCAGCGTAGGCATGACAGTTCAGTGTGATATCACCCCTCTGGCAGACAGGAGACCCTTCTTTCTCCACCTGTTCTATTGCGCGGCTTGGGCGGCCAATTCCGTCCCGGAGCTTCGCCGTCGGATCATTGACGATCAGGTAGTGGAATATGATTTCTGTGCCGGCTCCCATACCGTAGCCCTTCCCGATGAGACCTACTGCTACTGCGAGTTGGAATGCCATAAGCCCCTCAGTGAATTCCTGCCCTATGCCAATGAACGGGTAGCCTATGTAAAGGCGCACCCTTCTATTGAGGAGCATGAGCCGGAGAGATTGTTCTTTATTTCCTCCGCTCCTTGGGTCAGCTTCTCCGGGCTGAAGCTTCCGGTAGCCAATCCGCCCCATACCAATCCCCAGATCACCTTCGGCAAGGCCTATTGGCAGGGGGAAAAATACCTCCTTCCCGTGAGCCTCACCGTCCACCATGCCCTCTGTGACGGACTCCATATGGCGAAGTTCTTCCAAGCATTTGAAGAAAAATGCCATACTCTTCTGAAAGAGGAATGCTAAAACAAAACCAACCGCCCGTGGCGCAAAGACTGTGCCACGGGCGGAAAAGCAAATATTCGGGCTTGTAGCTCAGTTGGGAGAGCGTACGGTTCGCAACCGTAAGGTCGAGGGTTCGATCCCCTTCAAGTCCACCATACAATAACCGTCATTCTGATAAACGGAATGATACGGTACTATTTATATAAAAGAAGTGAATAATATGAAATTTCACACCCACCATGGAACTTCCGTAATTAAGACTGAAAAGTCAACTAAAACCGTGTTTGGTATTTGTTGTGGTTTGGTAATAGCTATATTTTTCTTTATGGCAATTGCATGTTCTTTTTACGCAAATAGTATTACACCGGCTGTGGTGATACTTGTGCCGATGCTTCTGCTTGCAGTATTGATTGCTATTACGCAGAAAGATATGGATAAAGCTTCGGTTGAAGTTGTTAACGATGTGATAACTGTTACCGATTTTTATTTCGGAATAAAAAGAGAGAAAGTGTATTCTGTACAAGATATTGGTTGTGCCGAAGTGCTTATAGGCTATTCTATGAGGGTTCGAGGATATCGATATAGCAACGGCGGTATGACCTATATTGTCTTTAAAGATATGAATGGAAAATATATGTTCAAGGTACTTTGTGTTCCGGAAACAAAAGAACTTTTTGAAGCATATTTGAAACAGCAACAGTTATAATTTTTTACCCCCAAACTGCTAAATGCACCCCCATTATTCAAAAGGGAGTGCATTTTTTCCTTTCGTCAAGAGAAAGCCATAAATCACAGTTTATCGTTCCGCCGGAACGAGTGAAGTACCCACCTGCGGTGGGCGTTAAGCAACCCATAATGGGTTGTGAAGCACCTACGGTGTGAAGTGACCTACTAAAGTAGGTCGTGAATGTGTGCCCTAAAGGGCAAAGATTGGAA
>JAZOXB010000105.1:0-2567 GCA_045659585.1 Faecousia sp. | reverse complement strand
CTTGTAGCTGCCATCGCTCTGACGCTCGAACTTAAACTTCTGTGCGGCTGCATCGGAGGGGGTAAAGATGATAACATTGTTATCATTCAGGGACAGATTCATGCCGGCGTTCACATTTTTGATGTTGGCGATGAAATCGGTACCTACATCAGCGGGCTCGATCAAATCGAAGAAGACTGCTCTGGTGATGGTGAAGAGCTGTGCGTTGGAATCACCCTTGGTGGCAATCTGAATGTTGGTCAGATCCGCGGTAGCGGAACCCTGGAGGTTCAGAGCGCAGCCGGTTGCACAGGCAGGACGGATGGAATACTTACCATCCTTCTCGTAAATGAACCACTTCTGACCGGAAGCACCGGTGTTCTTGGCAAGCTCAACGTTGGAACCGTTACCGCCGTTGCCGGCAACGGTCAGAACATAACCGTTCTTCTGGTTGATGAGGATGTAGCTGCCGTCGCTCTGGCGGGAGAAACGCCAGGTCTGAGCGGGAGCCTTGCTCTTGCCGTACAGGATGACGTTGTTATTGTCCAGAGACAGGTTCTTGCCGGAGGCATGGACGGAACCGATCTGTGCATGGAAGTTGGTTCCCAGGTCTACGGGCTTTTCGGTTACAGTCTGGGTGACCTTGGTGATACCGAATCTCTGACCCTTGGTGTTCTTATAGTTCACGGACTGGATCGCAGCCATGGAAGAAGCGGAGTCACCCTTAACACCAATAATGATGCCGGGGGAGCAAGCGGGACGGAAGATATACTTGCCGGATACGCCGCTTTCGTAGATGTACCATCTCTGAGCATTGGAATCATTGCTCTTGGCGATCTGGACCTTGGCGCCTGCGGACTTGGACGAGCCGGCAAGTGTCAGAACCTGACCGTTCTTGGTGTTGGTGATCTTGTATGTACCGTTACTCTGACGGTCAAACTTCCAAATCTGAGCATCGGCATCACTGGGTGTGTAAGAAATGACATCAGAATCGGACAAAGAGAGGTTCAAGGTGGCGGTGCTGACGTTAATGCGGGCCTTGAAGCTGTTACCCAGGTTGACACAGGGAGCGGTCACACGGGTTTCCTTGATACCGTTGGAAGCAAAGTGCTTGATTGCTGCCTTGTAGTCAGTTCCAAATGCCTTCTTCAGGTCGGAGTTCTTCTCCAGATAGGTGTTCACATTGAACATAGCACTTGCCTGACGGCCTTCCTTGGCACCATAGTCCAGGAAGTGCTGATACAGCTTGTTGCCGTCGGTGCCAAAGGCTTTCTTCAGATCAGCATATTTGTTGGAGTAGTAAGTAGGGTTAAACACAATGGACTGAACGCTGTCAGGAATCCAGTTGTTTTTTCCGCTGTAAAGAGTGCTGCTGCCGCTACCGGTGCTGCCGCCGCCGGTGCCACCGGAAGAACTGGAGTTCTTGTAGTTGGGCTTGCAGATATAAACGATATATGTATTGCTGATAGAATAGGACTTGGAAACGACAGCGCCGCCGTTGGTGGAAATGGTAGCGGAGCTGGAGTTACCCTCAATGGTATAAACAGTACCGTTGGAATAACCGGTGACGATACCGATGTGATTGGTGCTGTTGGAGTTACGGGCAGACTTAAAATAAATGATGTCGCCGGCCTTGGGAGTGTAGCCGCCGTTTGCTACGGTCTTGCGGGTGTAAGCCAGTCCGCGAGCCTTGAACCAGGACAGACCGTCAGGGGTGAAGCAATGCTTGGGGACGATAGAAGTGGAAACACCGGCAAGATTGGCGCACCAGGACACGAACATTGCGCACCACATATCCTGCAGGCCGTACCAACGGCCGTATTCCGTGTAGTTTTTGCCGCCGTAGGAAGCGCCGGAAAGCTGAGAGGAAGAACTGCCTTCCTGATAGCCAATCTGAGACTTTGCGATATTGACAATATCGGTTCTCTGGTTTCCGGTGAGAGATACGTTCTTGAGCTTGGTGTAGTATTTGCCGGACTTGTAAGATGAAGAGCCGCTGTAGTTAACAGCATTTGCCTTCATAGGTACAAATTGCAAACACATAACCATGATCAGACACATGGATATGATACGAATGGCTATTTTTTTCATAGTACCCTGTTCTCCTCTTTTCCATATTAAGGTTAAAATGTTATTTTTCGGGAAAACCCGCAATTCTAATTATAGATCATTTAGCCTGTTTGTCAACTAAAAAAGAACACTTTTTTAGTAACAATGACGTTATTTTTTATTATTTTTTCTGTATCCAACGAGCGTTCCGGTTGCCGGAAAGTTTGTCTTTGCACAACAAAAAATAAGGGGCGGCAGTTTTCACTGCCGCCCCCCTTTCTTTTGGGGTTTCTGTTGGATTTACTGCCCGGTTTCTCTCTTCTTGCGGAGCAGGCTGCTTACTTCCGGCAAAGGTGGTCATGGCATTTGCAAGCCACAGGGAGAATTCCTCACCGGATGCAAATTCCATTTTCCGCCATTTCGGATACCTTTAAATATGTCAAAGAAATCCACTCCTTTTCAGCGTTGTAACGCTGATTGCAAGAATCCGTACAGGAAAAAAGTGCCGTTTATCTGTTTTGGTGATAATATCACGGAAG
>JAZOXB010000104.1:0-4411 GCA_045659585.1 Faecousia sp. | reverse complement strand
GCCTGTCTTCGCAGGCCTATACATTTTACTCCATAATACACCAAATGTCAAGGCCTATTTTTAGAGATTCCAAACTTTTTTATAGAATTTTTTCCCGCTTTCTTCCCATTGCTCCCCTGTCCCCATTGCATTTCCCTTCGGAAGCTGATATGATATAGAAACAGAGATCACACAGTCCCTCTACATTCCTTTTATCGCTATATCAAAATATTTTTTCAAAAGATCTGTTGCATTTTCCGCCGAAAGTTGTCTGTATAAGTGAAAGGAGGTATCCCTATGGAAGATTCCGAGATCCTACAGCTCTACTTCGACCGAAAGGAAGAAGCCATTTCCGCAACTGCCGAAAAATACGGCCCCTATTGCACTGCCATTGCAAGAAACATTCTGACCTCCATAGAGGATGCAGAGGAATGTGTCAACGACACCTATCTTAAAACATGGAACGCTGTACCACCTGACAGACCCCGTATTCTTTCCGCCTTTTTGGGAAAGCTCACCCGAAACCTTGCCTTCAACCGCTACAAATACAACATGGCACAGAAGCGAATCGGTGGCGGACAGCTTCCCTTGGTTCTGGAGGAACTGGAGAACTGCATTCCCTCTCAAGCCACCATTGAACATACACTGGACTACAACGCATTGGTAAAGGACATCAACGATTTTCTGGGGACGCTGTCCACCGAAAAGCGAACCTTATTCCTCCGCCGCTATTTTTATACAGACAGCATAGATGAGCTATCCCGAATCTACGGCATGTCCTACAGCAATCTCACCATGACCCTAAGCCGTTTAAGATCAAAATTACGAACCTATCTTGCATCAAGGGGGTATACACTATGAATTCCCAACAGCTTTATTGTGCCATAGGGGAAGTAAAAGATGCCTATATCGAAGAAGCCCGTCTCCCCAATTCCTCTGCACCCAAAGGCAAGAAGCCCTCTCCATGGGTCAAATGGGGATCTATGGTCGCCTGTTTCGCCCTTCTTTTCCTGTTGGTAGGGCTCTTTGCCTCCCGTAGTCCCCTTTGGAACCAAGATCTCCCCGGCACCATGACCACAGAGGTGACGGAAGAAACCGCCTTCGGCACACGGTATGTCTATGGGATCGACAACGGCCCTTACGCAAGCTATATAGGCGGAAAGGTCATCGACTCGGAAAACATCGGCGAAAAATTAGAAGATGTGACCGTAACCGCCGGCTGGATCACCGATCCCTCTCAAAACCCCGCCGATGAAAGTCTCCGCGGAGAAATCTATGAGATCACGGGCATCTCCCCGGACGTGGCCGTCGCTCTCCTGTTTTTGGACAAAGGGGATGCTCTGACCACCACCCATTATTATGTGATCCTGAACCCCGAAGCAGACCTGTCCCCCGTGGCGGATTATGTGATCCCGGACTATGTCCCGGATCCCCGGGAGGAGTAACCACCCACCGTTGGTGCCACAGTTTATCGGGCAGTTGCCAAATTTGTACACACTCTTGGCTCTCCCATTGGAGAGCCAAGGGGCTGTTCCGAGGAAATTCTCGGAACAGCCCTTATTTTCATTATAACAGCAGACAGATCAGCCCGTTGGCACCCTCGTTGATGATCTTCCCCAAGGCGTCCTTGATCTTGTATCGGGCATCCTCCGGCATCCGTTTAAGCTTGGTAGTCAAGCCCTCATTCACCAGTTCAAAGAGGGATTTCCCGAAGATATTGCTTTCCCACAGTTTTTCCCGATTCCCCTCGTACTCTCCCAGCAGGGATCTGACCAGTTCCTCCGATTGCTGTTCATTCCCTACCATGGGGCTGACCTCCGTCTGGATATCCGCCCGCATCATATGGATGGAAGGTGCACTGGCTCGCAGTTTCACGCCATAGGCACCGCCCTTTTTCACCGGCTCCGGCATTTCCAAACGCATTTCCTCCGCACCGGGCATCACGATCCCATAGCCTGTAGCCTTGACCTCTTCCAGTGCCGCAGAGATCTTATCATATTCCTGCTTCATCTTGGCAAGGGCGGCCAGTACCGACAGAAGCTGTCCGTCATTTTCCACACGGAAGCCAGTTTTTTCCTGCAAGATCTCATAGAAGATCCCCTCTTCAAACCGAGGCTCACAGCTGATGCTTCCCTCTGCCAAGTCCACCCCTATCACGGGACAGCTCTTGATCTGTTCCAGCTCCTTTAGCCGACTCATGGCGGTCTCCGCCTCTGCCAAACGGGTGATCCCACGGGCATTCTCCCGCAGGGCTTCAAAGACTTCTTTCTTTAAAGGATCATCATACTCCAAAGCACGGATCCAATCCGGCAGATACACCCGGATCTGCCGTAAGGGGAAGGCATAAAGAAGTTCCTTCAGAATCCCCTTCAGATCCTCCTCCCCCATTTTGAGACAATCCACAGCAATGGCACTGACTCCATAAGTCTCTGCAATATAATTCCGCAAGCCTACGGCTTGACTCCCTGTGGGATCACTGCTGTTGACCAGAACCACAAAGGGCTTCCCCGTAGCCTGCATATCCCGAATGGCTCGTTCCTCGGCAACAATGTAGTCTGTTCGGGGAATATCCGTCACCGTACCGTCCGTCACCACCACAATGCCAATACTGCAATGCTCTTCCATAACCTTCCGAGTCCCAAGCTCTGCCGCTTCCGTCATAGGGATCTCATAATCAAACCAAGGTGTGGTGACCATACGGGGAACCCCGTCCTCTGTAGCACCCATAGCACCTTCTACCATATAGCCCACGGAATCAATCAAACGGACAGACAGGGTGGCAGTACCGTCGGGACTGATCTCCACCGCTTCCTCCGGGACAAATTTCGGCTCTGCGGTCATAATCGTCCTGCCGGAAGCACTCTGAGGCAGTTCGTCCTTGGCCCGTTCCTTGGAATACAGATCCCGAATGTTAGGGATCACCATTTCCTCCATAAGCCGTTTGATAAAGGTGGATTTTCCCGTCCTTACGGGGCCTACCACACCGATATAAATATTGCCACCTGTACGGCGGGCAATGTCTGTATATAAGTCAGTCATAAAAAGTCCTCCTCTTCGTCACAGTCCATGGTACAGACTATGCAACGAAGGGGAGGACTATGCCTCAATCTATTGTAGGACGAATGTGCAAGATGCGGGGACTTCCCCAAAAGCCGTATTCCTCCAAGATCCGCACAGCGGCGGGATGCTCCGGCTCATAAGCCACCGTAAGGGTGTCGCTCCCCATGAGCCGAGCCATAGAAATTGCTTCACCCAACAACTGGGGAGAAAGGGCTCTGCCACGGAAGCTCTCTGCCAAAGCGATGTATCGAAGGATCCCCTTGTCTACCACGATAACACCCGTTGCCTCTGCATCCAGCATGGAGATCCGTACCTGTCCTTCGGGTAGATCGAATTGAGACAGGAAGGCTTCATCCTCTGCTTCGGGATCCCGATACCACATATTGAAATCCTTGTACTTTTCTCCGCGCCACCACATCTGCTTGCCCAAAGTGGAAATTTCTTCTGTAATATGGCTTGCATCATTGAGGAATTCTAAGGTGAATTCCCCATTTTCGTAGCTGAGACAGGTAACAGCGGTATTTTCGCAATGGGCAATGGCGTTGTCCCGACCTTCAAAAAACAGGGACTCTATAGCTCCCCGGAGAACCATGCCATGAGAGAACAGGGCAACGGTCTGTCCCTCATGTTTTTCCGCAATTTCCCGCAATGCTGTTAAAAACCGCTTGGTATAAATATCATATGTCTCGCTTCCCTCTACAGACCATGTTTTGGGGCTGTGGGAGAAGGCGTAATTCCGTTCCCGATCAATATGATCCAGCCAGCCAAAGGGCTTATTTTCCCAAACGCCTACACCGATCTCACGGAGACGGGGATCTGTGTGCAAGGGCAATCCCTTGGGCTTATAGATGGCACCGGCGGTAATGCAGGTACGGGTCAGGTCGCTGGAATAAACCACATCTACGGGAATATCCCGAAACCGTTCCTCCAATGCGGCGATCTGCTTTCTGCCGTTGGGGGTAATGAGAGAATCAAACTGTCCTTGGAGCCGACGGAATACATTTCCCTCTGCCTCTCCGTGGCGGATCAAATATAAAGTCGTCATAGCTGTACCACCCTTCTTCTGTTTGTTTGCAAATATTGTACCATATTTTCAAAATATTGAAAAGCAGAAATTTTATTTTTTCGGGAAAGCTATGATCGGAGGTGAATGAATATGAAAGCAACGACCTTTCTTCTGACCCTTGGAGCAGGTATGGTAGCAGGCAGTGCCGCTGTCCTCATGCTCCCGGAAAATTGCACCGTGCGGAAATCCGCCCAAAAGGCGGTCAATGCCGCAGAGGAAAAAATGATGGATATGATGACATCCTGATTTTCCCCTTTCCCACAGAAAAAAGCCTATTTTGGGTCCCGCGGTTTCCAAAGAGGTGGT
>JAZOXB010000103.1:0-11422 GCA_045659585.1 Faecousia sp. | reverse complement strand
ATATTGGAGGGAAACTAACATGAGAAGAACGATCCGCAAATGGTTCTGGGTATGGAACTTTGATAAAGAAGAAAAATGGCTCAACGAAATGGCGGCGAAAGGCCTGTGTCTTATGTCCGTAGGCTTTGGCAAATTTGAGTTCGAGGACTGTGTTCCCGGTGAATATAAAATCTGCTTACAGCTTCTGGATAAAATGCCCCGCCATGCAGAAAGTCAAAAATACATCGAATTTATAGAATCCACAGGGGCAGAGCATATCGGCTCCTTCACTCGCTGGGCCTATTTCCGAAAAAAGGCTTCCGAGGGAGATTTCCAACTGTTTTCCGACAATGCTTCCAAGGTCAAATACCTTTCCGGTATGATCGCAATGGTTGCACTTGTGACCTTCGCCAATTGGATGGCAGGTCTGAATAATATACTCCTTGCAGGCAGCGGCGTGGCACTTCCCATAAACTATGTTTTCGGCGCCATCAGCCTTCTGATCGGCATTTTGGGATCCATTGGTACCATCCGACTTTTGAGAAAGCGGAAGAAGCTAAAGGGAGAAAGCCGGTTGTTTGAATAAACGGCTTCCTTACAGCGGAGGAGGGGGAATAAGATGAAGAAGATCACTTCCATTTTGTTGCTGATAGCGATGATACTTGGATTATCCGGATGTTTTTTAAATTGGGAAAATCCTTATCCATATAGAGGGTCATACAAAGAACTATACACTGCCGCAATCTACAGCATCCCGGATGCTTCGGGATATATGCATCATGGAGAAGGTGCATATCATGCAGACATTTACATTTGGGAACAAGATGACTATGGCAGAACGTTGTTTTCTTATTGCGAAGACTATAGGAATCGGACTTTCGCTTTAGTAATTTGCCAAGCTTATGATGAAACAGACGTGTATTTTTACCCGGATAGGAATTACGTATTAACCCTCTTAGATTATGAGCGCTTGTATGAAGGTGCCGCAGAGGATCATTTGCAGAATAGAACAAGAGAGTTTTACCTTGAATTTAAGGATCAATTAAAGGAAGAAAATGATTGGAATAAGCCTTTGGATAAATCCCAATGTGTTTCTTACCCGATTACGGACCACAAGGTTTTAGGGCAGGATGTATATTCTGTAAGTCGTACCCAAGGGAATGAAATATTGCATGATTACACCGAAACTTTAGACTTTATTGTGAATCCGGAATCCGGGCCATATCGTTATAGCACGATCCTGCAAACCGATGCTGAAGGCAAAATTTTGCATGAAATTTATGGGGTGCATCGTGATTATGATAAATTGCAACCGGATCCTGACAATTATACATCTTACGATATGATCCTTTGGGTTATTACGGATCAAGAGGGGAACTATGATAAAGAAAAGGGAATCCTGGTTATGTATTCCGAAGCCAATGAGAGTGACAACAGCTTTATATATGATGCGAGCGAAATTTTAGAATTTAAAAATAAGAACGGCTGGGCAAATTTGTATTGTGCCGAAGAAAATTAGGCATAAACCAAAGCCTCAATAAAAGTGAGGTAACTCTTTGCGTAAAAAGCAAAGGAACTGCCTACGGCGTCGTGCCCTCGACCATAGTTGGAAGGGGCTCGCACATAAAAAGCAGTTCCTTTGAAAGCGCAGTGTATCATATAGTACACGGTGAGTCAAGAAGAAAATGGCTGACTTATTGGCTGTTTCGCATACTTCTGACCAACAGCTCTACAAAGTCCCATACGGGAGGCTCCAGCCATTTGTCGTAGAGGATACACATATACAGAGCCTGATGCCAGTTTTTCAGGGGAATATATCGGATGTTCCGCCCTTCCTGCCGACAGGATGCAGGGATGAAAGAATAACCGACACCGGCTTCGATGAGATCCAGCGCAGCTTGAACGGTGTCAACGGTGCAGATCACATTTTCGTCGGACAGGGTACCGCTGGCCCATTCTTGGAAGGTACTGCTGAAATCGTAGTTAAAAACGATCTGAGGCTCGTGTATAATATCTTGGGGCTGGATCTCCTGCCGGTCTGCCAAGGGATGCTCCATGGGAAGGGCAACGTAGAAATCCTGCTCCTTCAGCTTTCGGAAATGGAGACTTCGGTCGCGGTATGTCAGGTCAACCAGACTGACATAAGGGCTGTCTGGACAACGATCAGTCGTTGGAATGGAACTTTACGGTATACCCCAATTTGGCAAAATGGAAATGGATTGATTTTTCTATTTCCTTTATTGTTTCTTTCGACATTTTGTTGACTTTGGGGTAATGCCAGGAGTCGATGGGTTCTATGGATATGGTTTTGTGTTCCTCGTTTGTTTCGGTGGGGACATAGGTGCCTCGTTTGTCCCACTTGACATAGACATAGTTTTCTTCCCATTGGACTTCCCTGTGGGACATGCCTTCAAAGCGTTTTTTCATTTCCCGTTCATTTATGATGATCTCTTTTCTCATAAAGTTCCAAAAAGACCAGAGACTTTGTTCTGCGGAGAATTCGGGATCGACTTCCAACATTTCCGTGGAGGTGGCGTAAGGAAAACGGTTGCGGAAAAGGTATTTCCGGATCAGCTTAATGCCTCGGTTCTGCACCGCGTATTGGTAGCCTACAAAAGGGATTCTTTCGCTGTCGAAGGTACAGATGCCTCTGCCCAAATCTACCACACAAGGGAGAATCGAAGTGTCGTGGCCATCTCCGGCTTGCTGACAGACCAGTTTAGAAAGGGAGTGGTTGAGAGTATCTTCTACCTGCTTTGCAAAAATTACAATGACGGTAACACAGTTCAGAGGGGCTTTTTTCTGGTTTTTATCCAAGAAGTAATGCTTCTTTGTTCCTTGTAATGCCTTTGCATTGGCTGTTGCGGAACGGAAAAATAATTGATACTGTTCCTTAGTCAGCAAATCCGTGTGGTAGGTTGCAATGACCTTTTCGATCCCCTTTGCATATACGGTCATGGATGCTTCGCTTTTGTATTGCAACATATGGGGTTGGGGAGAGATGCCGGTTGGTTCACAGGCTTTTCCGAAATGGGAAAGTCTGTTTTCCACCTTTTGGACTTGAAAATTTGTGGGCAAGGTGAAAAATTTCCTTGCTCGATAGTTACAGTGGAGCATGGCAAGGACCAAATCCATCCCAAAGAGTAAAGGGAAATTTCTGATCAAATATACGATTAGCCCTATGGGCAGACTGATCCCCACAAGAACTTTTACGGCTTCCGGAACAAGGGGAAGACTGACCACGATGGCGATGGGTGCAATAAATCCACCGAGTACCACAATATACACAAGGATTCTGCATAGTAGGGCATTTTTTAATTTCGGATATTTCATATTTTTCATCTCCGAGGCAAAAACGGTTTGGGTTGTAAGCGATCTTGCAATACGGGGTGTTTTGTGTTATGATATGAAACGATCATTGACTGTCACGCATACTTCTCACCAGTAGTTCTACAAAGTCCCATACGGGAGGCTCCAGCCATTTATCGTAGAGGATGCACATATACAGAGCCTGATGCCAGTTTTTCAGGGGAATGTAGGAAACATTCCGTCCTTCCTGTTTGCAGGAGGCGGGAATAAAGGCATAGCCAACTCCGGTTTCGATCAAATCCAGAGCCGCCTGTACTGTGTCTACGGTGCAGATCACATTCTCGTCTGACAGGGTGCCGCTTGCCCATTCCTGGAAACTACTACTCATGTCATAGTTAAAGACGATCTGAGGCTCGTGGATAATATCCTGAGGTTCGATATCCTCACGGTCAGCCAGAGGATGGTCTGCAGGGAGCGCTACATAAAAGTCCTGCTCCTTCAGCTTGCGGAAATGGAGACTGCGGTCACGGTCCGTAAGATCCACCAGAGCCATATCCAGTTCTTCCTGTCTGACCATGTCCATGAGATTTTCCGCAGAGCTTTCCGTAATGCGGAAACGGATGCGATTATTCCGCTTGGAATAGTTGGCGATTTCATTGGCTGCGGTGCCGGACAGGGAACCGGAAACATAACCCAAACGGATGACAACGGGAGCACTGAGACGGCTTTCTTTCAGAACCGTAGCGGCGGCGTGTAGCTCGTTGAGGGCGGCATCTACCTTTTCGCGGTAGAAACGGCCTTCCTCCGTGAGACGGATGTTTCGCCCCGCCTTTTCAAACAGCTTGATTCCACCTAATTCCAGCTCTAAATTGTGGATGGCACTGCTGAGAGAGGGCTGAGAGATCCCCAAACGGGCGGCGGCAAGGGTATAGTGCTCTACCTGTGCCAGAACGGAAAAGTATCTTAAAACATTATAATTCATAGCAAGAACTCCTGAAATATAGTTTCTGTCTATGAATACAATAACATAAATCTATTGTTTTGACAAGAGGGAAACTTATGAAGAAACAAATTCGTTGGATTACGGAAACAGCGGTTTTGCTGGCTCTGCTGATCACTTTGCAGACCTTGACCAAGCCCTTGGGACAGTTGGTCACCGGTAGCTGTGTCAACGCTGTTTTGGCGATTGCAGTGCTGTTTGCAGGGTTAGGCAGTGGACTCACCATTGCCCTCCTTTCGCCGATCCTTGCTTACTTGCTGGGGATCGCACCTCAGATCCTGACGGTTCCTGCCATTATGGTGGGAAATGGGGTGTATGTCCTCCTGCTCCGCTTCCTTGCAGACCCTACGGGGAAGAAACTGCCGAAAAACATCCTTGCATGGGTGGTCTCTGCCTTTGTAAAATTCGGTGTTTTGTATTGCATCGTTGTAAAGGTGATCTGCGGTTTTATGGCGGAGGCTCTCATGGAGACCGGCACCTTGAAGGCTCCTATGCTCAATGCCCTTCCCGCTACCTTTAGCTGGCCTCAGCTATTTACCGCTCTGGTGGGTGGTGCAGTGGCTCTGCTGATGGCACCTGTAGTGCGGAAAGCTCTGAAAAAATAATAAAACTGCCTGCTTATGCAAAAAAAGCAGGCAGTTTTTGCACTTTGATATCAGAAATAGCCGTATTTCTTTCTTTTTAGGATCAGGAACAGTACAGAGAATACCACAGCCATGAGCTCTGCGGCAATGATGGAAACCCAAATACCGTCAATATCCCACAGCAGGGGGAGAAGCACTACCAGAAGGGCATCCAGTACCATGTTGGTTACACCTGCAGATACGGTGGTCAGCAAGCCTAATTTGGGCTTTTCTGCCGTGACGAAAAAGGATTGAAAGAAAATCTGCAGAATATTAAAGGGAAGGGCGATCAATATAATGCGACCATAGAGAACGGTGCATTCCAGCATTTCTCCCTCTGCACCTAACAGAAGGGAAATGGGGCGGATGAACAGGATACCCAAAATGCTTAGGAGCACCCCAATCATACCCGGCGGGAAAATGCAAGAGGGGGAAGAGAATATGAGGAAATTACTTGCTTTTTTTTGGAAATGAGATATAATAGAAACGATAAAAGAGTAATATACAGGAGGTCGTAAAATGAACCATGTAATAGATAACGGCATTCTCCGTGTGGAGATCGCCGAAAAGGGCGCAGAACTCCAATCTATCCAAACTGCCGACGGTCACGAATATCTCTGGCAGGGCGACCCCAAGTACTGGGAGGATCGTGCGGTCAATCTGTTCCCCACGGTAGGTCGTCTGATGGACAATCATTATACCTGTGAGGGGAAATCCTATGAGCTGAAATGCCACGGCTTTGCCCAGAACAGCATGTTTGAGGCAAAGGTAGAAGGGAATGAGGCTGTATTCACTCTCCGTGACAGCGAAGAGACTCGAGCACTGTTCCCCTATGCCTTTACTTATGAAGTATGCTATCGCTTGGAGGGCAATGCTCTGACTGTGACTTTCCGCGTCACCAACGGGGGAGATAAGGTTCTGCCTTTCGGCCTGGGCGGACATCCCGGCTTCTTTGTCCCCCTGGAAGACGGAAATATTTTCGAAGACTACCGTCTCCGCTTCCCGGAGATCGGGGAGACACTCCGTGCGGAATTCTCCGATAAGGGACTTCTGGTGCGGGAGTATCCCTATGAGGTTCCCGAAGGGATCATTCCTCTGGAGCATGGTCTCTTTGACAACGATGCCATTGTCCTGCGGAATTCCGGCACTCGTGTGATCTTAGAGCATAAGAGTGCAGCGGGCAGAGCCATTGAGGTCAGCTACCCCAGGATGCCTTATATCGGCTTCTGGCAGGCGGCGTTTACCGATGCCAACTATATTTGCATCGAGCCTTGGCAGAGCCTTCCCGGCAGAGACGGCATTACCGAGGAATGGACACAGCGTCCCGGTATGATCCATCTGGAGCCCGGTGAGATCTATGAGAATCCTTGGGTCATTACCATTTCCTAAGGGGGATTGCCTGTGAAACGGATCCTTTCTTTAAAAGATCTGCTGAATATCATCGTTTCGGCGCTGATCTATGCCATTGCCTTTGAAATTTTTATCTTCCCCAATGAGTTCGCTCCTGCAGGCATCCCCGGTATCGAGACCATGATCCAGCAGAAGTGGGGTTTCCCCATGAGTATCATGAATGCTCTTATCAATATCCCTTTGGTGATCCTGACATTCATCATTGTGGATAAGGGTTATGCTGTAAAATCCGGTATTTATTCCTTCTTCCTGTCCGGGTGGATGTTCCTTATGGAGCAGTTTGATCTGAGCCCCTTTATTTACAAGACCGTCAACAGTCCCGTCTTGGCACCTATTGCAGGCGGTATCCTCTGTGGTGTCAGTGTGGCTATGGTTCTGAAAAGGGGAAGCTGTACCGGTGGTACGGATCTGGTTGCAGAGCTGGTACACCATTACCGCCCGGAGACCAAAATGATTTGGGCCCTCTTTGGCCTGAATGCATCCGTTGCGGTTCTTTCCTACTTTGTCTACGGATATCAGATCGAGCCTGTCCTGCTGTGCCTGATCTACTGCTTTACCGTGAGCCAGGTCAGTGATCTCATGCTTAAGGGTTGGAAGGAAGCCATTAAGTTCGAGATCATTACAGAGCAACCTGAGGAACTGGCACAGACTCTGATCGAAGAGCTGGGACACGGGGTCACGGAGATCCCTGCGGTGGGAAGCTTCACCCATCAGCACAAGACCCTGCTGATCTGCGTGGTCAACAAGAACCAAATCGTTGCGTTCCAACGGATTTTGGAGCGTTTTCCCGGGACTTTTGCCTATCTCCACACCGTTAAGGAAACTATGGGCTACTTTAAGAATGTAAAAAAATAAGTCTTCTAAAAATATCCTATGAAAATGACAGAAAAATACTTGACAAATCCCAAAAGTGAGGTATAATTTAAGTGTATATTGAGCAGATAAAACTGCAAGGAGGAAATACAATGAAAAAGTTTTTTGTGATCCTGATGGCACTTGCTCTGGTTGCAAGCTTTGCTGTAACCGCATTCGCAACCGAGGCAGGTAATGACATCCCCAGCCCCACTGATGTTCCCCAGGTTATCGTTGACTTCGACTCCCAGCATCCCGGTGCAACCGAAGATGTCTACGAAGAAGCTTATGACAAGGGTTCTACCGTTACCTTCGTAGCTTCCGAGTCCGAGTATGAGTTCATCGGCTTCCAGGTAGAAGGCGAAGATTACGAAGTCATTTCCGGTGCTGAGTACATCGTAGACGGTTCCGCAACCCGTACCGCTGAGAGACCCACCCTGGTTCTGAAGGTCAATGCTGATGTTAAGGTTACCGCTCTGTACAACATTGATGTAGAAGAAACCGAGCCCACCACCGCAACCCAGCCCGACGACGAAGAGGGTGATTCCCCCCAGACCGGCGACAGCATGCTGGTATACTGCATCGCAGGTGCTCTGATCCTCGGTGTTGCAGGCTTCGCTTTCGCAGGCAAGAAGCTCCTGAAGAAGGAAAACTAATCTCTGCGGATACATTCCAAATCTAACATATTTATAGCAGCTATAAAAGGGAATCGGTTACGGTTCCCTTTTATTTCTTATGGAAGGAAATATAAACGCTCTGACTCTACGGGTGGATTTCCTTGGATTTCGTAAGGAGGGATCACTATGGCTGCAAACCATTCCAAAAAACAATCCAATAAGATTTGGTGGATCCTTGTTCTGATCCTGTCGCTGTTGCTGGTATCCATAGGTCTGGGAGCCTATGCATGGGTCTATGTAGGTAAGAACATTGATTATTCCGATTATCGCAATGAGCCACCTGTAACGGCCACGGTTACCCTTCCTGAGGGAGGTGGAAATCGGGATCCTCAAGAAAGCCGTCCCGGTTATACCCCCGAACAAGAGGGGCAGGAAGGGCAGAGTACAGAGCCTCAGTTGCAGACCAATCCCATTGACTTTAAGGGGTTGCAGGAACTGAACAGTGATATTTATGCATGGATCTATATCCCCAAT
Source organism: Faecousia sp. (assembly GCA_045659585.1). Taxonomy (GTDB): domain Bacteria; phylum Bacillota; class Clostridia; order Oscillospirales; family Oscillospiraceae; genus JAZOXB01. The sequence goes on along the minus strand of JAZOXB010000103.1, from coordinate 3,098 downwards.
ACGGATATCGATCTGCCGGTGTTCCAGGCTTCGGCTGACAAGGATGACAACTTCTATATGTATCACAATGCCAAGGGTGAGTATGAGTTTAAGGGTAGTATTTACTCCCAGCGACTCAATGAAAAGGACTTCCAAGATCCGGTCACGGTGCTTTACGGACATCATATGCTGGATGATTCCATGTTCTCTAATCTCCATTATTACATGGATCCGCAGTTCTTTGAGGAGAATGAATATTTCTTTATTTACACCCCCGGTCATATTCTGACCTACCGCATTGTTTCTGCTCATGAGTATGATGAACGGCATATTCTCAACTCCTTTGATTTTAGCAAGGAGAAGATCTTCCGTGATTATCTCGACTATATCACCGAACCCCGTACCATGGTTGCCAATGTTCGGGAGGATGTGGTATTAACTACCCAGGATCGGATCGTGACCCTTTCAACCTGTACAGCAGGTGGCTCCGCCCGATATCTGGTGCAAGGAGTGTTGATAAACGATGAGCCTACAACCGAATGATCCCCATGAGGAAGCCGCTGTTCCCTCTCCCGAGGAGACGAAGGAAGCGGAATATCTGCGAACCCTACAGGAAGCATCGGACTATTTAGAAAAAGGAACCCCTCTGTTCCAACAGGAGGAACCCAAGGTAGTAAGAAATACAAAAGAAAAATTCCGCAAACAGAAAAAGCCCCTTGGAAAGCGGATGCTGAAAGGCTTGGCTATTTTTGTGATCGTGCTCCTTTCTATGTCTGTGATTGCAACAGGTACCTTCCTGATCCTCTATCGTGTGGGTCGGGATCGGATGCTGGACTATGAGGATTTCCAGCCTCAGTTCCCTCAGGCGGGAGAGACGCAGGCTACTTTGCCGACGGAGGAAGTTCCTACCGAGACAGAGGTAGAAACCACCGAAGTGGATCGGGTCCTTGTTTATGATGACGGAAAGACCGTTTCTTATAAAGGGGAGACCTATGTTCTCAATGAGAACATTACTACGACCTTGCTCATTGGTGTAGACCGCGATGTACTCCAGAGTGGCACCGAGAGAGGAGCAGGCGGTGAAGCGGATTGCATTCTGCTGGTATCTTTGGATACGGAAACAGGGGAGACCAAGATCGTAAATATTTCCCGTGAGTCCTACGCACAGGTAGATATTTATTCTGCCTCCGAGATTTACATCGAGAGCAGAAATACTCAGCTTTGCCGAGCTTACGCCTTTGGCGACGGTGCGGAGCTGAGCTGTGAAAACACCATTAAATCCGTAAAACGCTTGATTTACGGAATGCCCATTCATTCTTATGTAGCTCTGGATATGCGATTTATCGGTGCGGCAACGGATGCGGTAGGGGGTATTACTCTGACAACCCTTTCCGATGTAAAGATGCCCGACGATCGGATCGTGCCGGAGGGCACAGAGATCGAACTGTGGGGCGAGGAAGCGGAACGCTATGTCCGTTATCGGAATAAGAAATTACTGAATTCAAACCTCCTCCGTATGGATCGCCAGAAGCAATATGTGGAGCTGTTTGCGAAAAAGGCTCTTGTAGAAACCAAGAGAGACCTGACCACTCTGCTGGAACTGTATAAGGTATTGTCTCAGTATATGACAACGGATTTATCCATAGCGGATGTGACCTTCTTCTTGGGTACTTTCCTGAATCACGGAGCCACCTTTGAATTCGATTCTATCAAAGGGGAATTGGGAATGTTAGGGGAAAACGCCATCTATTACCTGGACGAGACCAATACCTACGAAACGGTTCTGGATCTGTACTATACCAAAGTAGAATAAAAGAAACTCTCTCTGCGACAGCTGTCGCGGAGAGAGTTTTTTCTGTTTGGGGATCAGTCTTCGGCCTTGGGGGCGTCCTTTTGGGCTTTGAGCCACTGCTCACGCTTGCTCAGGGGAAGCTCTTTGCCACACCAGGGGCAATAGCCGATGGTCATGTAGGAAAAGCCTTCGGTAGTGGTGAAGGGGATCCCGTATTCCTCAAAAACGGGATGATAGAACAGAAGGCTCCGCTCCATGGAAACGGCCTTTCTCAATTCATCACAGCAGTGTTGGATCTGTTCGCTCATATTGAAAGCTCCTTTGTACAATAATATGGGGGCGATCTCTGTGGGGGATCGCTGTAGTAGGGATGCACGATTTTCCCTTGGTTTGTATATCATATTGTAACGGTATAAGGGGAAGCTGTCAAGAGGTGGAGGGGGGATTTCTTAGAAATATTGTATGAGGTTTCTTGATGTGTATATATTCCGATTGTCGAAACGCACAAAGATAATAGATTTAGGATAAAAATATATTGATTTTTTTGACAGATTGTGATATGATCCCAATATACAGCTATGATTTCAAAGAAAAGGAGGCCGTTTAGATGCTATCGGTCCATACATTATTCGATCTGCGCCATACACTGGCAGCAGAGTATTTATCTCGCTTTTTCTATCCATGGCAGGGGCTTAAGGGGATCTGTGAATTGATCCTTTCTTTGGGGAAGGACTTACCCCGTGAGGAGTATATGGAACTGAGCAAGGATGTGTGGGTACACCACACGGCGACCGTTGCACCGACTGCATGGGTAGGCGGGCCTGCCATTATAGGGCCCCGCACGGAGCTTCGCCACGGTGCCTACATTCGGGGCAGTGCTTTGATCGGGGAGGATTGTGTGATCGGGAATTCCACAGAGCTGAAGAATGTGATACTCTTCGACAGAGTTCAGGTCCCTCATTATAATTATGTGGGGGACAGTATTTTGGGATATCGGGCGCACTTGGGAGCCGGTGCCGTGACCTCCAATGTAAAGTCCGACAGAACCCCTGTGGTTATCCGGGGAGAAGGACGGATTGAAACAGGCTTGAAGAAAATAGGTGCCATGATTGGCGACTACGGAGAGGTTGGGTGCAATGCGGTGCTGAATCCCGGTACGGTGCTGGGACGGAATTGTACGGTTTATCCCACTTCCTGTGTCAGAGGCGTGATCCCTGCCAACAGTATTTACAAGAATGACGGTACGGTGGTTTCCAAGGAGCCTTGCCGTATTTTGGAATGGAGACACTTGTGCTTTACGGATCGGAAGGAGGAGGGTGTCCATGGG
>JAZOXB010000102.1:0-19302 GCA_045659585.1 Faecousia sp. | reverse complement strand
CATGCGCAAATTTCAGTAAATTCCAGCAGTTTCTGTCCTATTATATCTTATCTGGGACTGAATTTCTACTGGTTTTATGAAGTATGATTCGTTTATTCAGACTCACTGGCATTCAGTTTTTCACTCAAGGAAAAATTTTTTTATATGAAATTTTTTCTGATTATTTCACGATTGCACACGGAAAAATGAATTGAAAATCAAAACGCAACTGTAGAAAACCCTGTAGTTTCAAGGGATTTCATGCAGTTGCGCTTTTTGTTTTATACCGGTTGCGTAATACTTGCTGTTTTGGCATTTTCCGCCTATTCTATAAAGTAGAGGGGTGATGAACCTCTTGTGGAACGCTGGCAGGGCCGTCGGGAAACCGGCGGCTATTTTACTGCCCAATTCCATATTTGAGAACTGCTCCCACTTTTTACGAGTGAGGGCAGTTACTATTTTCTACGAAAGGAGGGATGCCTATGATCAAGCTCACACCCAATCAGGCGGTGCGTGTTCGCCGTTTGGCACGGAGCCTTTGTGCCAACTGCGATGAGACCGGAAACTGTCTTCTGCTGGAGGATGGCGAAAGGCAACGATGTGTGCAACTAATCTCACGGTACGGACTGTACTGCAAATATTTCTTTGAGGCGGTACTACCTGCGGATCGGGAACTGTTCGCACAAATCATGGAACACAACAATTAAATCTAAAAACAATGAAAAGGAGAAAAGTACAATGAAGAAACTGAACGACATGTATGTGATCGGCATCGATCCCGGTTATGGCAACATGAAGACGGCGAACTGCTGCTTTCCTACAGGAGTGCTGAAAAGCGACAAGGAGCCGATCTTTATCAATGATATGCTCGTGTGGAATGGCAAGTATTATTCCATAGGTGTAGGTCATAAGGAATTCAAGGCGGATAAGTTTGAGGATGAGGATTATTATGTTCTTACCCTTGCCGCTATTGCACGGGAACTGAAGCGAGAGAATATCACGGAAGCAAAGGTCTATCTTGCGGCAGGGCTTCCCCTCACTTGGGTGAGTGAGCAAAAGGAATCTTTTAAGAAATACCTTTTGCAGAATAAGGAAGTAACCTACACCTTCCGCAATGTGGAGTATCATGTTCAGATTGTCGGAGCGGAGATCTTCCCACAGGGCTTTGCGGCGGCTGCAGAAAAGCTAGGGACTTTCACGGGAGTGAATCTGCTCTGCGACATCGGAAACGGCACCATGAATCTTTTGAAGATTACGAACAGAATGCCTGACACACAGCATATGTTCACAGAAAAGTATGGTGTACATCAATGCACCCTTCTCATTCGGGAACAGATGATGCGATTGCACCATGTTTCTCTGGATGATGCCATCATTACAGAAATTCTGAAGAAAGGCACAGCGGATATTGACAAGGCATATCTTGAAACCATCACTAAAACTGCCAAAGCATATACTGCCGGAATCTTCCAACGACTGCGAGAGCATGAGTATAATCCCAAGCTCATGAAGCTGTATGTAGGAGGTGGCGGTGGTTGCCTGATCCGTAACTTCGGAGAATACGACAGTAGCCGCGTGGTAATCAACGATGACATTTGCGCCACAGCAAAAGGCTATGAGTACATGGCAATGGCAACACTGAGCCGAAAGGGTGGTAAAGCATGAGTATTCGAAATGTGAAGCTTCGACTGAATATGGAAAGGGAGGAAGATCGTCGGGCGTTAGAATTTTTGGAAAGTCGAGAGGAGTCTTTTACAAAGACGGTCGTTTCTGTTATTTGCGAATACTTGGATCGTTCTCATGAGAAAGCAGGGACGGATGCTTATTGGGAAAAGTTTACCTCGGTAATCCGTGAGGAGTTGGCGAATCACAATCCTCTATCCGGCTTGCTGAATTTACTGCAGACCGCTTCAGCTCAAAGTCCCTCTGTACCACCCACAGATGCAGAGGAGAATACACCGGAAACAGAGGAAGCACTCTTTGGTTTTCTCGACTCCTTTTAATGGGGACACTTTAGCCCGTTTTTGGGGGCATGATGCCCCCAATTTAAACCGATTTTGTCCCCACAAAATGGGGTGGGGACAAATACCGCTAAAAGTGACCCCACTTTCATAAAAGTTGGGGTCAAAATTGCAGAAAAGTGGAACCAAAATGAAAATACGGAAAAATACGAGGCTGAGTCTCGTATTTGAGTAGGACGAGAAAGAAAACGATGAGAGACGGCTACAGAGGTATGTCCTACGAAGGAACGGGGAATTGTCTCATACCGTAACAAGCAGGGAACTTGTACAGCAAGTTCCAAAGAACAGCAGGAGTTCCCCCTACTGTTTATATTTAGGGGATACCCCTAAGACCCCGTTAAAGAATAAAATATAAGAAAGAAGGTATCTATGAACAAGAACAAAAATGAAAGATCCTGCCGAATGGATCTGCGGGTATCTCCTGCAGAAAAGGAGAAGATCATCAGTATTGCGAAAAAGTGTAAGATTTCTACTTCTGAATATTTGCGAAAAAGGGCTTTGGGATATGCTGTGAAAGCGGCGCCTCCTGAAGCCTTTTTCTATTTCATGCGGGATTTGGGACGTCTGATCAAAGCGGCTCCCACACCCAAGGTAGAAGAGGAAGCCTTGAAGCTGTTTGATAACATCTATGCCCAACTGCTTGAGGCGACCAAACAGAGTAAACAGGAAATTGTAGAGGAGGTGATGGCATGGCAAGCACAGGATTTTGGCCTGTCAAATCCCGATTAAAAGAGGTCCTTCTCTATGCGGAAAATCCGGACAAGACCACGGAGCGAAAGCATCTGGACGAAGACTTATGGGCAACACTTCGCTATGCGGAGAATAAAAATAAAACCGACCAAACCATGTATGTGAGCGGTATCAACTGCATCAAGCAAAGAGCCTATGCGTGCATGATGGCGACCAAGAAACGTTTTGGGAAGTTAGGCGGAAATGTAGCCTATCATGGATTTCAGAGCTTCAAAACAGGAGAAGTCACACCCGAAGAAGCCCACTGTATTGGAGTATCTACCGCAAGGAGAATGTGGGGATCTGAATATGAGATTCTTGTAACTACCCATCTGAATACGGACAATATTCACAACCATTTCGTCGTAAACTCCGTTTCCTTTAAAACGGGGAAGAAGTTTGAAAATCATATCCGTGATCATGTGGAGCTGAGAAAGATCTCTGACGAGGTTTGCAAAGAGAATGGAAAGTCCGTCATTCCTTTTGCCCACTTTTACGGCAACAAGAAGGACTATTGGGTAAAGCAATCCGGGAATATCTCTCATCGGCAACAGTTGAAGATGGATTTGGACGAAGCCCTATCCAAATGCTGTTCCTTCCGTGCAGTAGAGATTTATCTGGAGGCTCTCGGCTATCGGTTTGAGCGAAACTTTACCTATGCACATGCTTCCGTAATTGCGGATGGATGGAAACGCGCTATTCGTATCAGTTCTTTGGGCGAAGCATATTCCAAAGAAAAGCTGGAAGACCGATTCTATGAGAACAGCGAAGATTATGACCGTCCGCTTTTTAAGCCTCCTCAGAAGAAACGGACACCCTTATTGACCTTGGAGACGAGCATTGAACTGCCTCTTTCTGATTTTACCTTGCGGATGGTGTATGAGGTTTATATCGCCTTGATTCGGTATTGCAGGGAATTGCAAAGTCAAAACATAGATTCTCGACCCCTTTCTCCATCTATGAGAGAGGATATGGAGAAGTTAGATCGGTACATCGAGGACTATGAACTTCTCTCCTTTCACAAGATTGAAACAGCCGAACAGCTTTTCGCATTTCAAGAAAATGTGCATTTGAAAATCGAGGAGTTAGAGCAGGAACGCTACAAACTCCGCCTAAAGATACGCAGAGCAAAGACACCGGAGATTGCAGAGGATCTAAAGAAGCAAGCAAAGGAGATCACCAAGCAAATCACACCGCTGAGAAAGCAATTCATGAGTACCCTGCGAATTGCAGAACGCTCACCCAAAATCAGAGAATTATTACAAACGGAGGAAGCGCAGGAGCGAAAGGTTCTGAACATTCCTCAGAGAAATCGAAACGAAAGGATAAGGTATTAAAAAATGAACCAAACACAGAAAATGATATCCATTGGGAAGTTACATCCCTTTGAAAACCACCCCTACAAAGTGCAGGACAACGAGGAAATGGAACTGCTTGCAGAAAGCATCCGACAGAACGGATTGTTGGCTCCCATCCTGGTCAGACCTTTGGAAAACACAACAGACGAATATGAGATCATATCCGGTCACAGACGGATCATGGCAAGCCAAAAGGCAGGGATCACAGAAGTCCCTGCCTTTGTTGTTTCTCTGGACAGAAATGCCGCAGCCATTGCCTTAGTAGACAGTAATCTCCATAGAGAACATATCCTGCCGTCGGAGAAAGCCTTTGCTTATAAGATGAAACTTGATGCAATGAAGCGTCAAGGATTACGAACAGATTTAACTTCCACCCAAGTTGGGCGGAAGTTAGAAACAGCAGGGATCATTGGCGAGGAAACGGGCGAAAGTAAAAATCAAGTTCGTCGCTACATCCGCCTTACCAATCTGATCCCCGAAATTCTGCAATATGTAGATGATGGGCGAATTGCGTTTACCCCTGCTGTAGAGCTTTCCTATCTCACAGAGGGAGAACAGCGAATCCTGTTTGAGCAGATGGAGATTTACGATTGTACACCCTCTCTTTCTCAGGCTTGTCGGCTAAAAAAGCTCAGCCGCGAAGGGTGTCTTTCTAACAAGCTGATCGAAGTTGTTATGAGCGAAGAAAAGGCGAATCAGAAAGAACGGCTGAAGATCCCACTTGAACGAATTCGGAAATTCTTTCCCAAGAACTATACCGTGCCTCAAATGGAAGACGAGATCGTAAAGATGTGCGAGGCTCGTTTCCGTAGTCGCAATCGGGATGCACGATAAGGAGGCTGCCTATGACACATGAAGTAATGAAAGACCAAACTCAAATTGCAGTTGAAACAACCATACAGGAAGACTACGGGGACCTGATCCCTGATTTTGCAATTCAGCAAATGGCAAAGTTCTTCCTTGCACAAATGCAGGCAGAGGACGAAACAGAATAACTGACAATGGCAGCAGGAGATTGCGTCCTGCTGCCATCCATACATTTGATATTTTCACAAAAATAGATATGATAAATTTACGAAGGAGGAATTCTATGAAGGGAGTCATATATGCAAGATATTCTTCTGACAGTCAGAGAGAAGAATCTATTGAAGGACAGATCCGAGAATGTACGGAATATGCCGCCAGAAACAACATTTCCTTGTTAGGTACTTACATTGACAGAGCCTTGTCTGCCAGAACCGCAGATCGGCCGGAATTCCAGCGGATGATTGCAGACAGCGAAAAGGAACTGTTCGATGTGGTATTGGTTTGGAAATTAGATCGATTTTCCCGTGACCGCTATGACAGTGCACACTACAAAAGGATTCTAAAAAAATTTGGAGTCAAAGTAGTATCCGTAAAAGAAAATATATCCGATGGTCCCGAAGGGATTATTCTGGAATCTATGCTGGAGGGCTATGCTGAATACTACTCTGCAGAGTTGTCCCAAAAGATTCATAGAGGGCAACACGAAAATGCCTTGAAGTGCAAAAGCAATGGTGGAAACATCCCGTTGGGCTACTATGTGAATCCGGAAACAAGGGCGTTGGACATCGATCCTCTTACCGCCCCTTTGGTAACGGAGATTTTTGAAAAATATGATAAAGGCGTCCGAATTTCGGACATCCAAAGATCCATCCAAGACAGAGGCCTCAAAACGAAAAAGGGGAAGGATTTCACCGCAGGAAGTCTTGCCCAAATTCTGAAAAACAGAAGATACATCGGAGAATACAAATACGACGATGTCATTGTGCCGGGTGGAATCCCGGCCATTATAGAAAATGATTTATTTGAAAGGGTGCAACATAAAATGAATGCTAACAGAAGAGCTCCTGCACGATTCAAAGCCACAGAGGAATACCTGTTGACCACAAAGCTTTTCTGCGGAGATTGCGGACGAATGATGGTAGGAGAAAGCGGAAAAGGCAGCAAAGGAACTGTCTACCACTACTACAAATGCAGTGGAGCAAAACGCCGACTCGGGTGTAAGCGAAAGGCTCTGAAAAAGGATATGATCGAGGAGGCTGTGGTACGGATTACCGTTTCAAGAGTGTTGACCGACCGTGCCATCGACCGCATTGCCGATGCCATTGTATCTCTCCAGGAGAAAGAGGATGCCACCATCCCTGTTCTGCAGCACCAACTCAACGAATGCGAAAAAGGGATCGAAAATCTTTTGAACGCTGTGCAGATGGGCATTTTCACTGCATCCACTAAGGAAAGATTAGAAGCTCTTGAACAGCAGCGGGAAGCCCTAAAATTAAGCATCCTCCAGGTACAAATGGCGCGTCCTAAGTACAATAAGGCACAAGTTGTCAGCTGGATCAGCCGGTTTAAGTACGGCAACATTCGTAGCAAAGCCTATAGAAAGCAAATCATCGACACCTTCGTAAACTCCGTCTATGTTTACGACGACCATTTCCTCTTCACCTACAATTTCAAAGACAGCACGGAAACTGTAAGCCTGCAGGAGATAGAAAGTGCTGTTTGTTCGGATATGTTGAATGGTGCTCCACCATATAAGAATAATCCGAACATTTTCCTAATCGGGAAAGCGTTCGGATTTTTTGTTTCCCTCAGCAAAGTTGAAAGATGGGCCTGAGTTGCCTGAAAAGCTACCCGGGCCCATATCAAAAACGGCAGGAATTAAGATCTAACTTCTTCCAATTGCCACATTCACTCTAACAGCTGAGGATGCAAAGAAGTACCTCTACTCCCTCTCCACCCGCCGCCGAGTCCACCGCCGGCAAAACATCGAAGTAAGACTCTATATCTAAGCACTGCGCCCCTTACTGAAAAATTCCGTGGGGGTTTTGCTTTAGAATATCTTCATATTCCGCAAGATTGCCTTTGCAGGGCCGGTGTAGCCATCGCACGCAGAAATCTCGGAGGACAGGCGGATGGAGGAAAGGACCTGCTTTAAACTGCCGGTGATGGAAATACCGGTGACGGGAATGACCTTTTCTCCATCCCGATAGATAGCCAAGCGGATCTCGCCGCCGATGTAGTCGTTAAAAAGATCTACCTGCAAACCGGACATACTCAGCACTTCCAGACAGGGCGCCCCGGTAAGGCAGTGTTCGCAGGCGGAGCCGGCCTCGACCTGCATACACCGCAGGTTGCCGGTAGGCGTTTCTCCCAGATACTGACCAAATCGGTTATCACCAAAGTAGGCAACGGCCTTACCCTCTTCCACAATTTTGGTGGGGGTGAGAGTCATGCCGTCACTGTCAAAGCAAGCACTACGGATATTGCCGGGCAGACTACCGGCCATGGTGATGGTGATCTTATCACCGATGGGATTTTCCTGAATGAGATCGCCTTTATGGAAAAGATTGGCTTGGTCGTATACAGTGGAGAAGTTCAAGTCCCAGGCGATGGTTTCAAAAAGTTGGCTGAGTTCCTGCTTGTTCAAGATTACCTTGCAATCCATCCCAAAGTCCGGCTTTACGGCAGAAGCTCTGGCAATGACCTCTGCCAGCTTTTCGGAAACTTCCTTTTTCACTTCTTTAGGGTCAAAGAAACTAAAGTTATACTGCTGATACAGTTCCACGCTTTCCCTTGCACCATTGTAGGTGGGAATGGCTTCCACCATGGCAGTGTAGCGAGTCTGGGTCTTGTGAATGCCGCGGCTGTTGATAACGGTTTCTGTATAGCGGTTAACGAACACTTCCACAGAGTTGAGGTCGGCATTCTCTCGCGTATTAGCGGCAAAGACCCTTTCCCCAATGGCCTGTGCCAACTGAGGGAGGGCATAGTCGGAGAAATTGGTGTCCACTGCGTATTCTCCGATTTCGTCTGTAGGTATCAGATACATTGTATTGTTCAAAAGGGAGGCTTTCTCCACAGCTTTTTCAATCAGCTCTGCCAACTCCTTCTCGGTGGTAGAGGCATAAACATAGAACTTGGAATCACCCTTGAAGCCCTCATGATCCACATACACGGTAACGATTTTATCACAAGTATCGGTACAGCGGACAGTCTCCAGCTTACCCTTCACATAGAAGCATTCATAACTTTCCTTGGCATTCAGATTGATCTTATAGTCACTGACCCGAGGGTTGTTCTCTAAATATGCAATGATGGTTTTCATCCTAACTTCACCTTCACTTTCAGTGCAGGGCCTCCATCGCTGACACGAACCCATTCCTTGTAGCCCTTACCGCAACTGCCCATGCCGGTGATCACAAAATCGTCGGAGACCATGGAGATGGACTTCAGCAGATCAGGCACATAGCCGCTCATGACAACGGGAGAAACATAGTTGTCCGTAAGTTTGCCGTTTTTGATCTCGATGCCGTACCGGGCAACACACTGGATGGCCCAGTTCTTGGGATCTTCCATACCGTTGTCGGTCTCAAAGAGCATATAGCCATGGTCGATGGATGCAATCATATCTTCCAACTTGTCCTTGCCCTTTTCGAAGAATGTGTTGGTCATGCGGGCATAGGCCTTCCGACGAGAGCTTTCCCGTCTGCCGTTTCCGGTGGGGACAGTGCCCAACTGGGTGGCGGATGCCAGATCCGAGATGCCGGTCACTAAGATGCCGTCCTTGATGATTTGGGTGTCACATGCAAGCACGCCGTCATCGTCAAAGAAGTAGGATGCGGCAGACAGTACGGAGGCGGCACCGTCACGCATATTGCAGATGGGGGATGCCACATACTTGCCCACATATTCCTTGGCAAGTGCCCGATCCTTGACGAACATATCCATTTCCACACCGTGACCGAAGGCCTCGTGGGCAATCAGACCGGTGATGGAAGGATCGGTAATCACATCGTAGAAGCCGGGTTCAATGGGCTTGGCCAAAGTCAGACAATGGGCCGTGTGTAGCAATTTTTCTGCCTTCTTGGGCAGCTCTGCAATCACATCTGACATACGGTGGTAGTTTTCGCTCTCATAGGCCTGCACCACCTTGTCGTTTTCCTTGTAGATGGCTACCATGATACCGTTGACCCAACTGTAATTCTGGCTCAGTTCCCGATTTTCGGAAATAAACAGTTTGGAAACCTCCATCTGTTGCAGGTTTACCATTGCGTTGAGCAGATACTCGCTCTTGCTAAGCAGTGCCCGGCTCTGCTCCTTGCAAAAGTCCAGCAACTGAGACTCGGTGTAGTCTGCCAGATCATGCTCTCTGACAAAGTCCCGCTTCAAAGGCTCATCGGAGAGGGTGGATTCCGAGATCGTGTTGTCTACCCTACAGGCAACGGATGCAGTGATCTTTTGAGCCAAAGCAGGAATGTCTCCCCGGATATCATCCAGAGAGTATTCAAAAAATACGGTGCCGTTGTGCATCTTTACCACGAAGCCGCATTCGGTGTCAAATCCGGGGGATATGGTAGAGGTGTTCCGATCTACCCCAACCACGGTAGTCTTGACGTCTGAACCCAGTACACTTACATAGGCGAAGGTCTTTCGCAATTCGGCAACCAATGCTTTGCACTCCCGGCGTTTATTGTCCAGAAATTCAGAAAAAGCCATAATATCTTCCTTTCACTTTTATATAGCTTTATCATACCATAACTTACGGGAAACGGCAAGTTGTTGGTTTATAAAAAGTCGAGCACAAATGCTTTGCTCCCGGTGCCGGCAGATACGATTGTTCTATATCTATTGATTTTTCTTTGGTTCGTTGCGACAGGCAAGGCATAATGCTCATTGTCATGGGCAAGCAGGACTCCGAACATTCCGGTTTTCCGCATATTCTATAACAAAGAAATATATTGAATTTTCTTGTCTTTTTATGGTATAATTTTAGATAGGCGAGAGGCTCCTCGTCATAAAGAACGACAATGTACATAATTGGACCGGAGGGACATTATGAAGAAAGATATTTTTATATCCTACAAGGACGATGTGGCGGGAAACAGTTTCGCCGCCAGATTGTGCAGTGATCTGGAAAAGCTGGGATATGCGGTTTTCTATAACAAAAACGAACACCGTTCGGGAAGCTTCCCGGATGACATCCGTTCTGCCATTAAGGAATGCAGGGATTTCCTGCTGATCCTCACACAATCCTGTATGGATCAGCTGATCCGCTATGATAAGATCGACTGGGTGCGGGAAGAGATCCTGACCGCTTATGAAAACGAAAAAAACATCATTCCCCTTTTGATGCCCGGGGTTACTATGCCCAAGGACAAAGAGTCCATGCCCCCGGAACTCCGGTTTCTGCCGGACAAAAACGCCATTGCCATTTCCGAGCCCTACGACAAGTCCCCTCTGGATCTCCTATTCAGTTGGATCTACTCCAAGCCGGAGCAAGAGGATATCCATAAGGACACCTACAACAGCAGTCCACGGAGAAACATCGACGAGGACATCCACTCCGCTCAACAGCTGGCACAGAGAGATCCCAAAGCCATGTATCAGCTTGCAAACATCTTCTACTACGGTTTGGCGGGAGATGCATCCGGTTGTGTCCCTGACTACAATGCTACAAGGCTGTTGCTGGAAAAGCTGAGCCATGAGGACTCCGAATATGCCAAATACGCCCACTCCATCACTGCCGAAATGTATTACCACGGCATCATGCCTCGAGAGGGTCAATCCTACACAAAGGCTCTGCACTACCACGAAAAGGTCGCAGATGTCAGCGGATTTTCTGCCCGTGAGGCAGCATATCTCCGTTCAAGAGGTTGCGGATGTGAGTTTGATTACAACGAGATCGTAGATCAGTATAAAGAGGCCATCAGCAGTGGTGACGCTGTTGCCATTACAGGTTTGGCAAAATTCTATATGAACTACGGCAAATTTGCCGAAGCGGCAGAGCTGTATCGCAAAACCAGTGCTGTTCTTCCGGATTCCAAATTCCGTTTAGGCATGCTCTACAGAGAAGGTGTATTGGAGGATCCTCCGAAGCCGGACTTTTTTAAGGCCGCATTTTATTTTCAGCATGCCATTTCTTCCGGAGAATGCAGTTCCGAAGTCTACCACCAGTTGGGAAGATTGTATTTTACCCCCACAGGTGATTTCCCCAAGGATTTTAAGGAAGCGGAGAAGTATTTCAAAATCGCCGCAGACATGGGTAACAAAGGTGCCCAATACAAATTGGGACTCATGTATGAATACGGGTATGTAACTCAAGATATCGAAAAAGCCATCCACTACCACAGCTTATCCATAGCCCAGGGAGATGTTCATTCTGCATTTCACCTGGCACTGCTGTACCAGCACCCATCCGTGAAGAACTATCAGCAAGCCTTCCACTATGCGGAAATCGCGGCAAAAAAGGGCGTCATGGAGGGAGAATTCTTAATGGGTGTATTCCTCTACTACGGAAGAGGCTGTACCGCAGACGAAAACAGAGCATATAAATACCTGCAGAGAGCATACAATCGTGGCATGCCCGCCGCCAAGCTGTTCTTGGACAATATTGTTGCAGGCGGAAAAGCGGAGTAATTGTACCCCCCTCCCACCTATTGTCTGCAGCACATTGAAATTATCGACCCGTTCCCAAAGATAGCACTTGAAAACATCGTAAATATGTGATATTATAGGCAGAAATACGAGCGGATTCGAGTTCTATGGATCAGGAAAATCGTGACCCTGTTCTTTTTACTGTGAGGCTTTTGCCCTTTCGACATCCGAACATACGAGGAGTATTGATATGGAAAACAAAAAACGCTTGATCTCCGGCTTACAGCCCAGCGGAGAGCTTACCATCGGTAACTATTGCGGTGGCATCCGTCAGTTCTTACAGTTCCAGAAGGAATACGATTCCTTCCTGTTCGTTCCCGATATGCACACCATCACCGTTCCCCAGAAGGATCCCTCTCTGATCCGTGAGCGGACCCGTCGCTTTGCGACCCTGTATCTGGCCTGCGGTCTGGATCCCGACAACTGCACCTTCTTCATCCAGTCCGAGGTTCCCGCACACAATCAGCTGGCATGGATCCTGGAGTGCCATACCCGTATGGGTGAGCTCAACAGAATGACCCAGTTTAAGGACAAGAGTGCAAAGCAGACCTCCGAGGGTGTTGGTTGCGGCCTGTTTACTTACCCCGTTCTGATGGCTTCTGACATTCTGCTCTACGACATCGACATCGTTCCCGTCGGTGCAGATCAGAAGCAACATGTAGAGCTGGCTCGTGATATCGCACAGCGTATGAACAACCTCTATGGCGAAGTATTCAAGATGCCTGAGCCCATTATCCCCAAGGTCGGTGCTCGAATCAAGGATCTGCAGACTCCCACCAAGAAGATGAGCAAGTCCTCCGAGGATCCCAACGGCTCCATTTTCCTCCTGGATCCCCTCTCTACCGTAAAGAAGAAGATCAACCGAGCCGTTACCGACTGTGATGGCAAGGTATGGTTCGACGAAGATGCCAAGCCCGGCATTTCCAATCTGATCACCATTTACTCCGCTCTGTCCAACACCCCCTTGGACAAGTGCATCGAAAAGTTCGACGGCATGGAGCGGTACGGCGACCTTAAGAAGGAAGTCATCGAGGTGGTACTGGACACCCTGAGCCCCATTCAGGAGAGATATCAGCAGTTGTCCGCTTCCGGTCTGGTAGACGAAGTTCTGGACAACGGTCGGATCCGTGCCAACGAGATCGCCGCCGAGAAGTACGAAAAGCTGCGTAAGCTGGTAGGCTTCGGTCGCTAAACAAATCTCCCCATTCACCAAAAGACCCCGTTCCGCCACCCAAAAGGTTGGCAGAACGTGGTTTTCTTTCATCAATGACCCGTCAGGAATACGCTGAGAGGCACAAAAAGGGCAAAGTCAAATTCACCCGTCAGATACCATACCCATACAGACCGCATCCCGGAAAAGGCAAACAGACCGAAACCAACGGTAAGAAGAAGCCCTGCCATAGAGAAGCCCCCTCCGTAAACCGTAAACAGGGAAAGCATCAGGCAGAGGATCCATGCCACCGTCAGAAGCAGTGCAAAGGATTGGAATATCTGCATGCTCTGATCCAGAGGGGAGAGCACACAGGATAGGAGCAACAGTAAATTGGGGAACACACCGGATACCGTTACCACCGTAAAGATCTCACGGAAGGTCACATGATCCTCCCTGTCTCCGGCTCTCCGTTCCCGTCCAACGGGACTCAGATATACATACAGCTGTCCGAAGGCCAACGCCACACCATAGGCCAGCAAGGGAACAAAGCCTCCCACAACGACCCATCGGAACAGAAAGTCCTCTAAAAACACTGCTCCGAAGATCAGAGTCCCCAAGAGGGACAGACAGACCGATGCAATGATCAGAATCACACCCATACTTACATCCCGCTTTACAGCGGCGACCTTGACCACCCGTCCCGGCTCCCGATAATAGGCACTCAGGAAGGGAGGAAACCGAACCACCGGAGAGTCGGAAAACAGATCCGTATCCCGGGTCTCCTGCTCTTCTTGATCTTCGTCATAAGTTGTCTCTTGTTCCTCGGAAACGAATGTAGTCCCTCGACTCTCATAGGACACGTCCCCATTTCCCTCCACAGGGATCCAAGTTTGATTGTTCTCTGCTTGCTTGGCTTCCAGCAATCTCCGCCGTTCCTGCAGAGAGATGGGGCGGTTTCTCACTGTCTCTCTGTATTCTTCTCGGCGGTTCGCGGCTTCGCAGGCAGGATTGGTGCATATGCCATTATCTAAACGGCTTCCGCAATATCTGCAAAATTTTTCCATAGATCATTCCCCTGTTTTAAGGCTTTCTCGATGATTTTGTTCCATTATATACCGAAAGCCGTAGACAGTCAAGTTTTTTGTCGTAAGAAACATCCCGTTTCTATGCTCTTTTTTCATTTTAGCACTTTCTTTTTCTTATAAAAAATGTTATAATGGAAGTGTATATTGATCGGATCCCCCCCGAGGATCCAAAGGAACACCAATCACCCCCGGAGGTCCCCCTATGCAAAAAACTTTAACTCGAATCTTCTGTTGTCTGTTCTGCCTGCTGATACTCACGCCCCTGTTTTCCGCCACAGAACCGGAAGGAGCGGAAAGCGTGATCCGTACCTTCATGATCCAGAACGGTCTGGACGCTTCCAACTTCTCCATGAGCTACTATGATCTGGTCAGTGGCGAGAGCTACACCTTCAATCAGGACACCTTCCTCCCTGTGGGAAAGCTTCGCTTCCTGCCCACCCATATGTACTTCTACGAGGAAGAGACCCGTGGCACTTTCGAGCCTCAAACCCCTGAGGATCCCGAATTCACCATCGGTGGGATGAATCTGGAAGATTGTCGCTATCACAGTATCATCCTCTCCGAGGATGGCATCTCCGAAAAGATGCAATCCCAGATCGGCACCACAGCTCAGTATCTGGAGCTGATCAATCAGCGGTACGGCATGTTGGATCCCAACACCCTGCCTACGGAATACTGGACCGGCAAGTCCCTCAGTGTCCGTTTCCTCATGAACTGCATCCGAATCGTCTCCTCTCAGCCGGAGCTTTTCACCGGCCTTATGTCCAATTACAGCATGGTGCAAACGGCAGATGCCTTTGCCGACGGCTCCGTCTCCTATCCCATCGTTCAGATCCGCGGTGAGGATGACGGCTATGTAACCGCTGTTGCCGAGGTTTCCGCTACCCATAATTTCCTGTTGGTCGCCTCTGTAAAAACCGTCTCCGGCGGTGATACCATCCTCGGCAAACTGAACCAAACCATCTGCGACTATCTCCTGGAAAACTCCACCCGGAACGGCGAAGAGGTCGTAACCCAGGCCACCACCATACAGAACGCCCCCAATTATTACATCGGCGAAGAACGACTGGAAGTCGATCCCACACTGGATCGCTGGCTCATCATTTCCTTCAGCATTGCCGCAGGTCTGGCCCTGATCGGTCTGGTGATCTGGTTATACTGGCGTGCCCAGCATCGTCATTACTGATTTTTCGGAGTTGTCCGTCCCCGGTGTGCGTATGACACCTTGCTGCTCCGACGCCTTCTTTTTAACACCGGCAGAAGTACAATACACCGTTCGAAAGGAGTATTTCCCATGACAGAAAAGATAGTCGGAAATTGCCCCTACTGTGGCAAAGAGATCGAGATTCCCCTCTCCCTGCAGGAATTTTCCTGTCTGTATTGCGGAAAAAGATCCCACATCGACCTACTCCATGCTCAGCAGGATTTCCGTATGGAGGATCTTATGGAGCTGGCTTCTCAGCTACCTCAGACCCTACGGGAGCACGATTCCCTGTACAAGCACATCAACCGCAAGGAGTATATCCCCCGATTCCAAAGCTTCGAGGCCGAACACAGTGCCTTACTGAAACGGATCGACACACTGATTTTCGCCGCCCCCATGGATCCCTCAGAGGTTATAGAGCAGGTCTGTGCCAAATTCCTGAACACCATGGAAGAAAATCTCAAGGAATTGAAGGAGTACCACACCAATCGCGGTCGCTCCAATCTGCTCTTTGAGATCAAGATCGTCCTGGCTCTTTTCCTGACCCCCCTGACCGGCAAATTGGCACTGCGGATGGCTGAGCCCTTCTGCTCTACCCTCCACGCCCAGTGGATGAAACGCTATCCCAAGGAGCCCTGGTATCCCGGCAATTACGACAATATCGCCGGAGGCTTCCGCAAGAAAAAACTGTGCTTTATTACCACCGCAGTTTGCTCCCATGAAGGGAAAGGGGACGATTGCGTCGAACTGACTACCCTCCGCAGTTTCCGAGACGGATGGCTCCACGAAAACGGCGGAGACGCTCTCATCCGGGAATATTATGAGATCGCCCCCACTCTGGTGACCCTTATGGATCATTGTGACGCCTCCCATATCTGCTATGATGAGATCCGCACCCGTTGGATCGAGCCCTGCCTGACCGCCCTGAAGCAAGGGCAAAAGGAGCTGTGTAGAGACACCTATGTAGATATGGTGCAGACCCTCCGCCGTCGATATCTCCAATAAAAAAGCCGGACTCTTGTAGGTAGGATTTCTGCCTATAAGAGTCTTTCTTTGTGTAAAAGCTGATAGATAACCCTAATTTTCCTGTCTATATAGGTGAAGGGAGGTGAACAGAATGAACGATACACAAATCATCGACGGAATCATAGGGCGAAATGAGCAATCCTTGCAGGAACTTATGAACCTCTACGGCAGATATGGGTACGCTGTTGCATTCCGAATTCTCAAAGATCATCAAGCCGCAGAAGAATGCCTCAGCGATGCTCTACACGCAGTATGGACAGGCATTCCTCCCAGACCGGAAAGTCTGAAATACTATTTCGCCTCATTTGTTCGCCACATCTCTATCAATCGGATACAGAAGGATACTGCTATCAAGCGAGGTGGCGGACAACTTCACTTAGCTTATGAAGAGTTGTCGGAATGTATTCCCTGCCATCAAACTCCCGAAAAAGAGTTCCTCTGCAAAGAACTCTCTTCTGAGATAAATCGTTTTTTGGAAACACTTTCCCAAAGAGACAGAAGCATATTTCTGCGAAGGTATTATTTCTTTGAGGACTCTCGATCCATTGCAAAACAATATGGTATCCGTAGCAATAATGTTCTCCTCATTCTGTCTCGTACTAGAAAAAAATTGAAAACTTTTTTAGAAACGGAGGGCTTTTTAGAATGAAAACCGAAGATTTGATCCTGTGCCTCAGGGATGTATCCCCAAAGTTTTTAGAGGAATCGGAAAAGATTCCTTGCAAAAAGAAAAATACCTTTCTCCGAATAACATTGATCGCCGCATCTCTTTGCGTCTTAGCCATCATGAGTACCGCTATGGGCGCTCGCCATATTTTCGGCATAGAAATCCGTCAGACCCGGAACGCCGCGATCCTTCCCGAAGGCACGGTGAATGCAAGCGGAGATGTCTATGCGGACATAAAACTTATTAAGAATGCCCCTTCTTCCTTGGAAGAACACTATCTTCCCGTACTTCCTCAGGATCAATGGATCATAACAAAATGCAGTGCAAATCGTTTCTCCTCCATCTTCACTTCCGAAAACGGAACAGATCATGTAACCTTTCAGCAATTGGCAGACCCTAATTATGACGGTCAATCCCCTCTCGATGACATTGATCTGGGCTATGATGCTTTATATGAAATCAAGGAAGATTCCTTTTGTGATATAAGTGTCCTTGCCGTAACCGTAAAACCTTCTCAAGCCCATGGAGATCCGGGTAGACACAAGTATTATTGGTCAGATGGTCGATACATCTTCATACTGGAAATAAACTATGACATGGAACCCTCTGTTCTTGAAGCTGTCTTTGACAGCATCGTTCCCGTAGAAATAGAACAGTATTGGCATGAACCGCAAGAAACCATTTCCCCTCCCGTAAATAAACAGGAGATTGAATCTCCCATGTATCCCACCCTTCTTCCCCATGATTGGGGGAAGGAAAGCGGCGGTCTACAGCCTGATGGAAGCTATTCCTATTTCTGGCACCCCTTGTGGGAAGTACAAACCATGACAGTTCTAAATTTTATTCAGACGATGGACGAATCCTATTATGAGGATGTAAAGACAGATTGGATCACCCGGACGGATCCCTTCTCATATAGAGAAGAGGCCGGCATCCACATATATGAAGCACAAAATCAAGTCCAAATACTGTGGCAAAAGGATACCTGCTTCTTCTCTCTGGACAGTGCCGGAGAAAATCATCTCTCTGTAGAAGAGTTGTTAGCAATCGCAAAAAGTGTCCAATAAAACAGAACTGATTTCGGGGTCTCAGAAATGAGATCCCGATTTTCTTCTACCCATGGTCTGCTGCGGGAAAAGATCGTGTTCGGGCTTGATTATTATATAAAAATAAGATATAATTATGGTGTATATCCACGAAATGCCGTGGTTTAAACCGGTCTGAAAGGGCTGTGAACCCTCACCGCCACCTCAAGAGGCACCCAAAGCCTACAGAGGTGAAAAGAAAGGATCTCTATCGTTTATGATCTATCTGGATAATGCCGCGACCTCCTTCCCCAAAGCACCGGGAGTCGGAGAGGCAATGCAATATTATGTAAACCAAATCGGTGTGAATATCAACCGCAGTGTCTACAGCCCCGCTCAAGAAGCGGGCTTGGAAACCCTAAGTCTGAGAGAAAAGCTGTCGGACTTTTTCGGTCACGGAGATCCCAATAGGGTGCTCCTCACCGCAGGAGCCACTTCCGCTCTGAATTTAGCCATAAAGGGCAGTGTCCGTCCCGGGGATCATGTGCTGGTCAGTTCTATGGAGCATAACGCTGTTATGCGACCCTTGGTGCAAATGGGTATCGACTTTGACCGGATCCCTTGTGATGGAGAAGGGTTTTTAGACCTTTCCGCGATTCCCGCCCTGATCCGTCCCAACACCCGTCTGTTGGTTCTGTGCCATAGCTCCAATGTGTGCGGAACGGTACAGGATGCCAAGGCAGTTGGTGAATTATGTAAACTACACAACATTCCCTTCCTGTTGGATGCCGCCCAAACCGCGGGACACATCCCTCTGGATTTTAAAGAACTGGGACTCAGTGCTTTAGCTGTTCCCGGACACAAAGGGCTTCTTGGTCCTCAGGGTATCGGTGCTCTGTTGGTTTCCCGGGAGTTTGCACAAAGTTTGGAGCCTCTGATCGCCGGAGGCACCGGAAGCATGTCCGATTCCGAGGAGCTTCCACCCTATTTACCGGATCGTTTTGAATCCGGGACGCCCAACCTGCCGGGGATCTACGGCTGGTCTGTAGCTATGGATTATGTAAACCAAACTATGGCCGAAAGACAGCAAAAAGAACGATATCTTACAGAGCTGTTTCTGGCAGGTCTGGAATCCATAGACACCGTCCGTTTGATCGGAACAAAGGATATGACCCGTCGGGTAGGTGTGATCGCAGTGGATTTCCTCAACAGAGACAATGCCGAAGCCGCCGACGAATTGGAGCAAAAATACGACATCCTCACCCGTTGCGGTCTCCACTGTGCTCCCTCTGCTCATAAGACCCTGGATACCTTCCCCCGTGGAGTGGTGCGGTTCTCTTTGGGGCATTGCAGTACTAAGGAGGATGTCCTCCTTGCGCTGTCTGCCATTGAAGCCATTGCCCACAGGGGAGTCGAATAAATCCACAAGCTTTCTTCCACCCGCTTTATGGCAAAATCACAGTTTATCGAGCTGTTTACCAAATCAGAATCAGCCCTTGCCTCTCCAATGGGAGAGGTGCCCCGAATGGGGCGGAGAGGGCAGTAGGGATTACCCCTAAAGTACCGAGTTCGTAGGATGATGGGCAGAAAACAG
>JAZOXB010000101.1:0-10730 GCA_045659585.1 Faecousia sp. | reverse complement strand
ATGCCCCACTCAGCGGCGATGCGCTTGAGCTTTTCGGGATCCTTAACGGTGTAGTTGCCGCCTTCACGGGTCTCGTGGAGGGTGTGGCAGATCTCACGGCCATGGTCGGAGTGAGTAGCACTGCCGCCGGCGGTGAAACGCAGGTAGTTACGGGCTACGATGCCATGCAGGTCGCAGCCGCAGATGCCGCGGGGAGCCTTGGGGGTAATGCGGCAGGGGCCCATGGAGCAGATACGGCAGCAAGTGCCGCTTTCGCCGAAGCCACAGTGCGGGCTCTGATTCTTAGCACGCTGCTGCCAGCTGTCGGCTCCAACCTTCTTGCCGTTTTCCAGCAAGGAAGCGGTTGCCTCCTCCATCTGCTCAATCGTGTAATAACGGTTTTCGCTCATAGAAAAATTCCTCCTGTTGTTTTCAGGCAAATAGAATTGTGGGAATCGTATTTGCATCCCCCCATGGGGGATATACAATTCCGTTAAACGCCACCATAATTGTATCAATTGGATGTTAGAAAGTCAAGCCTTATTCTACAGAATTTATGCTGATTCCTGCGATTCCCTTCATGTTAGACAGCTTTTCTCATAAACTTCTTTCTCCGGTAGAATGTTGCAATCCCCTTCTTGTGTCCCATTGTCATAAAAAGGGACTCTATCACAGAGAAATCCCTCTATGACAGAGTCCGTGTTTTGTATGATCTATCTTATGCCGGTTTCCGCAAGAAGAAGGCTCTCTTATTCTGCAGTCAGGTATCTGTGTACCATGCAGGCAAACTGGGCACGGGTAGCGTTGGCGGTGGGCTTCAGTTCTCCTTTTCCTGTGCCGTTTAGGATCCCTACAGACACAGCCCAAGACATAGCCTTTTCGGCATAGTCGCTGATCTCGACCGCATCTGTAAAGACACTCAGATCTCCCTCAGCTTCCGGCTCGCCGGCATAGCGCCACAGGATGGTGGCGATCTGCTCACGGGTAATGGCCTTTTCCGGAGCGAAGTGGTAATAATCGATACCGGTTACGTAGCCGTAATATTCTGCCCAAGCCACAGGATTGGTGTACCACTGTCCCTGAGGCACATCTTCAAATTCTCCGGGATAGATATAGGGAGGGCTTCCGGCAACTCGGAACAGCACCGTCACCACCATAGCACGGGTCAATGTGTTGTCGGGCGCAAATCTTTCCTTGCCCACACCGTTCATGTAGCCACGGCGGAGCATAAAGTCAACGCCCTCTTGGTACCACTGTGCATTACAATCCGCAAAATCAGCAATGGTGAATTCCGGCTCCGGCCGATTCTCTTCCGGCAGTGCCACAAAGGAAAGGTCATGCTTCTTGGCGTATTCCTCTGCAGTGGAGCCTGCATAGCCATAAATCACCGTCTTGGTAGTACTGCCCACGGCAAAACTCCCCAAATAACAGTTGGGATTCAGCACCGTGACCCGCTCCATGGCATCGGCAAACATGAAACTATTTTTTCCAACATAGGTTATATTTTCCCCAATGGTATATTCCTTCAAGCTCCTGCAATCATAGAATGCCCAATCCATAATGGTGGTAATCTCATCCCCCAGCCGTAACTCCTCTAACAGTTCACAGCCGTAGAAGCAGTCTTCGGGAACCAGCCAATCATTAGGTTCATAGATCAGCTTCCGGATAGAAGACCCGACGAAAGCACCTTCTCCCACCTGTTCTACGGTGGAGGGGACATGGGCGGAGGTCAGCCCCTTGCAGTAGCCAAAGGCATATTCCCCGATCACCTTGACCCGAGAGGGAATGACTACATCTCCCCCGCGTCCACCGGGCCAAGCCAGCAAAGTCGTCCCCTCTGCAGTATAGAGAATGCCGGTTTCATCGGAAGAATAGTAAGGATTCTCTTCGGAGACAATGATTCCTTCCAATTTATCGCAATCCATAAAAGCACGAGTACCGATTTCCTGCACCTGTGCACCCAGTTCGAGCTTTGTCACTGCGTCACAGTCCGCGAAAGCCCACTCTCCAATAGATACAACTCCCTTAGGCAGGCAGATCTCCTCCAAAACATAGCATCCGGAAAATGCACTTTCGCCAATAGATACCACACCGTCGGGAATGTTCACCTTCCGCAGGCCTTCGCACCCGTCGAAGCAGCCGTCGGGAATCATGGTGATAGTTGTCGGAAGGACGATTTCCTCCAATTTCTTGCATCTTGCAAACGAATATCTCCCTAGCTCCGTGAGTGTATGGGGGATCTGTATCGCTCTTAGCTCTGTAAAGTACTGAAAACCACCGATCTCTGTCATGCCTTCTGAAATCTCCACATATCGGATCAAGGAGTTATAGGCGGAATACTCCGGTTCTTCCCAAATGGTGCCGGTTCCCGTAATATACAGAGTCCAGCCCCTCTCCTCTTTTCTCAATTCCCAGTAGGCATCATCACCGCACTGTCCCGCTAGGATCATAGGTTCGCCGCAGATATAGCAGAATCCATCCAAGGGCAGATGGCCTACAAAGGTTCCTACATAGGTGGAAAACTCTGCCTCCGAACCGGGATAGCCGAAGATCACACCGGAGCAATACAACCCTTCATGATCGATCACACAGTCCGGGTTCCAAATGGCCATAGTGGAAACCGATGCTTGATAAAACGCCCGGAATTGGATTTCTTCCACCGTTACGGGGATCACAATCTCTCCGCCGATTTCTGTCCATGCAAAGGCTTCGGAGCCGATGATGTTCAGACCTTCCGGGAATGTAATCCCCTCTAACACACATCCGTAGAAAGAATCAGCTCGGATTTCCGTGACACCGGCCGGAACAGCATATACACCACGGAACCCCGTGGGGCACTGGATCAGTTCGGTCATTTCCTTATTAAACAGTACCCCTGCTTCGTCCACACAATAGTAGGGGTTTGCCTCACTGATCTCAATGGTGGTCAAACCTGAGCAGGATGCAAAGGGACCAAACCCGATGGTTTCCACCGTTTCGGGAATATAAATTTCCTCTAAACCGCTACAGCCCATAAAGGCCTCGTTACCAATCACCTTCAGCCCTGTAGGAAGGGTCATTGCCTCTAAATCATGGCAGCCATCAAAGGCATAATTTCCTATGGAGGTTACACTTTCCGGGATCTCTACACGGCGAAGGCAGAAGCAGTCAAAGAATGCACCAGAACCGATAGAGGTAACTCCTTCTTCGATGATCACAGTTTCGATATAGACATAGTAATCGTAACGATACCATGGTGCCAGTTCGTCTGTGGCATAGCCCTTTACCCGATCCTCTTTCCCGGTAAAACGGGCAGAGCGGACAGCCTCTTCTACATCAGGTTCAACAGAATCATACCAGATCTCAATGCCATAGTCCGTCATAGCACCGGAGCCGGAAATCCGAAGGGTGGCTGTATTTGCCTCATATGCCCATCTCACATTGGGACCGCAAGAACCCTCCGTGGGATCTCCCGTTTCCCTAAGACCTACAGGAGGATCCACAGATCGTTCTGCCGCAGTAACCGGCATAAATACAGTTGAAAAACAGCCTAAAAGCAATACCATAGATAAAAAAACAGAGACTATGCGTTTCATATGTGTTACCTCTTTTCTTTTAAAATGGTGAAGATCCGGGTCTTCTTGTTTTACCATACCACAAATATACAGCAATTACAAGACCCTCTCACCCTATAAGACCGAAAAACGAAACCGATGGTTACAATATTTTTTCCATCTAAAGAAAATTTTTCATCCGAGTTCCCCCAACCATCCCCCTATTCCATATCGTCCAATTTTCGTTTGTCGAACTGCTTCCCAATTTGGTAGAGCCCCTTGCCTCTCCAATGGGAGAGGTGCCGCGACTGCGGCGGAGAGGGCAGTAGGGATTCCTAATTTTGTACCGATTTCGTAGTAGGCAGAGAAGCAATTGGTTCTTACTCTGATAGTTGGTTCTGATTTCTACTGCCTACTGCCCTCTCAGTCGCCTAAAGGCGACAGCTCTCCCAGAGGGAGAGCCAAGGGTCTTGAGCAAACTTGCAATAGAGCGATAAACTGTGATTTGGCGTTTTGATTTCGTTCCTCGGTCATGTTATAACAGCAGACTCTTTCCTAAGGGATTTCCAAAGGAAAGAGTCTGTCTTTTATTTCGGTAAATTTCTGCCTATTATACTTTCGTTAGGTATCTGTGTACCATACAGGCAAACTGTGCTCGGGTGGCATTGGCGGTGGGATTCAGTTCGCCCTTGCCTGTGCCTTGGAGGATCCCTACAGACACAGCCCAAGACATAGCCTTTTGCGCATAGTCGCTGCTGTCCCCGGCATCTGTAAAGGCATTTAGATCACCCTCAGCTTCCGGTTCTCCGGCATAGCGCCACAGGATGGTGGCGATCTGCTCACGGGTAATGGCCTTAGTCGGAGCAAAGGTGGTGGCGTTTATACCGTTGACGATGCCGGTCTCCCCTGCCCATGCCACAGCATCGCTGTACCACAAGCCCTCTGCTACATCTGCAAAGGCAGAGGAGCCTTCTGCCTCGGGAGTGCCGTCTACCCGGTACAGTACCGTAACCACCATGGCACGGTTCAAGGTGTTATCGGGTGCAAAGGTATCCTTGCCTACGCCGTTCATGTATCCACGGCGGAGCATAAAGTCAATCCCCTCTTGATACCACTCGGCATCGCAATCTGTAAAGTCTTCAATGGTGAAGGGCGGCTCCGGTCGGTTTTCCTCCGGCAGAGCCTCGAAGGAAAGTCCATATTTTTCCGCATATTCCTCTGCCGTGGAGTCGGGGTAGCCACGGATCACACTTCCGAGTTCGGCGCCTAAGGAGAATGGCTCAAAATAGCAGTTGGGATTCAGTATCGTAACCCGTTCCAAAGCATTGACAAATTCAAAACCGCATAGTCCCACGTAGGTTATATTTTCGCCCAAGGTGTATTCCTTCAGACTTTCGCAAAAAGCGAACGCCCATTCCCCAATGGTAGTAATCTCATCTCCCAGATGGATTTCCTCCAACAGCCTGCAGTCATGGAAGCATTCTTCAGGGACCAGCCAATCATTGGGTTCATAGATCAGCTTCCGGATAGTAGAGCTGCGGAAGGCACCTTCTCCCACCTTTTCCACTGTGGAGGGGATCCATACTGTGGTCAACCGCTGATGATATGCAAATGCAGAGGGGGCAATTTCCTTAATGTAGGCAGGAATGGTCACTTCCCCACCCAGATTTCCGGGCCAGCAAAGGAGAACCGTTCCGTCTGCATTGCACAGAGCCTTATTTTCATCGGAAGAAAATACGGTATTTTCCTCCGATACCTTGAATCGCACTCTGTAGCAACCCGCAAAGGCCCCTTCCCCAATAGAACGCACATTGGCTCCCAAGGTCACTGTCCACAGGAAGTCACATCCGGAATAGGCATACTCTCCAATAGATTCCAGAGTTTCCGGAAATTGTACATCCTGCTTGAGTCCGTCACATTCATAGAAGGCATTGTCCCCAATGGAACGGAGCCCTGTGGGATAAGTCACCTTTTGAAGGTTGATACATTTATAAAAACAACTGTCGGGAATGCTCTCTACTCCATCCGGAATCACAATGGATCTTAAGGCTCTGCATTCTTCAAAAGCACAGGGCATTAGGGTCGTCAGAGATTGGGGAAGCTCTACATAGTTTAGAATGGTGCTACGGTGGAAATTGCCGGCCTCCGTGATTCCTTCGGAAATAATCACACGCTCTGTGAGACCGTTGTAAACCTCAAAATCACAGGTAGACCACAGGGCTCCCGTGCCACGGATATACAGCGTCCAACCATTGGTTTCTTGAACCAGCTCCCATGTAGCATCATCGCCGCATTGACCGCTCATAGCCATAGACGCACCGCAGATCGCACAAGTGCCGTCTACGGGAATGTGTCCCACAAAGGGCCAGTCGTTGTCTCGCTCCACCTCTGCCTCTGAGCCGGGATAGCCAAATACGATACCTGCATAATACAGAGATTCCCAGCCGATCTCACAATCGGGATTCATGATAACAATGCCGGGAGCGTCAAAATTATAAAATGCCCGATCCTCCAAGCTCTCCACAGAAGTAGGGAGCACAAGGGTATCATAGATTTCAGCAAAGTAAAATGCACCGAATGCAATGACCTGCAATCCTTCCGGCAGAGACAAGGATTCCAGCTCGCAACGGCTAAAACCATAGGATCCGATCTTTCGGGTCTCCGGAGCGACCTCGTAGTCCCCACGGAAGCCCCCAGGACATTGGATCAGCAAGGTTTTGTCTTTGCTATACAGAACGCCCTTGTCGTCAACGGAGTAATGGTTGTTGTTCGGGCTCATTCGGATCTTCTGCAGAGCATAGCAGGAAGCAAAGGCTCCGTTTCCGATGTATTCTACGGAAGCCGGGATATAAACATCCGTCAGTTCCCCGCAAGCTTCAAAGGCATAGCTACCGATTTTTCTTAACCCCTCCGGGAAAATCAGTTCTTCCAGCTCGCATCCGTAGAAGGCATCGTTTCCAATGGAGGTCACGGTTTCGGGGATCTTAACGCTGTTTAGATAAAAATGATAGTAAAATGCTCCGTCACCGATGGTCGTAACACCGTATTGGATCTCTACGTGTTCAATGAGATATCGGAATTCATACCAAGGAGCCATTTCCTTCGTGGTTTCAGCCATAGGTATGGGATCTGCTGCTCCCTTGGGGGAACGAACGCTCTCTTCTACATCGGGATCTACAGATTCATACCAGATCTCAACGCCGTAGTCATACATAGGTCCCGAGCCGGTAATTTGCAAAGTTCCGGTATTGGAATGAAACTCCCATTTCAGGCGTTCCCCACAGGTGCCTTGCGTGGGATACGCTTCCTCCTCATAGGCTGGGAGCATTTCGGCAGGCATTTCCGCCGCAGAAACGGTTTCTGCAATACCGCCAAACATACTCAAAAGGATCGCGAGAGTCAGAACAACAGAGAAAATACGTTTCATAAGCCTAACCTCTTTCCTGAATTTATTGGGAAAATTTATCCCATTCCAACATACCACACTTGTTCAGAAATTGCAAGAGAACATCGCCAATCTTTGAAAAAGACCCTTTCATAGAGTTTTCTTCCATGAAAGGATCATTTTCCTTAAATATTCTTATACAAGATCCGGGTATCGTCGTCCCAATAGTCAAGGCGGTTTTCCATATAGGTATAGCCATATTTTTCGTAGAGTCCAACATGATCTGTTCCGATGTAAATCTTGGAATACCCCAGCTTAGCAGCTTCCCTTTCGCAATGGTTCAGAAGAAGCTGACTGTAGCGATGCCCCCGATATTCCGGCTGTACAAAGACAAATCCGATCCAAGGGGTCATAGATTCGTCTCGTATGGCATCCTGCCCCGTGAGGGTTCCAAATGCAACAAGTTCCTCTCCATCCATAAGGAGGTATAGATCACCCCATCCCCCCAGCATGTCGTAAAAAGTTCCCTTCCGAAGCAGTTCCCCAAGAAACCGTACCGCACCCCAATCGCAAGCCTCGATCTTTGCAAGAAGCTCGGCCTTTTTGTCCTGTTCAAAATAATTGATTATCTCCATAGGGTTCTCCTTCTCATACATCTTCAAATTCCAATTTTGCGATCTGTTTGCATTTTCGTACCTCACCGTAGGGACGGGCGTCCCTACGGTGAGGTACGGTAATCTCATCGATAAATTGGGAATTTGTGCAGTTAGGATTCTTTCCGGGATTTTTGTTCCAACTGTTGTTGGCGGCGGAGCTTTTTGTGGCGAAGGCGTCTCTTTTTCTTAACAGAGCGGATAAGGGGAGACAAACTGTCACAAAGGATGAAAAGGATACCGACACCGCCGAAGAACGCAAGTAACAGGTGAGCGGATCCCCATATAGCTTCCCACTTTTGTACAGAAAAGTCAACGGGGATCAGGATCTCGTTACCCGTCCCCAAGGATATAAGCGGATAAACGGAAAAGGGGCTGTTTACATATTCTACGGTCAGAACATTGCCTTCCAGGGCATCCAAGTCTTCTTCCGTCAAACCGATTTCTTGAAGGGCAGAAGCAGTGATATTGATGCGATACCGCTCTCCGTGATCCAAGGAAAAGGTATAGCTTTTTTCCTCGTTGTAACGGTCTCCCTTCAGCATATTGAATCGGTAAGTAATATCTACATCGGTGCAGAGGGCTGTAACGGTATGGTGTTTCTCGCCCCGGATCCCCCAATGCGCAAGGATCCCGAGGCCTCCGTCACTGATCGCTAAAGCCCAAATCAGTGCTATAATTAGAATTAGCAATCCACCGGCACTGACCGTTCTGTTTCGGCGGTACTTTTTCTTCATCGGCCTTGGGTGTTCTGCTTCACAGCATCTAAGAATTGTGCAAAAAGGGCCTGAGAGATCTCATCGGGGTTGACCTCCGGGTGCCACTGGACGCCACGGAAGAAGGGCATTTCCGGCACATCGATGGCTTCTACAATGTCGCCACCGTCACTGAAGGCTACGCACTGTACACCCTTTCCGGGAGCTTTTACGGATTGGTGGTGGTAGCTGTTGGTCATAATATCCTCGGTGCCCAGCAGATCATAGAGGAATCCGGGAGTAACCTTTACAGGATGGTGGGTATGACCCTTTTCATCCTTGGTGCAGTGCTCTGTTTTCCCCAGTTGGGTAGGCTGATCCTGCCAAAGGGTACCCCCTAAAAAGGTATTCATGATCTGGATGCCACGGCAGATGCCGAAAACAGGCTTGTTCTGCTTCACGCATTCCCGAAGCATGGCCAGTTCAAAAGCATCTCGCTCCTGTTCCACTTCCCCACACTCGGGCAGCTTCTCTTCCCCATAGGAAGCCGGATCCACATCGTCACCACCGGTGAAAATAAATCCATCCATTTCCTTTGCAAAGGTTTCGATAATAAACGGATCCTCTACAATGGGCAACACATAGGGAACTACATCCGTATATCCGGCAGCCTTGGCGCATTCCAGAAATACACGGGTATATCTCTTACGAATATAAAAGTTCTGACCTTCCGTAGAAAACGTAAAACCGATCTTTAACATAAAACAATCTCCTAATAATGAAATTATAAAACAAGTCCAATGAGCATAAAGGGCATACAAATCAGCGTACACCAAAAGAGCCAGCGATACACATTTCTCCATGCCAAATGATATTTACCCTCTTGCACCCAATCCCATTCCGTAGAATATATACGAGCTGCAACAAACATAGGACGATGAATTCTAAAAAGCAAATATTGCATTAAGGCTATTTGATAGAAAACGCAGCCACAGCCTCCAATATAGAAAAAGTCGCTATCCCTCCCATTTCCCGCAAGGGCAGGGAAAATACAATGAAGTGCCCCACAAACATAGTAATATCCTTGTAAAAACAAAAATAGAAAAGGGATCCCAATGATCAGTGATGCATAATACCCAAGGCCGTATCGTTTGTACTTCTTTTCATACCAAAAGGACTTTTTATACCGATCCCAGCCTTTGATTTCCTTATACTTTTGTGGGTTGCGTTGAATGTCCCGAAGTCGGTAGAAGATAACTGCCAGCATCCCAATATAAAAAAACCCAGCGACAATCCAATAGAAAATCATAGTTGACATGACAGTTAAAAACAATTCCGTTTTCTTCGAAATTGAAGCTTCTTAACTGATATCCCTTCCACATAAAAGATTTATAATATATATACCATAAAAACACAATGATTTCAATATATCAATTCTATCATAATACAATCGGTGTGATCTCTGCCAATTCCCGTTTGTCGGTCTGTTTATCAAGTCCGCAGAGTCCATTGCCTCTCCCTCTGGGAGAGGTGCCCCAAATGAGGCGGAGAGGGCAGTAGGGATTTTCATTAAAGAACAGAGTTCGTAGGATGATAACAGAAAACGGTGCCTACTACGCTAGATTTCTTCAAAATATAGGTGCATACTGCCCTCTCAGTCAGCTACGCTGACAGCTCTCCCAGAGGGAGAGCCAAGTGGCTTGTGCGAATTTGAAAACAGACCGACAAACGGATATTTAAAACAGAGACATATAAGTATGCTTGTCGAAGAAAAGAAAAAAGCCTGCTCTTTTGAGTAGGCATATATTGGCGTTACCTATTTTCACGGCTAGAAAGCGACTATCGTTTTGCCGTGAAAAAACAGTCCGATGGCATGTTTTATCCCGATTTCTTTAGAAAGTAGTCATCAAAACGACTTCTTTCTATAGCCAGATAGGGGGTAGAAATCGGTATAAGACGACTTTTGTGCCTATGGCACAAAAGGGCAATAAAAAGAAATCCTTTTTATTGCAACTCAGTATTGGGCAAAGACGATGACGAACAAAAAGAAAACCTCCACATTTCTGTGGAGGTTTATGTTGGCGTTACCTATTTTCACGGCCAGTCGCCCGGCAACTATCGTCGGCGCAAATGAGCTTAACTTCTGTGTTCGGGATGGGAACAGGTGGACCCTCATCGCAATCAACACCAACTTCGTCGATGCAAACTTCACATTCTTCGTTTCGATGTAAACATCAAAACTCATACGTTCCGTTGCATCTCCTCTCCAAATAAAATCCGCTACGCTGGGTTTTTATTTGGAACGTTTGGGATATACCCTGAAAACTGAACATATCTGATTCTCTGATTCGATTATTCGTGCAACCGAGCCTGCTTCCTTCATGTAGGTCAAGCTTTCGGCTTATTAGTATCAGTCAGCTTAATGCATTACTGCACTTACACCCCTGACCTATCAACGACATAGTCTACGTCGAGCCTTACCCCT
>JAZOXB010000100.1:0-10243 GCA_045659585.1 Faecousia sp. | reverse complement strand
AGGCGACCGCATTTTCGGCACCAAGTAATCCAATCTGATCCAAACCACCCTGCAGGGCAACCTGCAGGGTGGTTTTTTCGCCCCGGCGGTACGAATGATATGCCCCTTGAGTATGATATCTGCGACCCGGATGATATAGGCTACGCATATATCGGTGTGGCGACCCCACGGATTGAAATTTCGGTGCTAAAGTATGTAGCAATTGCCCTACAATTCACAGTTTATTGCTCTGTCCTCAAGTCCGCAGAGTCTCTTGGCTCTCCCTATGGGAGAGCTGTCGCCCTTGGGCGACTGATTGAGAGGTTCTTTAAAAATAGACATGATAATGGCTATTTTTATAGCCCGTAAGGGCGTAGAACCTCCCATGAGCCGACTTTTGTGTCCTTGGACACAAAAGATTCCATAAATAGCTTTGCTGTTTATGGAATATAAGGATCGGAGGGCAGTAGGCAGTAGAAATCAGAACCAACTATCAGAGAAAGTACCATCCACTTCTCTGCCTACTACGAACTCACTACGAATTTGCCGCCCCCTACTGCCCTCTCCGCCGCAGTCGCGGCACCTCTCCCATTGGAGAGGCAAGGGTCTTTACCAACTTGGGAAAGCTGTTCGACAAACGGGAATTTGAAGATGGTAGGCGGTATGATACTGTTTCTTAATAAAATGGTTAGAAAACCATTTTATCGCAGGATAAATATCCTGCACCGCCTCAGGGGGAAGAAACAGTATTACACGGCATTTCTTGGCGGCCAGCCGCCATGCCGCTTATTAGCGGCATAATAAAACAGTCAATCCGTTTTATTAGAAATAAGTATGAAAAGCGGGCTCCGATTTCGGAGCCCATAAACTGTGATTGCTATTGTGGTTACAGAACAAAGATCCCAATGTCATCCAGGAGATCCTCCAGATCATCGGGGGACATGTCCGATTCTACGGTTAGGATCTTCTTTTCCGGATCCAGAACGGGGTCAAAGATCCGGGATTTTCCCCGGAGATCCTCTTGGATACGACTGCAACAATCCCTGCAATGGCTATGGGAGACACAGCTTCCGCAAGGATGCAGTGCGACCGAAAAACTGTATTTCATAAGGGACCTCCTTTCGGTATGATCTTAAACGCTGATGGCTCCGGTAGCCTTAAGCTGAAGCTGCAACTTATCTGCGATGAGGGCAATAAACTCGGAGTTGGTAGGCTTGCCCTTGGTGAGGCTTACGGTATAGCCGAAAACTCTCTGGAGGGTATCCAGATCGCCCCGATCCCAAGCGACCTCAATGGCATGACGAATGGCTCGTTCCACACGGCTGGGAGTGGTTCCGAAGGCCTTTGCTACCTGAGGATACAGGACCTTGGTAATGGCATTGATCACATCCATATCCTTTACGGCGATCATAATAGCTTCCCGTAAGTACTGATATCCCTTAATATGGGCGGGAACACCGATTTCATGGATCATAGAAGTGACCATGGATTCAATATTGGTCTCAAAGCGGCTGTATTGCTTTTGATGCTTCAGGGCCTCACGCATTTGCTCCAACCGTTCCAGAACGGCGGCAGGGGTGCAAGGCTTCAGGAGTATATATTGAACGCCCTGGGTCAAAAGAAGTCCGGAGATAAATTCTGTCATAAAGTCTGCCATGACCAGGAACAGGGGCTTCTTTTCCATTGCGTTGGCGGCTTTCAGTACGGCAATGCCGTCAGCTTGAGGTAGCATGGTGTCTACAATGAGGATTTCCGGCTTGGTGGTCTTAAGCAACTCAATGGCTCGAAGGCCGTCATTTGCGGTTCCCACCACGGCATACTTATCTGAATTTTGCAAAACGGTGCCTAGCTTGTCACTGAAATCCTCACTGCTGTTGGCCAGCAGTACACGGTACATTTTTTCCATTGGTGATTGATCCTCCTCCAAAAAACTCTGTGTTATTAAGTGGTAGCTTTAATTTAGCATACCGTTCGATGATTTGCAAGGTGTTTTCGGAGAAAAGTCCTAAATACTGTTCGACAAATAATAACAAAACGAGGGTTTTCGACAGGAAATATAACATTTCGAGGTCAAATATATTACAACGAAATGGCAAATTATCTACACCTTGTGACAAAATAATGTCATTCGCCTTGGGATTCGACAACGGGAATCGACAGCTTTCTACAGGATACGGGGCCTTTCCCGAAAGAGGGACAGGACCCTCTTTGCAGAGGAGGCAACCGAGAGTCTGTCACTGTTTGACGGCTCTCGGCTGATGCATAACTTCTTTATTGACACAGGGGACAGGGTTGGTATCCCAGATAAAGTGCCTGTTGCTTGTTATAAGCCTTGTAGCCATGGCGGGTAAAGGTTTCGCAATCATAGCTGTGGAAGACCTCGGTTCCGTCTTCCTGCAGGAAAACGATATAGGTATCGAAGAAGTCGGTTTTCTCCCGCAGAAGTTCTAACTGTGCCTCTAAGTCTGCCACGGACTGCTGTGCACGGGTCAGCTCTCCGGTGAGACGGGTGATTTCCTCTTCGGCCTGTTTCAGATCCTCGCGAGCACGGAGATAGGCATCGGAGCCCAGGGCTTTCACTTCCTCCTCCAGAGCGGTTACGGAGCTTTCGGCTTGTCTCAGCTTGTCTGTCAGGCGGACGCATTCGTCTTCCACGGCTTGGAGACGGGCAACCTCGGCGGCGTAGGCTTCTTTTTCTCTATAGGTATAGGCACCTTGCAGGATCATCAGTGCAGTCAGCAGAAGAAGGATCGCGGAAAACAGGATCCACCGACTTCCGCGGGGCTCTTTTGGATCGGGCTTTTTCGGCTCGACCTTTTTAACGGTCTGGGGTGGTTTACGCTTGGGGATCACGATCTTTCTGCTCATATAAGGGGAGGGGGGCAGGGGGACAGAGGTCACCTTACTGCAATCGGGGCAGAATACGGAGCTGTCCTTGAGTTCTGTTCCGCAACGAATACATTTCATTTCCATCACCTCTTGTCGAAATTTGTTTGTTTCTATTTTACACCAAATCGACTCTTCTGTAAAGAGTCATTTGAAAACCTTGCAAAAGGGTGGAGAATATGATACACTATAGGAACCGAAACAGGAAGGAGGCGGCTTTTCATGAGATCCACAGGAAAAGAACAGATCCAGGAATCCTTCCGCCGTCTTCTCTTTGCCAAGTCTCTGGACAAGATCACTGTTCGGGACATTGTAGAGGACTGCGGTTTGACCCGTAATACATTCTACTATTATTATGAGGATATATATGACCTCTTTGACGATTATCTGGATATGCAGACCCGTAAGGCATGGCTGTCTCTTCCGGCCGATACTCCCTGGGATGAGATGCTCCTGACTATGATCGGCAATATTTTTGACAGCCCACAAACCGGCAGACATATTATGAGCTCTAAAAAGAGTGATACCATGCGATTGTATCTCAACCGCCTCCTTGAGGCGATGATTGATCACTACATAGACCGCAACCTTTCGGGTTTGCAAGTGGAGATCGCTGACAGACGAATGATCTGTGACAGCGTGACTCACGGGATCTACGGGATCCTGGAGCAGTGGGTCACCGGGCCCGATGCCCCGACTATGAAACAAAATCTGCGCCGTCTTCTCAGAAGCTTTGAGGGCGGTATCCGCAGTGCACTGGAATATTGCACTGCCCATCCCCGAAATTTGGAGGAACACCTATGAAGCACAATATGAAACAAAACAACGGGATCGTTCGCAGTGCGAAGATCATCAATCTTATATCTGCCTCCTTCATGCTGATAGCGGGAGTTCTTCTCATGACCATTGATAGCATGGAGGAGATCGTGGCACAGCGGATCCTGTTAGGGATCCTCTTCGGCTTGACCGGCGGGGCGAAGATCTTTGGCTTCTATTCCAACGACCTGTATCGTCTGGCGTTCCAATATGATTTTGCCTTTGGTATCTTCTGCGAGATCCTGACCTTGCTTTTGATCCTGTCTCCGGAGCAGAACTACGGGGTGTTGCATTTGCTGTTGGTGGCATATGTTCTCCTTGATGCCCTGTTGAAGGTTCAGATGTCTCTGGATGCCCGTCATTTTGGTATGAAGTGCTGGGGCGTGATCCTGGGAACGGCTTTGGGACTGGGAGCGGCGGGTGCTTTTGCGGCGGCGGCCCTGCAGACGGGTCTGGTTCGGGCTCTGTTCCTTGTAGGGTTGGCACTGGCAATGGATGGAATGGAAAACTGCTGGATCACTGCCTATACCGTGCGGATCCGTGCCAAAAAGAAGAACTTTTCCGATCGTTTCGGTATCGAAGAAGAGTAACTCCATAGCTGTAGTCAAAAAGCAGAATGGCAAAAGGGTCGTTCTGCTTTTTGATTTTGTTTCATTGTGTACTATTTTTACGGAGAAATACATGAAATGATTATGAAAACATGGATAAATCGGGTGGAAATGTTAGAAATATCCTCTTTTTAAAAAGGGCTTTGTGAAAATGGAGAAAAACACCGACATCACCTTGCGTTTATGGAAAAAAGTTGATATTATATAATAACCAAAGTGGGCTTATGCTCGAAATTTTTGGAAATTCAAAGGAGGAAACACTATGAAAAACCAGTTCAAGAGAGTCCTTGCGCTGCTTCTTGCAGTTGTCATGATTCTCGGCGTTATGCCTTCCGTGTTTGCGGCCAATGTAGGCCCCTTCAAGGACGTGCAGGATAACGCATGGTACGCTCCCTATGTCAAGGCTGTTTATGAAGCAGGTCTGATGCAGGGCGTAAGCGCAAACAAGTTTAACCCCGAAGGCACCAGTACCCGTGCCCAGGTCGCTACGGTTCTGTACCGTATTGCAGGTCAGCCCCCCGTTGGCGGCCCCGCAACCTTCACCGACCTGACCGCTGACTGGTATGCAAACCCCGTTGCTTGGGCACAGCAGAACGGCATCGTTAACGGCCTGACCGCTACCAAGTTTGGCCCCAACGAGAATGTTACCCGTGAGCAGCTGGTGGTTATGATCCACCGTTACTTTGGCACCCCCGCCGGCACCGGCGATCTGAGTGCATTCTCCGATGCTGCTAAGGTTTCCGACTATGCAAAGAACGCTTTTGCATGGGCAATCGGCAAAGGCATCATCAACGGCTCCAACGGCAAGCTGAATCCCCAGGGTCAGGCTACCCGCGCTCAGTTTGCTAAGATCATTTGGCTTGCTGATCCCGTATGCGAGCACGAATGGGACAATGGCGTTGTTACCAAGGAACCCACCTGCGTAGCAAGCGGCACTAAGACCTACACCTGCACCATCTGCGGCGAAACCGAAAAGGAACCCGTTCCTGCTACCGGCGAGCACACCTATACCGAGGAGATCACCCTGGCTCCCACCTGCGGTAGCTACGGCATCAAGACTCTGACCTGTACCGCTTGCGGCGCCAAGGTCGAAGAGAGCATTGATCCCACCGGCGAGCACACCTATGTAGATGGCATTTGCACCGGTTGCGGCGATAAGCCCGGCGTTCCCTTTGGCCGTGTTGACGAGCTGAAGGAAGGCGACGAAGTCATCATCGTCTGCGACAGCAAGAACATTGCTCTGGGCGCTGATTACGGCACCAGCTACTACAACCCCGGTGTTGCAGTCAACCCCGTTGACGGCATCATCACCAACTCTGACGAAACCATCGTATGGACCGTTGGCAAGGAAGGCGACTTCTACACCTTCTCCTACAATGGACAGAAGTTGGGTATGGGCACCGAATTCACCAGCATTTCTCTGGGCGGCGTCAACTATAAGTGGGAGCTCCGCGAGGCTAAGAATGCTGCTACCTTCTATCTGGCAAACCTGGACCGTGATCCCACTCAGGCATACTTCATGCAGTGGTACGAAGCAAAGACCTACTGGAGTGGCTACTACAACCTCAACGACGAGCTTATGGCTCTGTCCTTCTATGTAAAGGGCGCAGATCCCATCGACATTGAAGATAACGAAGAGACTACCGTTCCTCCCACCGATCCCGACGACGGTGACGAGTTTGTTCGTGTCAACGAGCTGAGAGAAGGCGCAGAGATCATCGTTGTCTGCGACAGCAGAAACATTGCTCTGGGCGCTGATTACGGCACCAGCTACTACAACCCCGGTGTTGCAGTAAACCCCGTTGACGGCGTTATCACCACCTCCGACAAGACCATCGTTTGGACTGTCGGCAAGGAAGGCGACTTCTACACCCTGTCCTACAACGGTCAGAAGCTGGGTATGGGCGTCGAGTTCACCAGCATTTCTCTGGGCGGCGTCAACTACAAGTGGGAACTCCGTGCAGCAGAGAAGGAAGGTACCTTCTATCTGGTAAACCTGGATCGTGATCCTTCTCAGGCTTACTACATGCAGTGGTACGAAGCAAAGAACTACTGGAGTGGCTACTACAAGCTCAATGACGAGCTCATGGCTCTGTCCTTCTATGAGAAGGATGCTACTCCCATTCCTTCCACCGATCCCACTACCGAGTCCACCGATCCCACCATTCCCGTTGATGGCGAGACCTATGAGCTCAAGAATGAGATCAAGGACGGCGACAAGATCATCATCGTATATGCTGCAGAGAACAAGGCTCTGAGCAGCGAGATCCTGGGCACCTACTACAAGGGCGGCGTTGACGTTCTTCCCGAGGACGGCAAGATCGTTACCTCCGACGCTACCATCGTATGGACTGTCGCAGCTGACGGCGAGGGCTTCAACCTCATCAACGCAGCAGGCGAAAAGCTGTCCATCGACGGCACCTACAATTCTATCCCCTACGACAAGGACAATGATGCATGGACTCTGGCAGCTGCCGAGACCGCAGACCATGTCTATGTTGTAAACCAGAACGGCAAGCACCTGTCCTGGAGCAGCTACGGCAACTTCTCTGCCTATGATGCAACCAACCAGTACACCAGCGAAGCTTTCCGCGCAATGCAGGTCTACGTTCTGTCTGACGGCGGCAACGACGATCAGCCCTGCGTCCACGCATGGGACGAAGGTAAGGTCACCAAGGAACCCACCTGCACCGAAATCGGTGTCAGAGAGTTCACCTGCACCCTCTGCGAAGCTACCAAGACCGAATCCATCCCCGCTACCGGCGAGCACACCTATGAAAACGGCACCTGCACCGGCTGTGGCAAGGAAGAAGAAGTCGTTGTTCCCCCCACTGTTCCCGAAGAATATGTTGCAATCTACAACGTTGCTAACAGCGTTGTTATGACCAACGAAGCAAGCATCTACAACAACAAGGAACAGTATCTGTCTGCTCCCGCAACTCTGGCTGACGGCAAGCTGACCACTGAGGCTACCAATGTTGCTCTGTTCAAGATGACCACCGACGAAAACGGCAAGGTTACCTTCACCACCAAGGACGGCAAGTACCTTGAGGCTGACGGCACCAGCATCCGTTTCGTTGAAGAGCAGGGCGCAAACACTCTCTTCGTACTGGAAGAGGCAGAAGGCGGCTACTACATCCGTCTGGATACTGCTGTTGCTTACGGCAAGGCACAGTACATTGAGTACTACACCAGCAAGGGCGTATTCACCGTATACGGCATGGGCGAGGCTTCCATGTATGTATTCGACTTCTATCCTGTAGAAGTACAGGGCGAAGAACCCACCGAGACTGAGCCCGAAACCACCGAGCCCGAGACTACCGAGCCCGAAACTACCGAGCCCGAAACCACCGAGCCCACCACCGCTCCCACTGTTCCCGAAGAATATGTTGCAATCTACAACGTTGCTAACAGCGTTGTTATGACCAACGAAGCAAGCATCTACAACAACAAGGAACAGTATCTGTCTGCTCCCGCAACTCTGGTTGACGGCAAGCTGACCACTGAGGCTACCAATGTTGCTCTGTTCAAGATGACCACCGACGAAAACGGCAAGGTTACCTTCACCACCAAGGACGGCAAGTACCTTGAGGCTGACGGCACCAGCATCCGTTTCGTGGAAGAGCAGAGTGCAAACACTCTCTTCGTACTGGAAGAGGCAGAAGGCGGTTACTACATCCGTCTGGACACTGCTGTTGCTTACGGCAAGGCACAGTACATCGAGTACTACACCAGCAAGGGTGTATTCACCGTATACGGCATGGGCGAGGCTTCCATGTATGTATTCGACTTCTATCCTGTAGAAGTACAGGGCGAAGAACCCACCGAGACTGAGCCCGAGACCACCGAGCCCGAAACCACTGAGCCCGAGACTACCGAGCCCACCACTGCTCCCACCGAGCCTGAGACTGAGCCCACTACTGTTCCCACCGAGCCCGGTGAACTGACTGCAGGCAAGTATGTTGTTGCTGCAAAGGTCGGCGAGACCTACTACGCAATGGCAAACGCTTTCGACAAGAAGATCAAGGGCGTAGAGATTGCTGTTGTTGACGGCAAGGTCGCTTCTGAGGACGCAGCTGCTT
The DNA here is from genome assembly GCA_045659585.1 of Faecousia sp. Lineage (GTDB taxonomy): Bacteria > Bacillota > Clostridia > Oscillospirales > Oscillospiraceae > JAZOXB01. Next base: position 1,872 of record JAZOXB010000100.1, on the reverse strand, counting down.
ATGTTGTTGAGCTGGCTGAGACCGCAGAAGGCTGGTCCATCAAGGGCGCAGCAGGCTACCTGTCCTATACTTCCAGCACCAACCTTGAGACCTCTGAAGAGGCTTATACTTGGGTTATTGCAGAAGGCACCAACGGCACTTGGAGAATCGGCACTGCTGATGCCAAGAGAGCTGTTCTCTTCCGTGCAGCAGACAGCAAGGGTACCGAATATTATCAGTTCGGTGCTTATGCACAGAGCAATGGCAAGGAAGGCAGCACCGAATACTTCGATGTAGAGCTTCTGCCTATCGACGGCGAGGTTGTTGCTCCCACCGAGCCCACCACTGCTCCCACTACCGAGGCTACCGAGCCTACCACTGCTCCCACCGAGCCCGAAACCGAGCCCACCGAGCCCACCGAACCCAGCGAACTGGCTGCAGGCAAGTATGTTATCGCTGCTTATGTAGACGGCAAGTACTATGCAATGGCTAATGTTTTCGGCACTAAGATCAATGGTGCAGAGATCGCTGTTACCAATGGTAAGGTTGCAGCTGCTGATGCAGCAGCATACGCTATCGAGCTGATCGAGATCGACGGCGGCTGGGCCATCAAGGGTGCAGAAGGCTACCTGTCCTATGTTTCCGGCACTAACCTTGGCACTGTTGAAGAGGCTTATTCTTGGACAATCACTGCAAGCACTGTTACTGCAGGTCTGTGGAACATGGTTTCCACCGAGAATCCCACTCGTGGACTGCTGTTCCAGCTTGGCACCGGCTACCGTTTCGGCGGCTATGCAATGTCCAATGCAACCAAGCCCGACCAGTATCTGGAAGTCGTGCTTCTGCCCATCGAATAATTCTCACCGAGAGATTCGCACCTAAATAAACCAACGCCGCCCACTCCCCTAAAAAGGAGTGGGCGGTCATTTTTGTGTACAGAGATAAAATTTATATGACGAAAACGGTGTATTATTTTCCTGTGGAAGAGGGCTTATTCCACTTTTTCACCACAGGATTGGCCCGTAGATTACGGAAAAAGTTCTGCAATTCTGCTTTGCATTCCTCTTCCAGAACCCCAGCGGTAACAGTGGGTTTGCTGTTATAGGGGAAATCAAAGAGATTGACCAATGAGCCGCAAGAGCCGGCTTTTAAATCTGCGGCACCGTAAACCAGACGGGGGAGACGGGCGTTGATAATGGCTCCCGTACACATGGGACAGGGTTCTAAGGTTACATACATGGTACACCGCCACAACCGCCAGCCCCCTAAGGTGCGACAGGCTTCGTCAATGGCTTCCAACTCTGCATGGGAGAGGGCATTCTTTGCCTTTTCCCGACGATTGCGTCCTCTGCCAACGATGCGGTCTCCGTCAACAATGACACAGCCGATGGGGACTTCGCCTTCAACGGCGGCTTCCTTTGCCAATTGTAATGCTTCCAGCATATATTCTTCATCTGTCATGGAATGTTCCTCCTATGATAGTCTGATAATCGTATTTTCTTTGGAATAATACTCTTGACTCTGCCGGATACTATGTCCGGAGGCGATATGTATGGAAAAACCGAAAAAGATCCCTGCACAGCCGGAGCGTAGCTTTGAGATCCGGGATCCCAAGCTCCCTGTGATCCGTGGAGGCGTACCTCATAATCACGCCCAGGATCATATAAATCCTCGCCCGACACAGCAAATCGAGATCGACCGTGCCTTGTAAACCTTGCAATAGAAATCCTCAAATTCCCGTTTATCGAGCTATTCCCAAGTCCGTGCACGCCCTTGGCTCTCCCTCTGGGAGAGCTGTCAGCGTAGCTGACTGAGAGGGCAGTATGCACCTAAAATTTGAAGAAATCTATCGTAGTAGGCACTGTTTTCTGCCCATCATCCTACGAACTCGGT
>JAZOXB010000099.1:0-11120 GCA_045659585.1 Faecousia sp. | reverse complement strand
GCTGCTTCCAGTTTATTCACAGCATCCTCCCAGCGTTGGGTATGGAAAAGAGATTTCAATATTTCTTCTTTCTGGCCGGAAGGGGACATAATGAACGTCTCAAATTTCCCTTGGGGAAGGATCACAATTTGACAGAATTGTTTATGACTTAGCCCAATGACTTCTTTCGCCGCATTGGCGCTCTGTCCTTTCTTGGAGCCCTCCCAAATAGGGATCCACTTTCCATCCACCTTTCTTTCACATTCAAAAACAACATGATAGTTGTCAGTTAAGCCCCCATCTTTTTTCTGTTCCACCTGTGCCAAGGTTTCTTCCCCTTTGAGGTTCTTTGGTACGGCTTTCTTTTTAGGTAATAGGGAACGATAGAAACGATATGTACAACCATTGTGATCAAAGAAAAATTCTACCTCTGTTTTCTGATCCTCCGGAGCAAATTCTCCCCGCATAGAAACCATTCTGCCCCGTTTGTTGTCTGTTGCCATTCCATAGAGGGCACAGGATATTGCATCTAAGATGGTTGTTTTACCGGCACCGGTGTCTCCGCAGATCAGGAACAGCCCGTTTTCTCCCACCCCGGTAAAATCGATAAACTGTCTTTCTATATAGGGGCCGAAACACTGAAACGCAATGGAAATCGGTTTCATTCCACTTCCTCCTCTCCCGTTTCCTGTAATGCATCACAGAAAAGCCGGATATCTTCCTCTGTCAGGTCATAGCTGTGATAGTAAGTCCGGAAAAAGCTACGCAGAATATCCTCATCTTTCATACCCTGCAGTTCCTGCAGAGAAAGGGCATAATCTTCCGGCTTTTCTCCAAAGTTTTTTCCGTAACATTCCACAATATGGTCAAAATGTCTTTCCAGCTCTTCCAACAATTCTCGACTCCTATATCGGTCTGTGATCAGGATCTTGACATAATGATCCCTGTATTGATCCCGGGTAAGAATCTCTTCATAGGTTCCTCGTAGGGTCTTCCGCTTCCGTTTCAGAGGAATAGGCTCAAAGATCTGCTCCATGGTATCCGTATCTAAGAGAACTACCCCCTTTTCCTGTTTTTCCTCCAAGCCGAAGGAATAAGAAAGGGGACTTCCGCTGTAACGTATATGAGGTGCAATGGATTGCGCTTTGTGGATATGTCCCAGTGCCACATAGTCAAAGCCCTCGAATATATCCATAGGAATGGCGGCGGCATGACCGATCCGAGCAGCTTGATCCGATTCAGACAGCTTGGACCCGGTAACATGACAATGACTCAGCACAATATTCCGCCGTTCCCCGGACATATTCTGCCGAATATTATCAAAGAGAATCCGAGAAGCATCTATCATATTTTTAATTTCATTTTCTTTCTCCGGGAACAGATTGATCACCTCGCACCGCTCAAAATGTGGAACAGAATAAATCGCAACTTTTCCGTTATCCAGCAAAAGCGGTTCGGGATCCCGTTGGATCCGTCCCGTAATATACAGATTAGATTTGGTCAGCAGTTCGCTGTAAGAAGACAAGCGGGAAGGGCTGTCATGATTGCCGGCTATGACGATGAGAGGAATGCCCTTTTCTTTACAGATTTTCGTAGCCCCTTGGCTGAATAATTGGATGGCTTCCCCTTTAACACGGGCAGAATCATAAATATCCCCGGAACACAAAACAGCCCCGATCTGTTTATCGTCTATGAGCTCACAGAGTCTATCCAGGAAAAAACGCTGATCCTCTTCGTAATCATTTCCCGTTGGCATTAGCTTTCCAAAATGCCAATCCGAGGTATGGAGCAGTTTCATTCCGATTCCTCCCTACAATAAGGTAATTTCCCAATAAATTCCCGAGCTTCCCGGATAACCTCAGGGGGATGAGTCAGACGGATCCTGTCCTGATACTGGAACAGCCACCCCCAGAAGGTAGGGCTGATCATAACAGGAACCGTAATTTCAAAGGCGCCTTTCTCCACCGTGCGGATCTCTACCTGCTCTCCGAAACGATCCAGAACGGAGGGGATCATATCCGGAACAAATTGCAGAGTGACTTCTCGAGATTTTCCGGCGTACATTTTTACCGTTTGGCTGGCATAATCCTCTGCCATGGCTTTCATTTCCTGTTCCGGCAGGGATCTATCCTCAGTTTCCTGAGTCACAGCCTCCATACGATCGATCCGGAATACAGTCACACCCTCCCGACGGGGATCAATTGCAGAAAGATAGTGACGATTTCCGTTCATGGATAGACCAATGGGATCCACCACAAAACGGAATTTTTCCCCTTCATAAACTCTCTCTCTTTTTTCATTCAACCGGAAATAGAAAAAAGAGATTTTTTTATTATTCCAAATCGCTTTTTCTATAGTGTCAATGGAATAATATATGACTTCATTGCTACGCTTGCGCCCATTGTGCAAAAGGGAGTGCCGCTCTAACCGAGTCGCCTCGGATATCCCCCCTATGGAAGCTAATTTTTTTCGCATTTCACAGGCTTTCCGTTCTGTGATCATCTCGGAGCCCTCAGCCGCATCCATAAGGATCCGAATTTCCGGCATAGAGAACAGGCGATCCTCTACATAATAGGCCTTTTCGTGACCACAGAGGACACTCATAACCTCAAAACCCCATTCATTTAAGTCCGAGATATCCCGCGCCAGTGTTCTGCGGTCGCAGGAGATCCCCGCTTCCTCCAAGGCGTGTAAAATTTCGCCGGTTTTCATAGGATGACTTTCCTCTGACTCTCTTTTCAACAGCTCCCACAGGTATAGGAGCTTGATTTTCTGTTGTGCTACTCGATTCATACCATAATCCACCTTTTTGGTTCTACCTTATTTGAATCAGTATACCACAGATTTTTCCATAAAGATAGTCTTAAAATCACAACTGTCGCAATATTATGACAGTTCCCAAGGGCAGACCATTCCTTTCTTGACGGAAGCAATATTCTGTCTTATGATGGAATCGGAGCCGGGGAAAAAAGAAAGAGTGATGCTCCCGCCAGAGCATCACTCCCCATGCTTTTTATTCTCTTGCGTTTGTTATTTCGTCGACTTACCAATAGACCCCGGCTCTCTTCTCAATCCTAAAATATAGTCCGAAGATACCTCATATATGCGACTCAGGGTAATCAGATGTCTGATGGGCATTTCACTGGCACCTCTCTCATACCGTGCATACATGGTTTGGGATGTGCCAAGCATTTCTGCCACTTGGGTCTGGGTGAGATCTCGGTCTTCTCTGAGATCTCGGATCTTTTTCATATAGTATTCCACAATCCACCTCCCTTCGTATCTTCGAATATATTTTATCATAGTAAACTTGTTTACTATTGACTTTAGTAAATATGTTTACTATAATAAAATTATTCCTACGAAAGGGGGTTGTGCTACCCAATTATTTCATTTCCATCTTCAAAATATTTTAATTATTAGAAAAGGAGAAAACAAAATGAAACGATTCATCGCAACACTACTATGCCTTGTCCTTCTTTTGGGACTTTTCCCCGCAACCGCCTCTGCCGCAAGCTATCCCTATATTCAGATGACATCTGACTGGAATATGAAAATCCCTAAGGGAAATATGGGCCTATTTACCTTTATCATTTTTCCCGAATATAAATACGAAAAGATTCATGTTAAAATTTATGATAAATACGGTTCTTTATTAAGTCATACGGAAAAAGAAATCTATAACAGTTCCATTCTTTCCAGAGATTTTTCCCTTACTTTAAACTCCAATGATTGGGATTATGGCACATACACCTTGGAGTATTACATGTCCTTCTACACCTATTATACTTGGCATGATTGTCCCAGTACACACAAAGTATCTTTTACGATTACTAAACCCTGCTCAAACCAAGCACACAGCTACAACAACGGAAAAATCACCCAAGAGGCAACTTGCGAAAAGGACGGCACCAAAACCTACACCTGCAATACTTGTGGTGCCACAAAAACAGAATCTATTCCCAAAGGAAACCATGTATGGGACGCAGGAACGATCATCACTGCCGCAAACTGCCAAAGCACCGGTCTTAAAAGATACACCTGCACAATTTGTAGCACAACCAAAGACGAATCAATCGCTCCCACTGAACATAATATGGTAAACGGCATCTGCAGTGTTTGCGGATTTGACCTTCCCTTTACCGATGTCAAACTTGCAGATTGGTATTATGAGGCAATCAAGTTTGCATACAACAACAATCTCTTCAACGGTACCTCTTCCAACGCTTTCAGCCCCAACAAAACCATGACCCGTGCTATGCTGGTTACGGTTCTTTGGAGATATGCAGGCTCTCCCGATGAGGGAAATTCCACCTTTAGTGATGTGAAATCCGATGCATATTATGCAAAGGCTGTTGCATGGGCATCTGCAAACAATGTCGTAAACGGTGTAGGTAATAATCGATTCAATCCGGATGGTACCATTACCCGTGAGCAAATGGCTACCATCTTGTTCCGTTATGCTTACCAGTTTGGCTATTATACCGATGAGAGAGCGGAACTTTCTTCCTTCCCCGACGGGAATACGGTCAGCGGCTATGCAGTCGATGCACTGAGCTGGGCTGTGGGAATGGAGCTAATCAACGGCTCCAACGGCAAGCTCCTGCCCCAATCCGGTGCCACCCGCGCTCAGGTCGCCACCATCCTCATGCGTTTTATTGAAAACTGCCGGCTCATTTAATTTCAAAGGAGAAATATCATGAAAAAATTTATTATTTTTTTCTTACTTCTTGCATTATGCCTGTCCCTGTGTGCTTGTGGAAAAAGCCCTGCCGTAAAAAATGCAGAAGCCTTAATTGATGGCATCGGCGAGGTAACTGCGGAAAAAGAAAATGCTGTTCTTGCCGCGGAAGAGGCCTATAACGCACTTACCGCAGAAGAACAAGCCAAAGTTGCCAACTATAGCACCTTGACCGCTGCAAGAGAAAACCTCGACAAAGCATTGTACGAAAAGCTTATCTCTGCTATTTCCGGCGAATGGATCAATGCCATTGATGCAGATACCTATGTTTTCCTTGAGGATGGCACAGGTACACACGAAGATACTGCTATTAAGTATACTATTGATATGGAAAACCTGATTCTGTCTGTAGAAGGTCTGACCAGTGCTACAGCTAAAACCTTTTCCATTGATTTCCTCAGTGCTACTCCGAAACTGATCCCCGAGAACTCCGATGACTATTATGTGCAGGCTGAAAATTATGAAGCCATTTCACAAGCTATCCGGGACGAATATACCGCACTATTGACATCCTATGAACATTGGAGCAATACACAAGGCTTGAACTATATTATGTTCTCCGAAGATGGCGGCGGATTCTTCCTCTTATCCGGGACGACCTTAGGAATGACCTGGGAATGGATCGATAACAACACCATCAAACTGAGCTTTAAATATAACGGCACTTCCTATAGTAATGTTGTCACGATTACCGAAACCGAAGATGGACCCCGCCTGGTCAACGATGAAAATGTCGTTCAGTTCATTCCCAAGAACAAACGATAAATTTAGAATTTCCGGAGATAACAAATTTTCAGAATAACTGTTAGGAGAAATTGAAATGAAAAAAACAATTGCAATCATTACCATTATTGTTGGCGTTATTGTCATGATTTTGGGCCTCTCTATTCAAACACATGATGTTAGTAGTTATTATATTACGGGTGCCTCCTTTGGCGCAGATTTTTATACCTATGTATATGATGGCATTGATACCATTGTTGACGAACTGGATGAGATCAACAAAGGTATAGAAGCCATTGCATCTGCAGGAAAGATGATCGTTATTTCCATCGGTCTTCTGATCGCAGTTATGGGTCTGAAACAATTGGCGTATGCTTCCGAAGAAGTCCCTGTACCTGTTACCGTTTCTCCCGCTACCGTAAGAACATCCGATTTCGAACCTATTCCCGTCGGAGGCTGGAAATGTACTTGCGGCAAGATCCACAATGATTATGTTGATTCCTGCTCCTGTGGACAAAATAAGAGAGATGTTCTCAACGCCCAATCGGATACAACCCTTGAACCCTAATCGGAATATATTGTTTGTAATAACTGCTCCACAAAGCAAAAGGCCAATCGTACGGTTTGCTTCCAATGCAGTGCCGAATTGAAATCATGAACCGTCTTTCGATGGGTAAAGCCAATGGTTCTCGGAATGAGCCGATCAACCGATTATTAACCGAAGCTGTTTCTATCTTATCTATCGAAAAATAAAAGAAAACCCTTCCTTTTTCGGATCAATGAACCGAAAAGGAAGGGTTTTGTATTCTAATCAATGCTTTCTCCATGTAGAAGGGCGGAGGAGCAGGAGCATGGGGAACAGCTCCAGACGACCGCACAGCATATCAAAGATCATAACCAGTTTAGATAGGGGAGAAAAGGCTCCGTAACCACCGAAAGGCCCTACGACCGCACCGGTACCCGGTCCAATATTATTCAGGGTAGCCATAACTGCTGTAACCGTATTCTCCGTTCCGAAATTATCCAGACTGACAACGAGAATAGAAACGATCATGATCACAAAATAAACGGACAGGAAAGCTCCCGTACCGCTAATGGCACTTTTATCCACCTTTTTCTTATCCATGGTAATGATCTCTACTGCATGGGGGTGGATCATACGGCGAAGCTCTCTGGCCTGGTTCTTAAAGAGGATCAGCACACGGCTGACCTTCATACCGCCACCGGTAGAGCCTGCACAAGCACCTACGATCATAAGGACGACCAACAGTGCACGAGAAAATTCCGGCCACTGAGCAAAATCCACCGTTCCGAATCCCGTTGTGGTAATGACTGAACCCACAGAGAATGAAACATGATGGATCGCTTCACCCACAGTAGAGAAATAGCCCCCTGTGGTGATCAGATTGATCGTGATCAATGTAATGGTCGTCAGAATGATCCCAATATAGCACTTAAGCTCTGAGTTCTGCCATGCCAGCTTGTATTTTCTGCAGATCAGGAAAAAATAGATGGAGAAGTTCACACCGAACAGGATCATAAATACCGTAGTCAGAGCCTGTTCATAGGTGGAGTAGCTTGCCAGCCCGTCCATACGAACTGCGAAACCGCCGGTTCCCGCTGTACCGACGCCCAGACAAACACTGTCAAAGAGAGAGATCTCTCCCCAACCAAAAATTCTGCCTACCTGATACAGGAGGATCAGTAGCAAAGTCATTGCAATATAGATCCCATAGGTAATGGCCGCAGAGGTTCGCATTTGAGGAACCATCTTACTGACAGAAGGACCAGGAGATTCCGCACGGAGGAGGTAAATACTCTCACCGGACATAGGAACCACCGCCAACATAAAAACCAGAACTCCCATACCACCGATCCAGTGGGTCAAGCTGCGCCACAGCAGAAGACCGTGGGGAACAGCCTCTACATTTGGGATAATACTGGCTCCGGTGGTAGAAAAGCCGGATACAGTTTCGAAAACCGCATCCAAATAAGAGGGGATCGCACCGTTCAGATAAAAGGGAAGAGCACCTACCAGAGAGATCACGATCCAGGACAGTGCAACCATTACAAAGCCCTCTCGGGCATGCATGAGCTGTCTGCCTTCCTTGGGACGGAGGAGAGTAAGGAGAAATCCCAGCACTCCACTGGCAACGGCAGTTAGGATCAGAGCTGAAAAGTCCCCCTCACCGTAGATCAAGGCCACAACACAGGGAATGAGCAAAAATCCTCCAAGGATCACCAGCACCATACCCAGAATGGAGATAATCATTCTATAATTCATAGTCTTTATCTCCGTTTATCCAGAATATCATCCAGATCGTTCAGTCCCTTCATGGTAGTAACTACCACTACCATATCCCCGGGCTCAATGGTATCTCTACCACCGGGAGTCAGGATCTGACCATTGCGGTTAATGGCACCGATCAAAAGATTTGGTTGAAGCTTCAGGGTCATAAGGGGTTTGCCACAGACCGCAGAAGACGTGGTCGCACGGAATTCCAGTGCTTCTACTCTGCCTCCGATCAGCTTATACAAGGTCTCAACATTGGAGCCGAAGGAGTTTTGCAAAGCACGAACAAAGCGAACCGTAATATCCGAAGCAATGTAGCGAGGATAGAAGACACTTCCCAGATCCATAGAAGAAATAACCTGGGAGAAGCCGAATCGGCTGATCTTCGTGATCCGCTTTGCCTTGGATACACTCTTTGTAAAAAGGGAGATCAGGATATTTGCTTCATCCTCACCGGTCAGAGCAGCAACGGCATCCATATAAGCAATGCCCTCCTGTAACAGAAGCTGTTCTTCGGTGCCATCTCCTTCGATAATGGTAGCTTTGGTTAATTTTTTAGAAAAATATTCGCAAATTTCCGGATCCTTTTCAATGATCTTCACACGGATCCCAAGGGTGATCAACTGCTTGGCAAGATAGTAAGAGATCATACCACCGCCTATAAGCATGACCTCCCGCACCGAATTGGTGGGGATCCCGATTTTCTTCTGGAATTTCACAGCAGTTGCAGGCTCTGCCACAAAGCTGATCAGATCCCCCTTCTGCAGAACAAAGGAGCCGTCGGGAATATATACCTGATCCTCTCCCCGTTCTACGGCGCAAACCAGAACGCCGGATTGTAGTTTACCCATATCTATGAGGGATTTTCCTATAAGGGGATTTTCCTCTGTCAATTGGGTTTTATGGATCTCCACACGACCTTTGGAGAAGGTGTCGATTTTAATGGAAGAAGGTGTACGAAGAAGCCGTGTAATTTCCGAAGCACAGGCTCTTTCCGGATTGAGCATCATACGGAGGTTGGTCTCATCCTTCAGCATCTGTACGGATTCAATATACTCCGGATTGCGGATACGAGCCGCAGTATTCTTGGCACCCAGTTTCTTTGCGATCATACAAGCAGTAAAATTCTGCTCATCGGTAGCCATGGTGGCGATCACCAGATCGGCTTCGGGGATCCCCGCCTCCTTCTGGGCTTCGATATGGAGACCGTCCCCCTCCAACAGAAGAACATCCTTGGCGGTCAAACGCTCCATGCGATCTTCTTTCCGATCCATTACCGTAACTTCATGGCCTTCTGTAGCCAGCTGATCGGCAAGGGTAATACCAACCTTACCGGATCCGATAATTACGACTTTCATAAGGAACCCTCCGATTATTCGTAGAGATCTTTTCTCACTACGGGAAGCAGACGCTTGCCCACAGTGGCACAGATCACCAGCTTGCCAAAATCAATGAGAAGATATACAAAGCAGGAGGCCACAAAGGCGATCCCAAAGCTAATGGGCTCCCCATCCAGATTTGCACCGATATAATACCGTTCGATCAGATAGAAATAGGGGGTACCGATCACATACACAGACAGGAGACCCAGGACACTTGTGACCCAAATATTCCAGTTTGTTCTCTCTGTGAGAATGCCGGTTACAAAAGCACAGAGGATCATACCCAAGAGACAGCCGAAGAAGGGCTGGAATACATAGCTAAAGCCACCGCCGCTTACAAAGACGGGAACACCCAAAAGTCCCAACACCACATACAGAGCCTGAGACAAGGTTCCCCATACAGGGCCCAGAAGGATCCCTGCAAGACAAGCAAACATGGTCTGGAGAGAAGCCTCACCAATATGAAGCAGGGCTCCTGCCGCAGTCAATGCGGTAAACAATGCAGTCATTAGCAGTTTCTGCAAAAGAGATTTACGCATAATAGAGTTTCCTTTCAAAAAAGCATTTACATCTACAGAAAAATAAGATACAATTATTATATCGAATTTTTGCAAAAAAGCAATACCCTAAAGAAAAGGGGGACAGCCCATGGAAGAATGGACTCTGATCCGATACGAAACCATAGACTCCACCAATGCCGCCCTAAAGACCATGACACAAGCCCCTCACGGTACCATTTTATGCAGTACCGTGCAAACAGCGGGACGGGGAAGATTGGGACGGAGCTTCCACAGTAGTCAAGGAGGGCTTTATCTCTCCCTGCTCCTAAAACGCCGGGAATCTCCGGACAGGCTCCTTCATCTGACACCCATGGTAGCGGTAGCGGTTCGCAGAGCGATCCGAGATGTTTGTTCCGTAGATGCGGATATCAAATGGATCAATGATCTACAGATCCAAGGAAAGAAGATCTGCGGTATCCTTACAGAGATCGCTCCCCATGGAGGGATCATCATCGGTATCGGCATCAATTGCAATACCGAAAGCTTTCCCGAGGAATTGCGTTCCATTGCCGGATCCCTCAGTGAATTTTGCGGAAGGGTCAACGAAGATGCCCTATTAGAAGCCCTGATCCTACGGCTGAAGGAATTGGATCGGTGTCTGATCCGAGAAAAAGCACAATGGTTGGCAGAATACAAAAAAGCCTGCATCACTCTGCAAAAAGAGGTTCTTGTGATCTCTCCCACAGAACAGCAAGAAGCCTTTGCAGAGGATCTTGGAGAAAACGGTGAGATCATCGTTCGTTTTCCCGATGGCACCCGAAAAACCGTATTCATGGGAGAGGTCTCCCTTAAACAAATATCGGAAAGGAAATAAACAGTATGAACGAAGTCATGAAATGTCTGTTAGAAAGAAGAAGCTGTCGCAGCTACCTGCCTAAGCAGGTGGAGGAAGAGGCTCTGGAACAGATCCTCTTAGCCGGTACTTATGCTCCCAGCGGCATGGCAAGACAGCCGGTCAAGATCGTTGTTCTGCAGGAAACCAAAGCGATCGAGGAATTGGAAACCATGAATGCCGCCATTATGGGCAGAGAGGGTACCCATCCCTTCTACGGCGCACCTACGGTCTGTGTAGTTCTCTATGACACAGAGGTCTATACCGCATTGGAGGATGCCTCTCTGGTAATGGGCAACATGATGAATGCCGCTCATAGTCTGGGCGTTGCCTCTTGCTGGATCCACAGAGCCAAGCAGGAATTCGACAGCCCGGAAGGAAAGGCACTGCTGAAGAAATGGGGCATTCCCGAAACCTATGCCGGTTGCGGTCATTGCATCCTGGGCTATGCCGACGGCCCCTGCCGTCCCGCCATTCCACGGAAAGAGGATTATATCATTAGACCCTGACATGTCGCCCCGTTGGGGCGAATGATATATCTATGATATGATATACCCATCGGGTATGATATCTACGACCCGGATGATATACGCTACGCGTATGTCGGTGT
>JAZOXB010000098.1:0-3431 GCA_045659585.1 Faecousia sp. | reverse complement strand
ATAGGTCATTCCGCCAACAGTGGTAATGGTGTTGTCGGTAGAGGTCGTCTTGGCTTTCGATGCCGCGGATTTCACCACATATTCCGGGTCATCGGGCTGTTCCCGAAGCACATTCCGGGGTCCGCGCACCACTAATTCGGTCACCATTTCAGAGATCACGATCGTGCTAACGCATTCTCTGGAAACCTCTCGTCCATTCTCGTAAGAGACTCTTTCCTTATTACGGGTCACGCCGTCCTTGCCCTCGATGAGAACGATCTCCTCACCGGGTTCCAGCTCTGCATCCTCATAGTACTTGGTATCATAGGGAACGACAGTTTCTACTTCTTCAAACTTCGTTTCCCGATGCACAATGTCTACTCGGAGTCCGTCGTCGGTCTGCTGATCGAGTTCGCAGGAAACAGTATCCCCCGCTCCGATCATGATACCCAAACGGTCCAGAAGCTGCTGAACAGTCTCACCGTAGGTTCCTACAGTTCTCTGCTCGCCTCGGCAGTCCACGGTCACAAGCTGCATCCGTTGGATGTCAATGCGGCTAACGCCATCATTATAGCTGGTAGTGTAGGTATCCTCATCGCTCAGTTCGATTCCTACTTCATCCAGAACAACATCGGGGTCTGTACTGTAGGATTGGTGAACGGTCACGGTCTCACCATCGGTGATCACATAACTGTTCCGTGCAAAAACAGACTGGGAAAATAGTCCCCCAAGGACGCCGATCATCAAGATCAGAGCCATGAGTCGAAAGACAAGATTTCGCCGTTTAGGCTGTTTTTCCATTCTTTGCAATAGAGTATCCTCCTTTCCATAGTGTTTGATTTCATTGATGAAACTATTGTTACTTTATTGTAACCGCAAGCTAATTATAACATTTTTTTGCGATTTGTCAAGTTTTTTCTTTATTTATCAGTTTTATGTAAACTTTTAACAAAATTATGTAAATCGAAATAAGCAGAAATAATGGGTTTTTCGACCCATGAGCCACACTTTTTATACCATATATTGTTATTTTTCGTTACATTGGTTACATTTCAGTTAACATAATAACATCAAAAATAATTTATTTGACAACCGCGTAAAAAAGTGCTATGATATGCTCAACCACAAAGGCAACGACGAAGAAAGCCACAGAAAACGGATCATTCAGAGACGGGGACGGTTGGTGCGAGTCCCTATGATTCTTCTGCCCGGCTACCCCTTCCGAGCCGCTTTCCCCAAATCGCAGTAAGGAAAGCCGGGTACGCCCGTAACAGCGTCAAAGAGCGGCCTTGTTGAGAGGGGAACATCCCCAACCTCAGAGGCAAGCAGGGTGGAACCGTGGGAGACTTCTCTCACCCCTGATTGATTTCAGGGGTGAGTTTTTTATTTACCCCTATACTAAATTAGGAGGAAACACCATGTCCGAAGAAAATCTGTACACCTTTGAAAACGAGTCCTATCGCAAAACTTATTGGCACACCTGCTCCCATGTCATGGCACAGGCTGTCAAGCGTCTGTACCCTGAAGTAAAGCTGGCTATCGGCCCTTCCATCGATACCGGATACTACTATGACTTTGATTGCGACTTCTCCTTCACCCGTGAGCACTTAGATGCCATCGAGGCAGAAATGAAGAAGATCATCAAAGAACGCCTGCGTCTGGAACGGAGCGAAAAGCCCCGTGCAGAAGCCATCGCTTATATGGATGAGCTGGGCGAGCCCTACAAGGTTGAGCTCATTAACGACCTGCCGGAAGATGCTGTCATTTCTTTCTATACCCAAGGTGACTTTACCGACCTGTGCGCAGGCCCCCATCTGGATCACACCGGCCGCATTAAGCACAACGGCTTTAAGCTGACCCAGTGCTGCGGTGCTTACTGGCGCGGCGATTCTAACCGTAAGATGCTCCAGCGTATTTACGGCGTTGCCTTCCCCAGCAAGGAAGAGCTGGAAACCTACCTCAAGCAGCAAGAAGAAGCCCTGAAGCGTGACCACAACAAGTTGGGTCGTGAGCTGGAATTCTTCACCACCGTAGAGTCCATCGGCCAGGGTCTGCCTATCCTTCTTCCCAAGGGCGCAAGAGTTATCCAGCTCCTTCAGCGTTGGGTAGAAGACGTGGAGCAGAAGAAGGGCTATATCCTCACCAAGACTCCCCTCATGGCTAAGAGCGATCTGTACAAGATCTCCGGCCACTGGGATCATTATCGTGACGGTATGTTCATCATGGGCGATCCGGAAGACGATGGCAAGGAATGTTTCGCTCTCCGTCCCATGACCTGCCCCTTCCAGTATCAGGTCTACCTGAACCGTGCTCGTTCCTACCGTGATCTGCCCATGCGTTTGGGCGAGACCTCTACCCTCTTCCGTAACGAGGACTCCGGCGAAATGCACGGTCTGATCCGTGTTCGTCAGTTCACCATTTCCGAAGGTCATATCGTCCTCCGTCCCGAACAGTTGGAAGAAGAGTTCAAGGAATGTCTGGATCTTGCAAAGTATTGTCTGGATACCGTCGGCATGCTGGAAAACTGCACCTTCCGTTTCTCCCAGTGGGATCCTGCCCGTGCAGGCATTAAGTACGAAGGCACCACCGAGCAGTGGGAAGAAGCACAGCGCGTCATGGGTCAGATCCTGGATAATCTGGGTGTTAACTACACCATCGGTATTGACGAAGCCGCTTTCTACGGCCCCAAGCTGGACATCCAGTATAAGAACGTCTTCGGCAAGGAAGACACCATCGTTACCATTCAGGTCGATATGCTCCTGGCTGAGAAGTTCGGCATGGAATACACCGACACCGACGGCCAGAAGAAGACCCCCTATATCATCCACCGCACCTCTCTGGGCTGCTACGAGCGTACTCTGGCTTACCTCATCGAGCGTTATGCCGGTGCTCTGCCCCTGTGGATGATGCCCACTCAGGTCAAGGTTCTGCCCATTACCGACCGCGCTCATGAGTACGGCAAGGAGCTGGCCGCTCAGTTGGAAGAAGCCGGCATCCGTACCGAGGTCGATCTCCGTTCCGAAAAGCTGGGCTACAAGACCCGCGAAGCACAGCTTCAGAAGATCCCCTACATGCTGGTCATCGGCGACCGTGACATGGAGAACGGCACCGTTTCCGTCCGTACCCGTACCGGCGAGGATCTGGGTGCAATGACTCCCGACGAATTCATGGCTAAGTGCCTGCTGGAGATCGCAACCAAGGCAAAGTAATTTCTTTGTTTTAAGTAATATATAATCGAAACCGTGTGTCGAATGCAAAAGAACCTGCCCGACACACGGTTTTTTTTCGTAATTTTCTCTTCATAAAACTCTGTATTGCTTTTTTCCTGCCTTTTATTGTATAATAGAGAAAGCTATGACGAAAGGAGATCAACCTATTATGGAATCCTATGTAAATTTTGCAGTTCAAAAAACCATGGAGCTTCTGGCAATCGACAGCCCCACAGGCTACAC